>JBFMBE010000032.1:0-26540 GCA_040755275.1 Thermodesulfobacteriota bacterium | reverse complement strand
AAAAACAGCTTGTTGGAAACCAGCAACCCATTCTTTTCATTTTGGCCATCCGCCCGATCCTACGAGCTCGGGCTGCTGAGTTTTTCCGCTGCTGAGCAAAATTCACCCGCCTTCCTGCGGGTCAAATGAGAGGGCCTGACTTTTTGCGACTCCATCACATATGAAAAATTGTTGTTGACAGTTTTAAGGAAAGTGTGGTTTGTAAGAACCATCGAACAGGTGCCCCCGCAGGGGGCCGACAAGAGGGAACCCCGTGAGAATCGGGGACGGGCCCGCCGCTGTATTCGAGGACGAAAGCAGCCATTGAGCCACTGATCGCTGTCAGGCATCGGGAAGGCGCTGCCGGTAGGATGATTCGAAAGTCAGAAGACCTGCCTGAATTCGATGAATAGACATTCCTGTCTCGTGGACCAGAACAGGAAAAGGATTCCGTGCGATAACAGGGCATCCCGGATCGATCTTTCATCGGTCCGGGATTTTTTTTGCAGACGAGTCTCTTTCGGTTGGAAGCCGTCAAACGATAGAACATTCTTGCAGATTCCGGACCCCAAACGGCAGGGAAAGGAGCGTGTATGAAGAAGGGAATGATTCTGTATCTCAAATCAGACGGCCGGTATCCAAAAGAGTTGGATGACATCGATTTTGTTGGGCTTCGCCGCAAGCTCGATGTCGAAGCCATTCGGCTTTCCGCCAGCGAGGATGATGTAGCGGATGCCTGTTGGCGCATGTTGACGGCAGGCATCCAGCAAATATCCTGCATCGGGGCGACGGTATCGGCGGATCAATCGAAACTGGAGCTGCGGGGGCAACCGATTCGGATCTTCGGTTGATGAGACAGGGATTGGAACGCGGGATTTGAAAGGAGCGTGTCCATCAATCACGGAAAGGAGCATTTCATGTATCGTTCAAAACGGTTCGTATGGATGGGGTGGTTCGTTCTGCTGACATTGCTGGCTGCAGCCCATGCCCTGGCGGGTCATGGTGAACCCAAGGCAGCCAAAAAGGCCATTTTGCTGACGGCGTTTGGAACCAGTGTGCCGGAAGCCCAGAAAGCCTTCGAGAATGTCGAAGCCAAAGCACGGTCGGCTTTTCCGGATGTCGAACTTCGCTGGGCCTTTACTTCGAAAATCATCCGGGCCAAGCTTGCCAAGCAGGGAAAGCATCTCGATTCTCCGGAAGTGGCATTGGCCAGATTGATGTCCGAGGGTTTCACCCATGTGGCCGTGCTCTCCCTTCAGACGATTCCCGGAGAGGAATTTCATGAACTGGTTCAGAACGCCCGGCTGTTTGGGCAAATGAGCGGAGGCTTCGAAAAGATTCTGGTGGCCAGGCCGCTGCTTTCCTCTGCCAAGGATATGGAAACTGTCGCAGATGCCATCCTAAGCGGCATTCCGGAAAGAAAACCGACGGATGCCACCGTTCTGATGGGGCATGGCACCGAACACCACCCCTCAGATGCCATCTACATGGCGATGAACGCTGTCTTCCAGCAGAAAGATCCCCGAACCTTCCTTGCCACGGTCGAAGGAAATTTGACCATCGAAGGGGTCATTCCGAAACTCAAGGAGTTGAAAGTCAAGAAGGTGTATCTGGCCCCGCTCATGCTTGTGGCCGGTGATCATGCCCGAAACGATATGGCCGGAGACGAACCGGACAGCTGGAAGTCCATTCTCACGAAAAACGGCTTTACGTGTGTACCGGTGCTGAAGGGAACGGCGGAATATCCCCAGGTCGTCGATGTGTGGATCGATCACCTGAAAGCCGTCATGGCTCACTTTTGATGGAGTCGCAAAAACGAATCAATGAAATGCGCAACATACCGGGCGTTTCGGTCTGGCAACGCAATGATCACGAACACATCATCCGCGACGAGGAGTCGTTCAACAACATCCGGGAATACATCATGAACAATCCCCAGAGATGGGAATTTGACCGGGAAAATCCCATACGGGCGATTCATGTAGGGGCGATTCATGAATCGCCCCTACAAAAGGACCATGGCAAATCTGACCGAATCGGAAGAGTGCCTGACTTTTTGCGAGCCCATCATGGACGATTTCGTCAAATTTCGTTCTTGACAGCAGCCGGATCGATATCCTACAAATCAGTTAATGGTCTGCTGAAGCCGACCGTTGAATGCAGATGATCCGATGGTTCGATCATCGTCACCGTTTCATCCTATCATTCTTCAAGCCACGAAGGTGCTCTTTGGTTCATGTCGGGCAGCTTTCGTGGCTTTTTGTTTTCTACCCACATTCAACACCCCTTGGCACTTGCGAAAGGAGAGCTGAATGTGGGTTTTACGATCCATATTCATAGCGGTGCCGCCGTTTTCGGGAATGAAAACGGCCGGAAATCCACCGCCCACTGGTGTACGATCAACGGATGGAAACAAACGTCTTGTCATTTGTCGGCTCTTCCAGGGGAATGAACAACGGATATTGGTTGTTGATCGCCGTTTTGATCCATGCCCTCCTTTTCTATGTTCCGGTCAGTCCGAAAACGGCCCTGGATGTGGTTCCCGAAACCATTCAGCTGATTCTTTCGGATCCTCCCCCACCGTTACCCGAAGTCACGCTGGAAGCGCCTTCGGCACCGGTTCAGCCGATCGAAACACCTCCTCCGAAACCGGTTCCGGTCGTTCGCCACAATCCACCACGACGGATTCATTCGGTTGAAAAACCCCGATCGGAGCCTCCGGTCCTCAAGTCTGTCGTTCGGGAAGAACCATCGCCCGAAACCGCCGGATTTAAAGAAGAGGATACGACGAATCGTTCAGCGGATTCGGTTCCATCCGGGCCTCTTGAGCATAGGGGATCTGCCCCCGCTTCGTCGTTGACCGACGTGTCTGGAGGACCGGCTATGCCTGTCGAATCCAGGGTCGGTGCCGTGGGGGGGCCGCAATTCATTCAGCGGGCCATGCCCCAGTATCCCAGGGCGGCCAGGCGTATGGGTGTCGAGGGAACGGTCGTGCTGCGGTTGTCCATCGATGTATCCGGGAAACTGACACAGGCGGAGGTGGTGCAATCTGCAGGGCACGGTTTCGATGAGGAAGCGCTTCGGGCCGTACGGCAATCGGTGTTTTCACCGGCCGTTCGAGAAGGCAGGCCCATCGCCTGCGTGGCGCTGCTGCAAATTCGATTTCAATTGGACAACTGATCAAAAAGGGATGATGCGATCATGATGGACTTGTTCGTCAAGGGAGGGCCGCTCATGTGGCCCATTCTGCTTTGTTCCATCTTGGCGATGGCAATCGCCTTGAAGAAAGCCTGGGAATTCTGGAGCATCTGGAAGGCGGTTTCGGAAGATGTCGAAACGGTATGGCGGAAACGGCTTCCATATTTGGAACCCATCCGCATGGCCGTCGAATCGGGAAGAAACGAGAAGGAAATCGGTATCGTCGGTACCCGGCAGATCCGAGAAATGGAAAAGGGCTTGGGCGTACTGTCCTTGATAGCGGTCATTTCCCCGCTGATGGGGTTGACGGGAACCGTTACCGGTATGATCCAGGCCTTTCAGGTCATTGCCGCCAGCCAGACCCAGGTCAATCCAGGCATGCTTGCCGGAGGCATCTGGGAAGCGCTCATCACGACAGCAGCCGGATTGTTCGTTGCGATTCCGACCCACATTGCCGGTCATTTCTTGGAAGAACGTCTCGATCAGATCACCCTGATCGTCCGGGAAGCGGCATCGGCTGCCTATTACAGGAGGCAGCATGGAAATTGAACGCCGAAAACGACGTCACAGCCACATCGATATTGCGCCGCTGGTGGATGTGGTGTTTCTCCTGCTGCTCTTTTTCATGTTGACCTTCAATATGGCCCTGGATCGGAGCATCTCCATCCGGCTTCCCCAATCCACCAGCTCGGAAGACCTCTCCGCATCCCGCATCGTCCTCGTCATTACCCGGGAAGGCGAGGTTTCGATTCAGGGGCAGACCGTTTCCCTTCAAGCGCTTGCCACCATCCTCCGGGAGCAACCTTCCTGGCGTCCCGATATCCCCATTCACATCCGGTCGGATCGGGAAGTTCCCGTCGGCCTCCTCGTCTCTGTCATCGATGCCGTCCGGCATTCCGGTTCGCGCAATTTCCAGATCGTTACGGAGCGCCCCTCGATGTAGCGCCTGCCTCATCCGTCAGAAGTCGAACGCTTGTCGCAGGATGGTTTCCTGTTCGCTCCGATATACCTTGGGATAGCCGGTTGCCGGGGAAGGGGAAGCCGCTCTTCCGATGCAGGCAATCGGTTTGCCGATGACGTTCTTCAAAAGCGGTGCCATGAACCGATAGCCTCCCATGTTTTCGGGCTCGTCCTGTACCCAGAACCAGGGAACCTCCGATGGCAAGGAAGCGATGGCGGTCTTGAACCCGGCCGCATCGAAGGGATAGAGCCGTTCCATGCGAACGATGGCAGCCGGTTTCCCCGCCACCTTTCTTCGTTCTGCAAGATCGTAGGCGATTTTTCCGCTGCAAACCAGTATCCGCTCGGCCTTTTCTTCCGGTTCGTCGATCAATACGGCTTCAAAGACACTGGATGTGAATGCCTTACGCGTCGATACGGCCTGAGGCGCCCGAAGCAGGCTCTTGGGGGTGAGGACGAAAAGTGGTTTTCGATGGGGGAGTACGGCTTGTCGTCGAAGCAGATGGAAGAATTGCGCCGGTGTGGTCGGCTGGCAGACCTGAATGTTGTCTTGTGCGCAGAGCTGGAGCAATCGCTCGGGTCGTGCGCTCGAATGCTCCGGCCCGAGTCCTTCAAGCCCATGCGGGAGCAGGACGACGAGGCCGCTCTGCTGGTGCCATTTCGTCTCCCCGCTTGCAAGGAAGAGATCGATGATGGTCTGGGCGTTGTTGACGAAATCCCCGAACTGGGCCTCCCAAATCGTGAGGCAATCCGGCCGCAACAGGGAATACCCATATTCGAACCCCAGGACGCTTGCCTCGGCAAGCAGGCTGTCGAACGCCTCGAAGGTTGCAGGTGGTTTGGCGATTTTCCGAAGGGGAAAGACCCGCTCTTCGGTATGAATGTCCGTGATCATGCAGTGACGCTGGCTGAACGTGCCCCGACGCAGATCCTGTCCGCTCAGACGAACCGATATACCCGCATCCAGAAGGGAAGCGAAGGCCAGGGTTTCGGCAAAGGCCCAGTCGATACCAGAGTCGGACTCCATGGCCTGAAGCCGCTTCGCAAGCATGGCCGAAAGCTTCGGAGGCGGGCTGAGACCTTCGGGTACGCTGCAGAGGATCTGGGCCCATCGATTCAACTGATCGTCGGTCACTGGAGTGGCCGGAACTCCGGCGGATCGTCTGGCTTCCGGATAGAATCGGATTTCCGGAAAGCTGCAGACAGTATCGTGTACGGACCTGTAGGCCATATCGAGCCGTTCCTCGATCTTTCCGGCGACCTTAAGGACATACGAATCGTCGATCGTACCGGCGTTCTTCAGAGCATCGGCATACAGAGCGGCAAGCGTCGGGCGGTTTCGGATTCGTTCCACCATCCGGGGCTGGGTGAAATAGGGATCGTCCCCTTCGTTGTGGCCGTGACGTCTGTAGCAGACAAGATCGATCACCACATCCTTGTGAAAGCGGTTGCGGTAGTCGAGCGCCAAGGCTGCCACATGACAGGCGGCTTCCGGGTCTTCGCCGTGAACGTGGAAAATCGGAGCGCAAATTCCCTTGGCCACATCCGTGGCGTACCGGCTCGATCGGGCATCGGTCGGAAGCGTCGTGTAGCCGATCTGGTTGTTGACGATGACATGAACGGTTCCTCCGGTTCGATAGCCTTCCAAGCGGCTCATGTTGAGCACTTCCGCGACGATGCCCTGTCCCGCAAACGCCGCATCGCCGTGGATCAGCACCGGAAGCACCCGATCCACCCCGCCTGTTGCTTCCTGTCTGGCTCGGGCAACCCCTTCCACTACCGGATCGACGGCTTCTAGATGGCTGGGATTGGATACCATGCACATGCGAAGTGTTCCGCTTCCAAATGCGATCTCGTTCAGGTATCCGTTGTGGTACTTGACGTCTCCGTAGCCGCTGACCTGTTCCGGATCGTAGCAGTGCTCGAATTCCACGAGAATGTCTTCGTAGGGTTTGGCGAAAATGTGGGCGAGCACGTTGAGCCTTCCGCGGTGAGCCATTCCGAAAACCACTTCCCGAAATCCGTTGCCTGCGGCTCTGTCGAACATCCGATCGAGAAGGGGGATGAGGGTGTCGGCACCTTCGATCGAGAACCGGGTCACACCGACATACGTCCTGTTCAGAAAGCGCTCGAAGACATCCGCTTCGATGAGCTTGTTCAGGATGCGCATGCGGGTGTCCCGATCGAAGTCGGGGCGGTTGCGGATGGGTTCCATTCGTGCCTGGAGCCATTGCCGCTCTTCCGGGTCCTGAAGATGCATGTACTCGACGCCGATGGTCCGGCAATAGGTGTCTCGAAGGGCCTGGATCAAGTCCCGAACCGATGCCGTCCCGGAAAACAGAGCGACGGCAAAGCGAGCCGGTTGATCGATGTCGGTTTCCGAGAGGCCGAATGACGATGGCTCAAGCAACGGGTGGGATATGGGACAGGCGGTGAGGGGATCCATGCAGGCCAGCAGATGGCCCATGTCCCGGTACCGGTGGACCAGGGCTTCGACCTTGGCCTGCCGGGTCAGCGCCTGCTCATCGCAGGTGGATGTCTGCTCTCTTTCGAGCCCGAATGCGAATCCCTCGAAGAAAAACCGCCAGCTCTCCGGCAGGTGTTCGGGATGTGTCTTCCAGATGCGATACTGTTCTTCGAAATATTCCCGATTCAGTGCTTCGTTCATGGCTGTTCTCCGTCAAGTTCCCCGGTATTCAGGGCGATACGACCGCTTTGGAAAATACATCGCCGCTATCCATCCAGTGGACCACCGTCCGCTCCACAACCTTCCCGTTGTCCAGCGTGTACGAGCGCCGCTCGAGTTTCAGCCGGCCTTCGGCATAGGCCTGGATACATTCGGGGTAGAGGAGCCACTCCTGCTCGAGGCCTTTCTTCTTGATCGTCTCCAGCGTATCCGACGGCAGAATCGGAAAACATCGCTGGCCGATGATGGGGCCGGAGTCTTCTCCGTAGTCGATGAAATGTACCGTGCATCCGCCGACCTTGCACCCATGGCGGTAGGTGTCTCCGTAACCGTCTGTTCCGGGGAATGCCGGTAAAATCGCCGGGTGAATGTTCATGATCCGGGGATTTTGGGGATCGGCGTTGATCCGATCGATGAAATAGGGCGTCAGGTTGCGCATGAATCCTGCCAGGATCAGCAGGTCGAAGGGAAACCGGGCCATATGAGAGAGCAGCTCGGCTTCGGCTGCAGCCCGGGAGGCGAGGAAGCGGACGATGCGGTGAGGCGGTGTGTCCTTCGGGAAAATGTGCTGCTTTTGCAGGCTGTCTTCCAGGTCGAAATCCTTCGGCCAGGGCAGGGTCTTTTCCCGAATCTGCTGAAGGATCGATCGATAGGGCACGACGAAGGTCGGAATGCCGTGCTTTGTTGCCCGGTTCAAGCCGAAGGCGTCCGGGTTGTCCGATCCGACGAAAACGATGTTTCCGGAAATGCGGCCGGATTCACAGGCATCGATGATGGCTTGAAGGTTGGTTCCACCTCCGGAAATGAGGGCGCCGATACGAAGGTTTCGGTTCATGGTTTCTCCTGCTGGTTTTCATGATGGGATCCATAGGGTAGGCGGTTGGTGCCCGCCTTGGGTGTCTTCCAGATGAAATCGGCGATATCCGGCTCGATCCGATCCTCTTCCGTGGTCAGGTAGATCGTGGCGAACGCAAGACCCGTTCTGGCGAAAGCGCGGTCCGGCACACCGAATTTGTGAACGATGTGGCCGTTTCCGATCAGAACGATCATGGAATTCTGTCCGACATGTCGGGAAATGGATGCCGCCATGGTATCTTCCCAGGCGCACTGGGCCATGTAGAAGAATTCGAAATTGTCCCGGTTGGGAACCGCTCTGCTGTGGTGTTTTTCGTAAATGCTCCGGATGTAGGCTTTGTGGCGCTCGACGTTCAGGTCGATGGTAGGTGGTAGAAAGGCGGCGTCTGCCGCCATGAGGCTGTCGAGACCACCGATGGCGATCTTGGCCGGAATGTGAAACGGGAGGTTCAATCCATAGATGGGAATCTGTCGTTCCTGGGCGAGAAGAAAGATATCCGCATAGAGATCGAAGGGAAAGCGCCAGTTGGCATACCAGTGGGTTTTCTCGAGAAACCATCGGTTGTCTCCAGCCCCTGGTTGAACCCACGCATCGAGAACGGGCTGGTAGCTCATGTCGATCATTTCCACGCCAAGGCATAGATCCGGGAGCCGATGACTGAGGTGTTTCAGCAGGTGCAACTGGATGCGGTGGTCCACCATCCGGGTATGGGTTTCTCCGACGTATACGATGCGAACGGCGCTCAATCGCTCGAGCAGTTCGTCGAAGGAAATTTCTTGAAGGGTTTTTCCATCGAGGATGGTGCCTTCGATCGTTTCTGCACTGGTATTGTCCGATGAAACCGTTTTGCCCATGCCGGCACATCCTGAAAGCAGGAAGACGAGGATCCAGAAAACGAATCCGAAGGATACCCGGAGCCGATCCGATTCTTGAAATGTGGTTCGTTTTTGCATACATTGGCCCCGTTTGACAAGGTGGCTGAGAAGTCCCTCCAGTGAATGAACAACCGGGGGCCGACGCTTCGACAGGAGACCGCCCCCTTCGGGAGAATCCATGAAACTCGAGGACAATCCGGTTTTTCGAAAACGGATCATACCCTGGTATGACTCACCGACCGTGACATGGATCCGGATGGTGATCCTTCTGTGCTTGCTGGGATTTTCCATCGCCGGTGTCCAGGTCGTTCGGGAAGAGCCCGCATTTTCGGCTTATCTGTGGATACCGGTGTTGTTGGCCGTCCTGAGTGCTACGGCGTGGATCATCTGCGGTTTTCGAATCATCGAGTTTTGGATGGAGAAGCGCAAAAACCGAGAACATGCCTGAATTCAGGGCTCCGGCCAAACCCCTGCTTGAGGTCCGTCATTCCGAGAAAATCCCCTGAAAACCGAAGGTCGTTGGCGGAAGCCTTCGGCTGCCTGCGAATGCCCTTCTCACGGCCCGAGGCAATGGCGCATGCCGTGAAGCATTTCCAGAAAATGATGAAGGATGCGTGCCGTGACACCCCACACGGTGACATCCCCCACCGGATAGAGAAGACGGTGCACATCCGGGATCCATCCGTGAAATCCCTGTTCGACGTGGGTTTTCATCAATTCCGAAATCGGGAGATACAGCACCCGGGAAATCTCCTTTTTCTTGTGAAAGATGAGCCGCTCTTGTTTCCAGAATCCGGTGAACACCTCCAGATCCCGATCGTTGATCGTCTGAAAATGGCCCACCGATCCAGTGAACACCACCTCATCGGCTCCGATTCCCAGTTCTTCCCGAAGTTCTCGAAAACACGCAGAAAGGGCATCCGGATCGTCCGGATCGATGTGACCCCCAGGCAGGGCCACCTGGTTTCGCCAGGGATATCCTTCCGTGTCCGTTTTCTGGAGGGCCAGCACATGAAGGCAGCCGTTTCGAACGAGCAGGAGCAGGAAGACGCAGGCCATGCGATACCGGCCGGCTTCAGGGGGGCCGGGGTGAAGGGTTTCGGCGATCAACCGCTTCAGAAAGGAGGGATCGATCAGGGGGCTGCTCACGGCATCATTTCTTTTTCAGAAATTCCTTGAAGGAAAGGGTCTTGTAGCTGTCCGTCGATACATACTTCATCATGTTCAGCAGATGTTCCGCAGGAATGAAGCCCGGCTGGTTTGCGATCTGCTCTCCCTTGTCCGTCAGAAACCAGCTGGTGGGCAACCCCTGTACCCGATAGCGCTGAGCGATCGCAGGTTCTTTGTCCGAGTCGACCTTGATGGGGACGAAGTTCTCGTTCATGTAAGCGATCAGGGCGGGATTCGTAAAGGTCTCCTTGTTCATCTTCGTGCAGTACACACACCATTCCGCATGGAAGTTCAGGAAGATCTTCTTGTGATTGCTGTTGGCCCGGGCAAGTCCTTCCTCATATTTCATCCATTGGATTTCAGCGGCATGGGCTGTCTGAAGCCCGAATATCACCAGCCATCCCAGTATCCATCCATTCCAAAACAACCGTCGTATCATATCCTTCAATCCTTTCGACATAGACACATCGTATCAGCCGAGTTTTCCGGCCATCAGGGCGATTCCGATCAGGATCAGCAGACCGCCCGCAACCTTGTTCACATATTGTAAGACTTTCTTGGCCCGGTTCAAGAACATCAACAGAAAGTGAATAAACACCGACATCGTCATGAACGGAACGGCCAGGCCTGCCGAATAGACGGCAAGAAGACCCATTCCTTCGCCGATGGTATCCCGATTGCCGGCAAGCACCAGGATCGATCCCAACAGGGGGCCGATACAGGGGCTCCAGCCGGCGCCGAAAGCCATTCCGATCAATACCGTACCGAATGCATGAAGTGGTTTTTGACTCAAATGGGCGCGCTTTTCGACATCCAGAAAGGGAATGCGGATCCAACCGATGAGATGAACGCCGAAAACGATGATCAACGCACCACCGATGATCCGGATGGTCTGGGTGTGAGAGGCGACAAGGGCACCAGCGGCCGACGCCGATGCACCGAGTGCGACAAATACGATCGAAAACCCGGCGATGAAGGCCAGTGTGGAAACGATGACACGGGTACGCACACGGGCGGAGGCCTCGGTCAGCTCATCGAGAGAAAACCCCGTAATGAAGGTAAAATAAGCCGGAATGAGCGGCAGGATACAGGGCGAAAAAAAGGACAACAGCCCGGCAAGAAAGGCTGCCGGCCATGTAACGGCATCTGAGAACATGAAAATCCTTCTCACGAAAACGGTTGGCAGTGGGCAGCGGCTATTACAGTTCCCGCATGATGGTATCTGTGACGGCTTCGCAAAAAGGCCGGAAGTCTCTGTCGAGTCGCGGGGTGACTTGGGAACCTTTTTATGAGCAAGCCCAAAAGGCTTCCCCAGTCACCCCGCTTATGCCCGACATTTACAAACAGCACGGGAAAGACGACTTTTTGCGGGGGCATCATCTGTTGCCGAGTTCCCGACCGCGGGCGGCCGCTGCCTCGATCGCCGCAATCAAGCCTGGTTTGATCGCTCTTTCTTCCAGAACACGAAGGGCGGCTTCGGTGGTTCCACCTGGAGAGGTGACTTTTCGGCGAAGCGCCTCCGGGGTTTCGCCGGTATGTCGAACCAGCTCGACGGCACCTCGCAGCGTTTCCCGAACGAGGACAGCGGCTTTTTCGGGTTCCAGACCCAATCGTTCGGCAGCAGCCGTCATGGCTTCCATCAGATAGAACACGTAGGCCGGTCCCGATCCGGATACGGCTGTCACTGCATCCAGTTGTTCCTCTTCAAATTCGAGAACCGTCCCCATGGATTCGAGAATCGTTCGTGCCTGTCGAACATCCGGTTCTGTGACGTACCGGTTCGAGCTCATTCCGGAAACACCAGCAAGAACCAGGGCCGGGGTGTTGGGCATTACCCGGATGATTGGATGCAGCATTCGGATGTGTTCCGGTCTTTCCCCGTAAAACAGCTGTTCCATTTTTTGGATCCGGACCCCCGCTGCAATGGAAACGATCAATCGCCGGGTCTTGCATGGGTAAAGAGGATGTTTCGTGATGGAGGTTACAGCCGGTTCAAAAAATTGTGGTTTGACGGCCAGCACCACCATATCGCTTGCCTGATAAACGGAAAAATTGTCCGCTAAGGGGTGAATCCCATATCGGGTGCGGAGAACGGCCAGTTTATCGGTATCAATGTCGCTGGCAAATACCTTATCCGGTGAATAGATGTGGGCTTGCAGCAGGGCACCGATCATGGCATCGGCCATGTTGCCCGCTCCAATAAATCCGATGGATCCTTCGATGTGGTGCATAGGAATGGTTCCTGTTGGTGATCATCATCATAGTGATGGCCCGCAAAAAGTCAGGAAGTCTCTGTCGAGTCGCGGGGTGACTGGGGAACCTTTTTCGCTGCTGCGAAAAAACTCAGCCGCCCGATCTCGTAGGATCGGACGGATAGCCAAACAGTGGATACAGGCTCGTGGAATCGCAATGGCTTGCTTTTCAATGTCCATTCGTTCAAGCGCGTCCGTCCGATCCAACGATATCCGGCGGCTTCAAACACGTTTTCGCAGCAGTCTCAAAAGGCTTCCCCAGTCACCCCGCTGATGCCCGGCATTCCCGAAAAGTACGGGAAAAGCGACTTTTTGCGAGTCCACCATAAAGCAGCCAGAATTCAGGCAGATGGCGGTTGATATCGATTCTCACGGGCGGATGGTTTGGATACCCACATGGTAGATGGAATGGGCTTGAGAGATTCCGTCGATTGTGGGATAAAACCGTCGGCGCAAACGTCCCGTTGCAACCGGTCACCCCATGGTTCGAAACGATAGCATGAAGCCACTTTCATCTTCCAGACAACTGGCATCCTGGGTTCAGGACATTCAGCTCACCGAACCCTCATTGAAAGACAATACGGCGGATGCCGATCGCCTTCTGGGCGCTCTTTGTTCCTCCTGCGGCTTGGACATCGGTCGATTGGCTGCCGATTGGCGTCTGCTGCGCGCACTTCCCGAAGCCCTCCGCAAAACCGCCTACAAGGTTCGGGCCGTTATCTTTGACGATGCGCGAAACGCTATTCTCATCGACGTCCTGGATCCGGAGGATCCGCAACCCGTCTGGGGGGTGGCCGTCGATCTGGGTACGACCCGAATCGTGATCCGGTTGATCGATCTGGCATCGAAAACGGTCTGCGGGGAGACATCCTTCGACAACCCCCAAATCGTCGTGGGTCCGGACATTCTGAGCCGGATCCATCATGCATGCAGTGTCGACGGGGGGCTTGAATACCTGCAGCGGGTCGTCATCGAAGGGCTCCACGAAGCCATCGAAGAACTCTGCTTGGCAAAAGGTTCAGACCCTTCTCGGGTATTTCTAATGACTGTATCCGGAAACACGACCATGTCCCATTTGTTTCTGGGCCTGTCACCCTATTATCTGATCCGGGAGCCGTATATTCCGGTCATGAACCGCTTTCCGGTCGTTTCCGCAGCGGACATCGGTCTGAAGCTGCGATCCACGGCCCGCGTCTTCGTGTTTCCAAACATCGGAAGCTATTTCGGCGGCGATCTCATTTCGGGTATCCTGTATGCCGGTTTGCATCGGCAGGAGCAGACCGCTTTGATGGTCGATGTCGGCACCAATGCCGAAGTCGTGTTGGGCAATGCCTCCTGGATGATGGCATGCGCCGGAGCCGCCGGACCGGCACTCGAAGGCGGAGTCAGCAAAATGGGGATGATGGCCGGACCCGGTGCCATCGACCGGTTCTGGATCGATCCGAAAACCAGCGAGATGCTGTATCATACGATTGGAGATCAACCGCCAAAAGGCATTTGCGGCTCCGGGATCATCGACCTGGCGGCGTGCCTGTTTCGAAAAGGCTTCATCGACATTCGGGGTAAATTCGTTGCCTCGGCTTGCGGCAATCGGCTGCGGGAGCAAGACGGCATGGCCGCCTACTGCATTGCGGAAGCTGAGGAATCCGCCACAGGAGAGCCGCTCTACCTGACCCAGGCCGATCTCGACAGCCTGATCCGATCGAAGGCCGCCATGTACACCATTTTGGAAACGTTGACGGCAGCCGTCGGCATGAAGCCTGAGGATCTCGAATCGGTATGGATCGCCGGGACGTTCGGCATGTTCATCGATCCGGTTTCCGCCATCACCATCGGTATGATTCCCGATCTGCCGCTGGAACGCTATCGGGCGATCGGCAATTCGAGCCTGGAAGGCGCGACCCTCGTTCTGCTTCGGCCCGAGGTCATGTCCGAAATCCCACGGATACACGAAAATATCACGTATATGGAACTCAATGTCAACGTCGATTTCATGAACCGCTTCAGCGCAGCCAAATTCCTTCCGCACACCGATCCGTCCCGCTTTCCATCCGTGATTCGGTGACCATCCTGGATGAAGGTCCTGCAAATATTCGCTTTTTCCAATCCGTCGTGTCTACCTGCTGCCCGCTGCCATCCCCGAACTTTCTTGACTATTGCATGAGGATGCATTAAAAATATTCGGATTTGAAAACGGCATTCGTTGTTGGAAATTCGGGGCCGAAGGGGCCCTAAAAGCGGGTCGTTTTCAGGAAAAACCCTTTTTGGGCAGGCAGCGATGAAAAAGTCTACGGGCTATATTGTAATTGCAGTGATTTTGGTGAACTTGGCGTTGTGGGTAGGGTTCAATCGGAAAGTACCGGATGCGCCGGCATGGTCCGGCAGAATCCAAGGCGTTTCCTTCAGCCCCTATCAAGAGGGGCAGGACGCCATGAAGAAGGTCTACCCTTCTGCGGACGAAATCGATCAGGATTTGCGTCTGTTGAAGGGGCTTGTGCGTAACGTCCGTACCTACTCTTCGATGGACGGCTTCGAGAACATTCCGGGTATGGCGGCCCGCTATGGATTTGGGGTGACTGCCGGCGCCTGGTTGGATCAGGATCTTGAAAAGAACGAGCGGGAAATCGCCAACCTGATCCGGAACGCCAACATCTATACGTCCACGATCAAACGGGTGATCGTCGGAAACGAAGCCGTACTCCGGGGCGATTTGACGCCGGAGCAGCTGATCGATTACATCCGCAGGGTGCGGGAGAAGGTCAAGTGTCCCGTCAGCAGTGCCGAACCCTGGCATGTTTGGATCAATTACCCCGAACTCGGCAAGAATGTCGATTACATCGCCATCCACGTTCTTCCCTACTGGGAACGCGTCCCGGTGGATAGAGCCGTCGACTGGGTTCTGGAACGCTACAACCAGGTCCGACAGGCCTTTCCGGACAAGCACGTTCTGCTGGCCGAAGTCGGATGGCCCAGTCTTGGCGAACGCCGTGGGGCCGCCAAACCGAGCCGAGTCAACGAAGCCCTGTTCTTGCGGAATTTCCTGAACATCGCAGACGCCAGGGAGATGGACTATTTCATCATGGAGGCCTTCGATCAGTCCTGGAAAGTGCCGCTGGAAGGCGTTGTCGGCGCTCACTGGGGCATTTTCGATGTCGACCGCCGTTTCAAGCTGGCCATGGAAGGACCGATCGCTCCCCATCGAACGGTTCCGATCGAATTCTATGTATCCCTGTTGCTGGCGTTGGGGCCGCTGCTGTGGTACCTGAAGCGGCGGACGGATCAACCCGTCAATGCACGGGTCTTGTTTTCGTTGATCCTTCAGGGGGTCATCTGTGCAGCCGTCTGGATTTTGTTCATTCCGACCCATACGGAGCTTCGGCCCCTCGAACGGGTGATCTGGGCCGTGCTCATGCCGCTTCAGGCCGGACTTCTGGCCATCGTCATGATCAATGCCTTCGAGATGAGCGAAATGCTTTTCCCGAAGGGGCTCAAGCGGTTTTTCAGGCCCTTTGTTCCGGATGCCGATCGGAAACACTGGCCCAAGGTGTCGCTGCATGTGGCCATCTGCAACGAACCGCCGGAGATGGTGTTTCAGACCCTCGACAGCCTGAACCGCCTCGACTATCCGAACTACGAGGTCCTGGTCATCGACAACAATACCCTCGATCCGGCGACCTGGGAGCCGGTTCGGGATTACTGCGCCCGGTTGGGTGAAACGTTCCGCTTCTTCCATTTGGGCAAATGGCCGGGATACAAGGCCGGAGCTCTCAATTTCGCCCTGAGGAACACGGCTTCCGATGCGGAAATCGTCGGTGTGGTGGACAGCGATTATATCGTCCGGCCGGACTGGCTGAAATCCCTCATCCCATATTTCGACAAATCCACCGTCGGCTTCGTTCAGGCCCCCCAAGACCATCGTGAATGGGAAGGCAGCCTTTTCAAGGAAATGCTGAACTGGGAATACTTCGGGTTTTTCCAGATCGGTATGGTGCATCGCAACGAACGCGATGCCATTATCCAGCACGGAACGATGACCCTGATCCGCAAGACGGCGTTGGAAGGCGTCGGCCGGTGGGGCGAATGGTGTATCTGCGAGGATTCGGAACTGGGCGTGCGGCTGATGAACGCCGGTTACGAATCGGTGTATGTCAACGAAAGCTTCGGCAAGGGGCTCACGCCGGATTCGTTTGCCGGTTACAAACGCCAGCGGTTTCGTTGGGCCTTCGGTGCCGTACAGATCATTCGTAAACACTGGCGGCTGTTCCTGCCGTGGAATCGTGAATCCGGGTTGAGTGCCGGTCAGAAATTCCATTTTGCAACCGGATGGCTTCCTTGGTTTGGAGATGCGCTCAACGTGATCATCACGTGGATGGGCTTGTTGTGGGTGCTCGGGATGTTGACAATGCCCTGGATATTCGGGCAGCCGATCTATCTCCTGCTGTTTCCGCCGATCGGGGTCTTCATCTTCCGACTGATGCATTTTCTGTGGCTGTATCAGGAACGAGTCGACTGTACGTTCAAACAGCGCATCGGTGCAGCCATCGCAGGCATGGCCCTCAGCCACACCATTGGAAGAGCCATCATTGCGGGGTTTGTGCGAAAGGATCAGCCGTTTCTGCGGACGCCCAAGTGTGAAAATCGTCAGGCCGTCATCCGTGGCCTGCTGATGGCATCGGAAGAAGCCTTGATGCTGGTGGCGACCATCCTTGCGGCAGTCGGTATCGTATTGAAATTTGGAACCGACAATCCGGAAATGATGGTTTGGGTCGGTGCCTTGGCGATTCAGGCGCTGCCCTATCTGGCGGCCCTGTATACGTCCATGGTGAATGTCCTCCCGACGGTGCTGCCCCAGATTCGTTGGCTGCCGCTTTCGATCGGATTTCGCAAGCGAAGCGTCGGGTTGCAGGTTGCCGGCCGGTAGCCGATTTTCAACTTGACTTATGAAGATCGAATGGCTATAAAGCCCCGATTCTGCTTGTTCAACGAAAGGGAGAAAGATCGTGAAAAAATATACCTACAGCCCGAAATCATCGGATAATCCGAATCACTGGTATCTTGTGGATGCCAACGGCGCCGTTCTCGGCAGGCTTGCCTCTCAAATTGCAGCAAGGCTTCGCGGCAAAATGAACCCCCTGTATTCGCCCCACGAAGACATGGGGGATTCCGTGATCGTCATCAATGCATCTAAAATCCGTCTTACCGGGAAGAAGCTTCAGAACAAGATGTACTACCATCACAGCGGCTATCCCGGAGGCTTGAAAAGCATCAATGCCCAAAAGCTGATGATGAAACGGCCGGAAGACGTGCTGCGGTTTGCCGTCAAAGGGATGCTCCCCAAGAACTCCCTCGGAAGGAAAATGCTCAGCAAACTCAAGATCTATGCCGGTTCCGAGCATCCGCATGAAGCACAACAGCCTGTCGTTTTGGCCTGAAGAAGATCGATTGAGAAAGGAAGATCATGGATAAAGAAACCGTTTACTATGCAACCGGAAGACGGAAATCTTCCATTGCCAGAACGTGGCTGAAACCGGGCAAAGGCACCATCACGGTCAACGAAAAACCGATCGATCAATACTTCGATGTACCCTCTGCCCGATTCATCATCAATCAACCCCTGCTCCTGGCGAATGCCGCGGAAAGCTGGGATATCCAGGTTCGGGTGATGGGCGGCGGGATCATTGGGCAGGCTGGAGCCGTTCGTCATGGCATTACCCGGGCGCTGCTGCAGGCTGACCCCTCCTTGAGGCCCCTGCTGAAGAAGGCCGGGTTCGTCAAACGCGATCCCAGAACCAAAGAGCGAAAGAAATACGGCCAGCGCGCTGCAAGGGCGCGGTTCCAGTTCTCCAAACGTTAAGGCCAGGGTTCATGCCGACGTTTTGAACTGGATGATGGATGGCCTCAGGAATACTGCCATCGATTTGATAACGGAACCCGAAATTTTCCGGATGAAAATTTCGGGTTTTTCGTTTTTCATGGTGTTCTTGTTGAGACATTCCGTGTTCTGACCATTCAAGAAGAGATGGAATCGCAACATGTCGTCTCTACCCCGATTTTGTCGATTGCCCTGCGACGATGACGAGACTCTCCGACTGGTTGCGATTCCATCCAGGAGTGTGTGGTGATGACATCATCTGAAGTGTACGATCTCATTGTTGTGGGCGGCGGCCCGGGCGGGCTGACCGCAGGCATTTATGCCATGCGGGCGGCTCTCAAAACGGCTCTCATCGAAAGAGGTTCTTTTGGCGGGCAGATGACCTTGTCGGGAGAAGTTGAAAACTATCCGGGGTTCGAAACCATATCGGGCTACGATCTCTCCGAAAAGTTCCGGCAGCATGCTGCATCCTACGGCATCGACATGATTCAGCAGGAAGTGGTCGCCATCGATCCAGGCCTCGATGTGCATACGGTTCGGCTCGAGGACGGTCGGACGCTTCAAAGCCACGCAGTGATTCTCGCTGCAGGTGGAACCCCGCGGAAGCTGGGCATTCCCGGTGAAGACACCTATTACGGGAAGGGAGTCAGCTACTGTGCGGTATGCGACGGGTTTTTCTTTCGCAACAAGACGGTTGCCGTCATCGGCGGCGGGGACAGCGCCTGCGAAGAAGGCCTCTATCTTGCCAAGCTTGCCAAGAAAGTCTATCTCGTTCACCGGAGGGATGCCCTTCGGGCGAGCCGCATTTTGCAGCAGCGGGTGCAGAACGACTGCAATATCGAAATCCTCTGGAACAAGGTTCCGGTGGAAGTCATCGGTGGGGATGCCGGGCTTCGGGCCATCCGACTCAAAGACACCCAAAGCGGGGAGCTGTCCGAACTGGCGGTGGACGGAATGTTCGTCTTCGTCGGGTTTTTACCCAACAACGCCCTCGTTCCGGCAGGAGTGCGTATGACCCCGGAGGGGTACGTTCTGACGGACGACAAATGTGAAACGGCCATACCGGGTCTCTTTGTGGTCGGGGATTTACGGCAGAAATACGCCCGCCAGATCGTGATTGCAGCCGGTGAGGGCTGTACGGCGGCATTGGCGGCCGCCCATTTCGTCGAAAACAAGAAGGCGAAACTCGCAGACAGTTGTGAGTTACCGCAATAAGAGGATCGATGCGATACATACCTCCACCGGCGGAGCTCTTCATCCAGAACCGCAACCGGCTTGTCCCTCGGCTGAAACCGGGATCGATCGCTGTCGTCAACGCCAACGA
Organism: Thermodesulfobacteriota bacterium; assembly: GCA_040755275.1. Classification (GTDB taxonomy): domain Bacteria; phylum Desulfobacterota; class Desulfobacteria; order Desulfobacterales; family Desulfatirhabdiaceae; genus Desulfatirhabdium. The sequence continues at coordinate 7,368 of JBFMBE010000032.1, read as the reverse complement.
CATCATGCCGACGAATGCGGACGGGGTTCGAAGCTTCGTTCAGAACGCCGATCTCTTTTATTTGTCCGGCATCGATCAGGAAGAAACCATTCTGCTGCTGTTTCCGGATGCTCCCGAGCCGAAATTCCGGGAAGTGCTCTTTATTCGGGAAACCAACGAACGGCTCGTTACCTGGCAGGGACCACAGCTTACACCCGAAGAGGCCAACCGCCTTTCAGGCATCTCCACCATCCGCTGGACCCACGAATTCGAATCGGTGTTCCGGCAGCTGGTCGTAGAGGCCGAGCACATCTACCTCAATACGAACGAGCACGTCCGGGCGGAATCTGTGGTCGAAACCCGGGACATGCGCTTCATCCGATGGTGCATGCAGCACTATCCCCTGCATCGATACGAGCGGCTCGCGCCGATTCTGCAAGATCTTCGTGTCGTCAAATCCGAACCCGAGATGGTTCTGATCCGGGAAGCCTGTCGTCTGGCCGGGGATGCCTTTCGGCGCATGGTCGCTGTGGTGCGGCCGCACGTTTGGGAATACGAAATCGAGGCCGAGCTTCACTACGTCCTCGTCCGCAACCGGTCGAAAGGGCCTTCCTTTCTGCCGATCATCGCATCCGGACCGAACACCTGCATCCTCCATTACGAAAAGAACGATCGACAGTGCCAGGCAGGCGAGTTGATTTTGATGGATTTCGGGGCGGAGTATGCCAATTACGCCAGCGACGTCACCCGAACGATCCCTGTGGACGGCCGGTTCACGCAGCGACAGCGGGCGGTGTATGAGGCCGTGTTGCGGATTCACGACGAGGCGATGCGACGCATGGTCCCCGGCAACACGATGTCCCACCTGGTGGAGGAGGTGGGCGGCCTGGTGGAATCGGAGCTCATTCAGCTCGGTCTTCTGGACCGGGAAGCCGTCCGGAACCAGAAACCGGATGCACCGCTCTACAAGCGGTATTTCATGCACGGCATTTCTCACCATTTGGGTATTGCCGTGCACGATGTCGGAAGCCGCTATCAGCCGTTCGCTCCCGGTATGGTGCTCACCTGCGAGCCGGGAATCTACATTCGGGAGGAACACATCGGTATTCGCCTGGAAAACGATGTGCTGATCACGGAAAACGGTCCGGTGAATCTTACGGCGGACATCCCCATCGAACCGGATGCCATCGAGGCGATGATGCAGCAACCATCCGGCCACTGAGGCGACACTGGGACAGGATCATTCCGGAACGGTGGCCTTGGCCAGGACGGCAAGCCGAACGGCCTGGATCTTCCGGTAGACTTCCTGGAAGGAACACCGCTTCCCGTCAACGTGTAAGAGATCCCGCTCGACGTCGATACCGAAGAGGCGCTGGTTTTCTTCCAGATAGGGCAGAATGAGCCGCCAGTCCGCCTCGGTCATTTCGGCGAACTCCCCTCCGTTCAACTGTTCTTTCACCAGTTTCCGGTGCGGATCTCGTGCGTAGATCGCGCCACCCGAAGCCAGCGAAAACAGGTTGGATCCAGGATAGGGGGTATCGAGCGGTACCACCCTCCCCGTATCATCGAACCCAACGCCGTTCAACACCACGAAACCGCCGCCCTTGTGCGGGTCGCCGGCCATGAAGGATTCTGCCAGAAAATCGAGGCATGTGCCGTTGATCACCACCCGGGGTTTGCCGACGGCATTGATGAGCGGACGACCGGCGGCGTTCCCCATCACGTACACTTCCCCGCCCTTCGCGCCGTACATGAAGGTCTGACCGACATCTCCGAAAATCACGAGCTTGCCGCGTTTGAGGATCTGGCCCAGCTGGTCCTGGGCGTTGCCGTGGATTCGGATCTCCATGCCGTCGATGCCGCTTGCCGCATAATCCCCTGAAGAACCATAAATGTCCATCCGAACATCGTCGGTGTTCGGTCCAAACCCGCAGCCGTGAAACCGCTGCCCCTTGAGACCATAGACGATGAAGCGACGCCACCCCAGTTCATAGGCTCGAACCGCAAGCCGGTCATCGCAATCTTCTCCCTCGGGTGGAAAATGCCGTGCGAAGATCACCAGAACCGCTTCGTCGGATTCCGGGGGGCGAAGCGCGTGCCTGGAGCCGTAATCGATCCGTGCGAATCGACTTCCAGTAGGTGCGGATATGGCCGGCGTGCCGTCCAGAATGCGGTCGATTCCTTTCTGGACGATCTCGACAACGGAACTCCTGCGCATGGCGCCGGTGGAAAACCGCCGATCGATCAACAGACCGAGAGCCTCGATAGTTGCAGCACATCGAGCGTCGCTTCGGGCTGCATGCAGAACCAGTCGATCCATCAGCCAGCGGATATGGGAAAGCCGCCAGTGGGAAAAGCGGGGGATCAGTTCCTGGAAAAGGCCTGGGGCATCTTCCGAATCGAGACGATTCGCTACGGCGGCTTCCACGTCGGATGCATCCAGCGGGGCTTCTCCGGTATCCGGTATCCGGTATTCACCCGATGGGGAGAGAATGGCCCGTCCGAATTTGTCGGCGCAGTTGAGCGAGCAGTCGTCTGAGCGCTTTTCCACCGTGAAGCAGAAGGCCCCGCCGTCGGTGTGGCTGCCGCCCCGGGCGTTCCAGTAGCGATCTGCAACGAGGCGGAACCGTTTATCCGATTCGGTGAGAGAACGAAGGGTGGCATCGATGGCCTGTTTTTCCGAGGCCACCAGTCCGATGGACACATCCCCTTGCTGCAGAGCGAAGACCTGGGGGCGCAGCATGGCAGTGTCTGTGATGCCGAGCAGGCGGTACATTCCTGCATCGGGGTTGCTGGCTGCAATGATGAAAAACCAGGGACCGTCCGGAGAGCCGTGAACATGAAGCCGCTGAATGGCCCGGTACACCGACTGTTTTTCCATCGGAAGCTGGTCGAAATCGAGTTCCGTCGTCGGTGCGATGGCCTCGATGACATATTCGAGCGGATACCGGTAGACGCGGGTCAGCAGGTCGAAGAGCAGGGCGGACACCTCGGTATCGGTCAGAAACTGAGGAACGATGTTGTGCTGTCGTAGGTATTCACTGACGCTGTAATAGTTGGCGAAATCTCCGTTGTGGACCAGGGCTTCGTTCATGCCGATGAAGGGATGCGCGCCTCCGGGATGCCAGACCCGGCCTTTGGTGGGATAGCGCTGATGGGCAATCCAGATCTGAGCCCGGAAATCCTCGAGGCCGTAATACTGCACCACTTGCTCGGCATAGCCGACCACCTTGAAAATGAGAAGATCCCGGGCATGGGAGAGGACGAAGGCCCGCTGCTCGCCGAGGGATGCATAGCAGTGTCGGTTGAGTCGGTAACTGTTCTGATAGATCCACTCGTCTTCGATGTCCCGATCGCTTGCGAACGTCATCCGGTTGCTCTCCCGAAATGCCGCAAGCGCTTCGGATTTGGCTCGAACGACGTACTGAACGATGTCGGGTGGTTTGACCTCAAGGCCGACATCCCGGAAATCGGCTTTGGGCTGAATGGCGTTGCGATGCACGACATCGAGATGAGGCATGACCCATTGGGCTTCGACATCGTTGATTGCCTTTGGATCGAGGTAGGCGATCTGCAGCAGGTAATGGCTGTTTAAAATCGCCTCGTCGATGCCCATCTGGGAAGGATCGAGGCAGGCGGCTGCAATCCCGCCCCCTTTTCCATTGCCTCGGTTGTGCATCTGAACCGACGGCTCGAAAATATGGCGCCCGCTGACCGGAACCGAAGTGGCAAAGCCGACCACACCACAGCCACCTTCCTCTGCGGCCTTGTCCCGAGGTATATCCGAAAGTCCCAGCTCATTCAGCAGGGCTTTTCTGCAGGCGACGATTTCCTGTATCCTGGAAGAACGTATCGACATTCTGTTTCCCTTCGATCACTGTTGATGGAGTCGCAAAAAGTCAGGCACTCTCATTTGACCCGCAGGAAGGCGGGTGAATTTTGCTCAGCAGCGGAAAAACTCAGCAGCCCGAGCTCGTAAGATCGGGCGGATGGCCAAACTTGGGATATAGGATTGCTGAGTTGCAACATGATGTTTTTCAAACGAATATCGATAAAGCATCTCCGCCCGATCCAACGATCTCCGGCTGCTTCAAACAGTTTCCGCTGCTTCGCAAAACACCGCCCTCCTGCTGGAGGCCCGGCTTTGAAAGAAAATCCGTGGATGGCGACTATTCCCTGCAATAATCCCGATGCACCAGCACCTCGCTTTTGCCGACCAGCTCCCGGACGCTTCGCATCCCAAGACGCCACAGAATGTGCTGGAGCTGAATCGCAAACGAGTGAAACAGGTTGATCAACCGCTGGGACGCATAATCCGTTCCGTACATGGTCGAAAGCTCGGGATCGGTCGTGGCGATGCCCCGGGGGCAGCCCCGGCCGCTTTCGCAGGCTGCGCATCGAATGCATTCGAGTGCGATCATCTCGGCCGTTCCGATCACGACCCCGTCAGCGCCCAGCGCGATGGCCTTGGCGATGTCCCAGGCCGTCCGGATGCCTCCAGAGGCGATCAGGGTGATCTGATCCCGAACCCCTTCGTCTTTCAGGAACTGGTGCACCTTGGGAATGGCGTATTCGATGGGCATGGCGATGTTCTTCTTGGCGATATCCGGAGCCGCCCCTGTTCCGCCATAGGAGCCGTCGATGTGAACGATGTGTGCACCGGCATAGTAACTGCCGACGGCCACCATATCGACATCGGTCGGTGTGGACACCTTGACCGAAATGAGGGCTTTCGGGTTGGTCGCCTGAATCCAGTCGATGTGCTTCTTGTGATCCTCCACGGAATAGACCGAGTGAAAGGGAAACGGTGAAAACAGGGCGTTTCCTTCGACCGCTTCGCGCATTTTGGCCACAGCCGGCGTTACCTTGTCTCCGAGAAGATGACCGCCGAGACCGGGTTTTGCACCCTGGGCATACTTGAACTCCACGATCGGGGTCCACTGGATGGTTTCTTCCCGGACCCCGAAGAGGCCGGTGGCTACCTGGGTGATCACGTGATCCTTGTAGGGAAGCAGCTCTTCCGGGTATCCGCCTTCTCCGGTACAGGTAAAGGAGTTGAATGCCTTGTAGGCGATGGCGCGAGAGACGATCGTCGCCAAGCTCACGGATCCGAAGCTCATGCCGCCGCCGTATACGGGAAAGCCGATGGTGATGCGGGGTCTCGTATCCCCGATGCGGCGGTTCAGGGGAATCGAAAGGTCCACATCTGCAGGAGAAAATCCGGCATCTGGAATGGGTTCTGGAAATCGGACGTCGATTCGGTCGAAGCCTCCTCCGGAGCGGCCGACACGGTATTCGAGACCGTTGGCCGGTGGTTTGCCGGTTTCTGCCTGAAGCCAGGTGGAGACGATCAATTCGGCAGGCCAGCGGGGATCGCCGAAGGTCTGAAACGAAGGATCGGCACCGATACGGATGGCATCTGTCGGACAGATGTCTCCGCAATACCGTCCGATGTTTCGGCAATGATCCGCCCCCCGGCATTTGGCCGACCGTGGAGCCAGCAGCCGACCGCCTGCCTTGACATGAACACCGTAGGCGCACACCTCGGCGCATTTGCCGCAGGCGATGCAGACGGCGGAACGGGTGACACGGTATTTTCCGAAGGGATTTCGGAATCGGGACGGACAGTTTGTAGCTGCGCCATTCTGGATCGCGTACACCCAGTCCATGTTATCCGACGGGTAATCGGCCTCCGGCGGAACCGCATCGGGCCGTTTCTTTCCGAAAACCGGTGCGAAATGGCCTTTTTCCAGATCATCGAAGAACATGGCCCGGCCGACTTCGCCCCGGAGCCTGCGTACTTCCCGCATCCCCATCGCCCCCATGATCTCGAGCAGCTGGGCATGCCAGGCAGCCAAGAGGTTGACGATCCGCTGTTTCGCATGGGCGACGGGAAGCATTCCGCTCTTGGGTGGATCGACAAAACCATCCGGCGAGACGGATTCGAGCCGACTTTCCATGGCAGCCCGAAGCGCCGTATCGATGCATACGGCGTCCGCTCCGCAGATCACGATCTTGGCGACATGTTCCGCCATACCGATCCCTCCGGAGACGAGGATCGTGACTTCTTCCCGACGACAGGCCTCGACCAGGGCCAGATGAATTCGTCGGATCAGGTGTGTGACAAAAATGTCCGATTCCGAACCCATGCCTCTGCCGGAATCGTCGGCATTCAGATAGACGACCTCGGCATTTCGTTCGGTGAGAAAAAGGACCCGATCGACGGCATGTTCATCGAGGGGAATGCGGACGGCAGCAACCGTATCGGGTCGCCATTTCTTGACGGCTTCAAGGGATTCGAGCACGTCCTGCCCGTCCGGAACCACGATTCCGGCCACCGGTCCGAGCCGATCCAGGGTATCCGTCGTCGGATCCCATCGAACCATCAACGAATGAGACTCATTTCGCAGAAGGCCCACAGCATCCGCAACGTCCACGATCGCAAGCGTACCTGCCTCCGCGGCCGCCTGGACGATCGCCTCCAGCGCACCATCGCTCAACAGGGAGCGGTCGGGGCTGTCGAGCAGGATCGGCAGGGGAATCTCGATACAGGGTGGCATCTCCGTTTCCAGTTGCCCCGATGCATCGAAACACAGATGGGCCGGCTTTCGACCCAACTCCACCACCGTACTGATGTATTCCCGGCCATGAATTCCATCTCGTGTCGGACGGACGATTTCGGACATGTCCGTCCACATCTGATCGAAGCCCGGGCCGCAGAACGGACCCCGGTATCCGGCTCCGGATACGGGTATCTTTCCTGTAGCCGCCATTTTCCAGATGGATTCGATCATCTGTGGGGTCCAGTATGCATTGCCCATGGCCAGGTACCGTGGGTTGATCACCCGGCCGATGATGTTCTTCTTGCATTCCTGAACACACCGCATGCAGTTGACGCATTCCGTGTCACAGGTATCGATGACCTGCTGGACATTGAAGCTGCGGTGATCGTAGACCCGAAACACGCAGGATTCTCGTTTGACGCATTTCAGGCATCCAAGGCATCCCTCGACTTCGATGGCCGTCAGCCTGGCGATGGGCTCGAATACCGGAGGGGCGGGTTTGGGATGAAGTTGGTATTTGTTCGGCATGGTTCTCTTTCTTGCCGCAAGGCGTTAAGGATGATGTGTTCGTAATCATTGCGTTGCCAGACCGAAACGCCCGGTGTGTTGGGCGTTTCATGGATGCGTTTGGACGATACCATGTTGAAACGGCCCATCAATTTTGATGGCTTCGCAAAAAGGCCGGATGCTGTGTCGTGCTGCATCCCTCGTCATTGCGGCGTACGTTTCAGTACGCCTCATTCCTCGGGATTTGCACTCCTTGCCTGCGGCCTTTTTTCGAAGCCGTCCATATGATGGACTTTTTGCGAGGCCATCAATTTTGATG
>JBFMBE010000031.1:0-26723 GCA_040755275.1 Thermodesulfobacteriota bacterium | reverse complement strand
GTCGGGCATAAGCGGGGTGGCTGGGGAAGCCTTTTGAGACTGCTGCGAAAACGTGTTTGAAGCCGCCGGATATCGTTGGATCGGGCGGAGATGCTTCATCCATATTTGTTTGAAAAACATCCTGTTGTAACTCAGCAATTCTGTATTTCAAGTTTGGCTATCCGCCCGATCCTACGAGATCGGGCGGCTGAGTTTTTTCGCAGCATCGAAAAAGGTTCCCCAGTCACCCCGCGACTCGACAGAGACTTCCTGACTTTTTGCGGGGCCATCATTCGATATATTCCGCCGAAAACAGCGGCATGTATCGCTCGTTTCCTGCTTTGGTCCGGAAGCGGACGACGCCTTCCAGTCTGCCGACCATCCAGATGGGTTCACCCGTGAGAAACTGCCTTTTCGGAAGGGTCGGGGCCGGATGGAACAGAAAATACCGGGGCTTTCCCTGAAGCGCAGACGCCACCCGATAGCGGATTTCGCCGTTGACTTCTTCGACACCTTCCAGTGTTCCATACACGCTGTAAGCGGGAGTCAGCAGGGCATCGGAAAGAGGCGGCAGCGGCGGGGTCCAAACGATGGGCATACCGTCGAGCGGGGAGAATGCCTCGATGGCCTCCGCCCGATTCGAGGGTTTGCGCGCACCGGAGCGAAGGCCGCGCTGCCGCTCCTGCTCCTGAAGAAGCCGCTGCCTGTGACGTTCGGCTTCCTGCCGCTCCCGGGTCCTCTGGGCTTCGATGGCAGCCGGTAGCATTTCCTTTCGACCCAGAAAAAACCGCTCGCTCCAACGCGTGTAATCGCGAATGAACCGATCGAGGTTTTCCTGCGCTGCACCGAAATTCTTTCCGGAAAGGGTTTTCAGCAGGGCATCGAGCCTTTCCTGGAGCCGGTCGGTCGCATCGGAGGGCATCGATCCGGATGGCGGCACCCCAAGACGGATGGCATTCAGGAAATCGATGGTACGTAAGATGTCGCCGACCAATTCGGCTGTCTGCTCGAGCCCGAAAAAACGCAGCCCCTCGGGCAATCGGTCCAGATCACTGCATGGCCCTCTGCAGATGTCGTAGTCTGTGACCAGCGCCTCTCGAATACGGGATGAAAGATGCTCGGGCATGCAGTCGAGCTTGTCTTTGCAGCGCAGCAATTCGCTTTCCATGAATCGCTGGTAGGAACCGTCGCTCCTGCCGGTCTGGGAAAGCGATGGTTCCGTGCTCGATCGATGGGCGGTTTTTTCAGGCAAAGACCTGCCATCGACCGATTTCGGAGACGAGGAAATCGAAACGATCGGTTGATTCTCCAACGGTGGTCGTTGGAAGGAAGTAGGCCCCTTCTTCACCGTTGGCTCGAAACTTCCCCGGGCTGCAAAAAAAATGAAGGTCATCAACATCGGCACCATCAACAGACCCAACCCGCTGCGCCAGGCAGGCACGGGATGCCGCATGAGGGAGGATTGCCCGGGAAATTCCCAAGGAAGGGGCAATCCCCTGGCTTTCACCTTCAACACATATCCCCAGGTGATGGGAAGGGTCACCCAAAGGCCGGCCCCCCAACCGAACACCCATACCCGAAACGCCCGCTTGAGCCAGAACAGCAATTGCGAACGACCGTCTTTCCGGTGCTCGAAGGAAAACCCCAGAAGCCATTTCCCCGGAGTGGTATGAACCAGGCTGATCAGATTGGCTTCGACAAACACCCAGAGCAGGGATGCCCCTACCGACAGCATCAACCCGTGTTGCAGGTCCGGCTGGAAAAACCGGAACCATCCGGCTGCACCCATGACAGCGATCAGCAGAAGCAGATCGATCCATCTGGCCAACATCCGGATGATCCACAGCGACATCCCGCGAATCTCGATACCAGCCGAAGTCGTATCGGCCTGCGTTTTGACTTCTCGGGAAGGACCACCGTCCGATGGATGTTCCGCAGTGAAATGCCGAAGGGCTTCATGAGCCTCGTTGATCAGCCGAAGTTGCTCTTCGGCCTTTTGACGCAGGCGTTCGTCGTTTCCAAAGCGATCGGGATGCCATACCCGAACCAGGTCCCTGTAGGCGGACTTGATTTCTTCCGGTGTGACGGTTTTCGGAAGATGCAGTATGTCGAGCGCCTTGTCGATATCCATCGGATAACGGCCCAATGTGGAAGCGTTTTGAGGCAATCGCTCTTGATCCAAAAAAGTATAGGGTATAACCTGTGGTGAATCAAACGAATTTCCCCTCTGAGGTAAACGTTTATGCGTGTAATGACCGGCTTGGAATGTTTTCTGGAAGCCCCACCCAAATGGCTCGACGGCCTTCGTATCGGTCTGCTGTGCAATCCGGCTTCCGTCGACAGCCGTTTTCGCCATGCCCGAGACCTCATCTCCGAACGCTTTCCGGGCCGACTGACCGCCCTGTTTTCCCCCCAGCACGGATTCGACGCAGAAAAGCAGGACAACATGATCGAATCCGATCATGGCATCGATCCCACACTCGGCACCCCCATCTTCAGCCTCTATGGAGAAACCCGCATCCCCACGGCCGATATGCTCCGGCACATCGACGTGCTGGTCGTCGATCTTCAGGATGTGGGCACGCGGGTCTACACCTTTATCTACACGATGTCCTACTGCCTGGAGGCTGCAGCAGCCCACGGGAAGCGGGTCCTGATCCTGGACCGACCCAACCCGATCGGTGGGAATTCCATCGAAGGCAACGTCCTCGAACCCGAAAACGCCTCCTTCGTCGGCCGGTTTCCCATACCGATGCGTCATGGCATGACCATCGGAGAGCTGGCTCGGATGTTCAACGAAATGGGAAGAATCGGCTGCCGGATCGACGTTGTACCGATGCGCGGATGGAGGCGGAGCATGTATTTCGACGATACGGGCCTGCCCTGGGTGCCCCCGTCCCCCAACATGCCCTCCCCAGCCACCGCCTTGGTCTATCCCGGTCAGGTCATCTGGGAGGGAACGAACGTTTCCGAGGGCAGAGGTACCACCCTGCCGTTCGAATGCTTCGGAGCACCGTTCATCGACCATCGAAAGCTGGCTATCGATCCGCAAGTCTTCCCGGGTGCAGTGCTGCGGCCGATGGCATTCGAGCCGGTATCCAACAAGTGGCAGGGCACGCTGTGCCGAGGCTACCACATCCACGTCACGGATCGAACCAGCTACCGGCCCTATGCCACCACGTTGAGCATCCTGCAGCGGATCCTACATTCCTTTCCGGAAGCGTTTTCCTGGAAATCGCCACCTTACGAGTACGAAACCGTGAGAATGCCCATCGATCTCATCCTCGGAAGCCGCAATGTCCGCAGGGACATCGAATCGGGTCGGGATATCGACTCTCTGACAAAGCAGTGGCGCGAAGCGCTCGAGGACTACGACCGTTTCCGCTCTTCCTTTCTGCTTTATCCTCGGGAACAGGAGGCGAGGTGAACGACGAGCAACAACCTTCGCCGCAGGAGGCGATCGAGGTATATACCGATGGAGCCGCCAGCGGGAATCCCGGACCGGCCGGAATCGGCATTTTCATGCGCTACAAGGGAAAGACGAAGGAAATCAGCCGATACATCGGGATCACGACAAACAATGTGGCCGAGCTGACAGCGATCGAAACCGCCCTTTCGGCCATCCGAAAACCCGAACTGCCCGTCATCCTCTATACGGACAGCGGCTATGCCCTGGGGCTGCTGACCATGAACTGGAAGGCGAAAAAGAATGTGGATCTGGTAGCCCGCATCCGCAAGCTGATGAGCCGCTTCAAGCGCCTGAAAATCGTGAAGGTGCGCGGACATTGCGGCGTGGAAGGAAACGAGATCGCCGACAAGTTGGCCACATCGGCCATCACGAATCGGGTTGCGGATGCTATCCGGGAAATGAAGGAATCGCTGGAATGAATTCGACCCGATGAGGATGGAGCAACAAGGACGGCACAAGAAGTCGAAATACCGCCCGAGTCGCGTCCTTTGGATGGGCGGCGACCGCCCTTCTGCTTCTCTTTTTCCGTTATTTTCCGAACGGACATTTCGGAAAGGTGCAGGTCTTGCACTCCAAACAAAAAGCCCCGTGCCCCATCGCAGCCAAATCCTCCCTCCGGATGGGAACGTCGGCAAGCAATCTCGGCAACAGAAGATCGAAGCTCGTCACCTTGAAATACAAGGCGCAGGCAGGAACACCCATGACCTGAACGTTTTCGATTCGGGCCAACAGGGTCATCGCACCCGGTAAGATCGCGGCTCCATATAGGATGTCGGTCACCCCGGCATCCAAAAGTCCTTGTCGAGTCACATCGTCCGGATCAACCGACAAACCGGCCGTGGTTACCACCAGATCGGCACCTGCATGAAGGATTTCCGAAACCCCGTTGGAAATGGCCGTGCGATCGTCGGGAACGATCTGGGTATGAACGACCGAACAGCCGTATGTTTCGACCTTGGCCCGAATGATCGGAGCGAATTTGTCTGCGATCAATCCCTGGAATACCTCGGTTCCGGTGATCAGGATCCCGACTTTCGCCTGCCGCATCGGGTGAATGGAAAAAACGGGACTCCCATCGATCACCTGCATGGCCCGCTCGAAGTCGGCTCGGGGAAGATACAGGGGAATGGCTCGGGTTCCGGCAAAGACCTGGCCTTTCCGAAGAACGCTGTAGCTCTTCCGTGAGGCGCACATCACCCCCTCGATCCGGTTAAACCGCTCCAGAACGTCATCGGCGACCACCAAGAGACCATCTTCGGCTGCACACAAATTGATTTTGCCTTCACGGGGCGGGCCGCTTCGACAGACGCGCTCTCCACTCAAGGCCTCGGCAAAAGCGATCGCCGCATCGTCTTCATGAACCCATCGGTCCCCGAACGACCCTTCCCCGGCGACATACACCCGCTGTTTCCCCATCCGTTGCAGACGGCACAGGTCTCCGACACCGACGACATGGCCTTTCTGGAAGGCCGGTCCTTTGCTTTCCCCGGGAATGATTTCGGTCATATCATGAACGATGGCCTTCCCGACAGCCTCTTCCAAGGCAAGTGACTTCACTTCCGGCACAGCCATGGCATGCGGCAATTCGATGTACGGGTTCCGCCCCTGACAGACTCGGCAGATTCGGCCGTGATCCACCGGGTAGGCTTCCCCGCAAATTCGACAGACGGCGATGGCGCCCTTTCCCCTTCGCTCGAGCAGGAAGTCCCGAACCGTTACCTGCCTGAGCGTGAAAATTTGCGTCGCCGCATCCCGAATCTCATCCAAAAGCCTCACCGTATCCTGTTCCCGTTTGGGCTTCACCTTGTGGAACCATTCATGAATGACAGGAAAAGCGGTCGTCTTTGCGGAATCGACATGGATTCGCACACCGTTTCCGTTGGTTTTATCGTACAAACACAGGGCATACCGACCGAGGTCGAGAACCCGAAGCCACCCGTTGCCGATCGTGCACGGCGTAAGCAATTGGATGGCATCCGGAAGACAATGGGTGGTTTCGCTCACCGCATCGTAGAGCCCTCCCTCCGGCAGACTCTTTAAGGCCATGTGCACCATAAAGCCGCCCATCAACACGCCGGGTGCTGCATATCCATGAAAGGATGTCACGATGGAAACCAATTCATCGTATCGGTATGGACCGATTCGGCATTCGGAACCAACCGTTGTCGTTTCGTCAAGCATTCCAATATCCTGGTATCGTTCGGATGTTTCAGCAGGGCTCTATGCGACACGGCACGAACCGGTGGATGGGCGTTCCGAGCGGATCACGATGGGTATGCCGGGTCAGCCGGTTGACGTTGATGCCGTAGGTCTTGCCCTCGTACATCAAACCAAACCCGTGAGGAATGAGGATGGTGCCCCTGCGGACGCGCTCGCTCACCTGCACCTCTCCCGTTTCGGACCCTGCCTCCGTCGTCACCCGGGCCTGCCCGCCGTCTATCAATCCCAACCTCGCGGCGTCTTCAGGGTTTACAGAGATAACGCAGGCCCGTTTCCCCTGGTTCCATTCGGGATTGCGCATCAGGGTGTTGGCGTTGTAGTCCATATGCCTTCCGGCGTTCAAGATAAAGGGAAAGTCCTCGGGAAGACGCAAGGCCTGGGATTCCGTTTCTGCGCTGAGGGTTTTCACCGTATCGGCAAGCTCCGGAATGATCGCCTCGATTTTCCCGGAGGGGGTTCGGATTTCCGCCAGATTGTTCTCCGGATCGACCCGTCCCACCCAAAGACCCTGGGGGTGGTCGAGGATGGCTTGAAAGATCCGATCCCCCATGTCCACGCCTGCAGCAAAACCCAGTCGAGCGGCATTTTTCCGGAAAGCCTTGGGGGCCGTCATCAAGAGCCCCCAGAGAGCGGCCAGGGCCGCGCTGTCCCATGCTTTTCCAAGGGTTTCGGCCAAAATGAAAGGCATCTTGGGCATGTGCTCCGGATGGGCCCCGATCCATTCCATGAGCGTTGCACCGAAGGCCATTCGATCCCCCCGCGCGGCATCCCGCAAGGCCTCGGGGATTTCCGGAATGAGACCCAGTCGATCGGCAAGCCGGGTGAAGATTTGCGCCGATTCGAGGCACTCCCCGATGGGTTGGACGATGGGACGTCGCATCTGGAAATAGACCTCCGGAAAGGTCCAGGAGAAGAAGGTTCCGTCCCAGGATTCATAGAAGGTGCGGCAGGGCAGCACATAATGGGCGAGTCTTGCGGTTTCGCTCATCACGATGTCGTGCACGACCAGAAGCTCGAGGCGGGAAAAGGCCTCTTCCAGCGCCTGGGTATCCGGCCAGGAACGAAGCGGATTGCAGGCGCTCACGATGACGGCTCGAAGCCGCTCGGGGTGATCGTTCAGGATTTCATCCGGAAGAACGCTGCAGGGAAAGGATCCCCCTGCCGCAGGCGGCATTCCGGTGACAACGGTCTTCCATGTCTTCGGGTCGCGTTCGTCCGCATGAAACCCGAGAGGCATGACCATACCGGGAAAGACGTTTCCCCCGCGTCTTCCGAATATCCCGCAGACCGTCCCGAGAAGGTTCAGCAGGTAGGAGTTCGCCGTGCTGTGTCGACCCATGTAGATGCCGAGATCCGGATGAAACGACCATCTGCGGCTCGTCATTAGCCGGCACAGAGAATGGACATCTTCATAGCGGAGTTCACACACCTCGACGGCCGCCCGGGCATCGAAATCGGAAAACCAGGGGCGGATATCCTCCCATCCCGACACATGGGCCTTCAGGTAGTCGGTGTTCTCCCAACCTTCCTGAACGATGACTGCGATCATGGCCTTGGCGAGCAGGGCGTCGCATCCGGGGCGAATGGGAAGATGGATGTCTGCGACAGCGGCCGTTTCGCTCTTTCTGGGATCGATCGACACGAGGAGGCGGTTCGGATCCTTGGCGATTTCCGTCAAAACGACCCGGGCACGAGGCATCTGATGGGATTGCATCCCGTTCCATCCCCAGGCCACGAGCATTTCGGTTTGGGCTTCGTCCGGACCGGTGATGAGGTACTGTTTGCCGAACATGCGGCCCTGAACCCACCAGCTTCCGGAAAATTCCTGGCCTGCTGAAGTATACAGGTTCTGGGATCCAAGCAGCCGCAGCAAGGTCAAACCGAACGTGGCCTCGAAATGCCCGCCCTGTGCGCTCGCTCCCAGGTAGGCAAAGGACCGGGGGCCGTTGCGATCGAGGATCGCCTTCAGTGCTTCGGCGATTTCCGAAAACGCCTGATCCCAGGAAATCGGCACGAATTCGCTTCCGATCCGCTTGAGGGGTCGGGTCAGCCGATCCGCCGGGTACTGGTGATAGATCACGTTCAAGCCCTTGCGACAGACATAGCCTTGGCTTCTGGGGTTTTGCCGGTCCGGCCGAACCCGGATCATCCGGTTGTCTTCCACCAGAACTTCCAGCCCGCAATTCTGGGCGCACAGCACACATCCGGTTTTCCGCCATTGCTGCATCGCATGTCTCCTTCTACAGTTTCCCTCGTTTTCGAGCCATTTCGACATAGGTGTCCACCACGGTCACAGGCGGCACGTATTGATCGACAGCATCTTTCCGGTTGTAGGTCATGGCCCCGGTCGGGCAGGTAGGCACACAAAGCCCGCATCCGATACAGCGATCCGGATTCACCCATGCGACATCACCGACCGATATCGCATCCATGTGGCACCGTTCGGCGCACAACCCGCATGCCACGCATTCGGCTTCCATCACCCGGGCGATGTAGTTGGAATGGACATATTCGGCCGGTTTGTCAAGGCTTTTGACGTTCTTCAGGATTTGACAGCAACAGCCGCAGCACATGCAGATGTTGGTGGGTTTCTGTGCGTTTCCGGGCTGGATGACGAGTCCTGCGTCACGACCCTGCTGCAGGATGGCCAGCGCCTCATCGACGCTCACGCTCCGACCGATGCCGTTGGCTTCGTAGTAATAGGCCCCTGCACCGAAAGACAGACACACATCCTCCGGGTACTTGCACCGTTCTCCGACGAAATGATGCTCTCTACGACAGATGCAGGGCTGAACGACGATCTTCGACTGGGATCGAATGATTTCTTCGGCATCCTCATAAGAAGAGACGCTGATGCCGGCAGCGATCGTTTTCGAAACCGGAACGACCCGCATGTGATTCATGCGGGTTTTGACCAGGACCTCCCGGGTTATCAACGGCAGATAGGCATTGACGTCCCGGACCAGATCCGCATCGAGACCGTTGACTTGGTATTCCCAGATACCGACAACGAACATGGCTGCGGAATAGAGGTGCTCGCTCCCCTTGGATTTTCGGAAGATGAGCCCTTTTTTGGCCATCTCCTCCAGCCGCAGGGCCAAATCGGCTTCGTCCTTTCCGGCACGGGTCGCAATGGCCTTCGGGGTTTCGGGCATCATCGTGAGGTAGGTGGCCAGTTCCGCCTCTTCCTCGGTGAACAGACGCTTCAAAATCCGGATTTCAAGACCGTCTTCGGTTGCCGGAAACCCTCCGGGAAGGTTGTCGAGATGGTTGGCCAACGCTTTGTACACGTCGTTCATGGATGCTCCTTTCGATTCGGTTGTTGGGGTAGGATGATGGCATTCTATCGCTTGACAGGGATGCGGAAAAGAGGCATTTATGACATATTTCGTGCAAATTCTGTCAAACCCCATGCTGAGACATCCCTCATGACCCGAATCGTCTTTCTGCTCTATGACCAATGCATGTATTCCGCAATCGCTGGAATGATCGACGCGTTTTCCATTGCCAACCAATGGCATCGATACTGGAAACGATCGGAAAACACGGATGAGAAGCTGGACGACAGCGTTCCCTTCGAGTTCGAGGTGGTTTCTCCGAAAGCCGAAACGGTTATCACGGAGGGAAATGTCCGCATCCTCCCGCATCGATCGATGGAAGACACGTTGCACGCCGGTTTGATCGTCATTCCGCCGTACATGGTCGCCCACCACCCTATCCCGAAGCAGATGCCCATGATCCTGGACTGGATACAATCCCGATACCGAAGCGGTATCCCGATTGCCGCAGCCTGCACCGGAACCTTCGTTCTGGCCATGACGGGCCTCTTGGATGGAAGACTGGCCACAACCAACTGGCAATATGCGAACCGTTTCCGCAAAGAGTTTCCGAAAGTCCATCTCAAACCCGAACGGGTGTTGACGGAAGACAGCGGGCTCATCTGCTCTGGAGCCGCCACTGCGATGTATCATCTGGCCCTTCGGGTGATCGACATGTTCGGTTCCAAAAACTTGGCCCATGCCTGCGCCAAGACCCTGCTCGTAGACGCCAACCGGAAGGCTCAGACCCCTTACCGGATAACGGTCTTCCGGAAAGACCACGGAGATCAGGCCATCATCAAGGCCCAACAATGGATGGAAGAGCATTTCCATGAAACCGTTTCCGTGGACCACGCAGCCCTGCACGCCGGATTGAGTCCCCGGCATTTCAAGAGGCGGTTCAAACAGGCCACCACCGAAAACCCGCTTGCCTATCTGCAGCTGCTGCGTCTGGAAGCGGCAAAACACCTGCTCGAAACGACGATCAAGAGCATCGAGGAAATCACCTTCCAGGTCGGCTACGAGGATAGCAGCACGTTCCGCCGCCTGTTCCGAAAATATACATCCCTTTCCCCCCGGGAATATCGCGACAAGTTCAAGACGGAATGAGCGAAGCCGTTTCAGGGTATTGGAAAATATCGGAGAAGATGGTATGGATGGACATGCTTGCGTTCAACCCATGATGCACTCTTTATTGGATGGAGTCGCAAAAAGTCAGGCCCTCTCATTTGACCCGCAGGAAGGCGGGTGAATTTTGCTCAGCAGCGGAAAAACTCAGCAGCCCGAGCTCGTAGGATCGGGCGGATGGCCAAAATGGAAAGAATGGGTTGCTGGTTTCTAACAAGTTGTTTTTCCAACCAATATCAATGAATTGCGTCCGCCCGATCCAACGATCTCCGGCTGCTTCAAACAGTTTCCGCTGCTTCGCAAAACACCACCCGCCGTCCTGCTGGAGGCCCGGCTTTGAAGGATAATCGGTGGTTAACAACTTTTTGCGGGGCCATCATATGGACGGCTTCGAAAAAAGGCCGCAGGCAAGGAGTGCAAATCCCGAGGAATGAGGCGTACTGAAACGTACGCCGCAACGACGAGGGATGCAGCACGACACAGCATCCGGCCTTTTTGCGAAGCCGTCAACTATCCTACATAAGGAGTTCCGATGCCACCATCGAAACTGCTTCCCCTTTCCGAAGCAGTACAGCGATTCGTTCTCGACGGCGCAGCCGTCGCCCTGGGTCTTTCTCTGGAAACCGCCATCCCCTTTGCCTTCGGCCATGAAGTCATCCGCCAGAAGAAACGCCGCCTCACCCTCATCGGCCCCATCTCGGATATTCTCTTCGACCAGTTGATCGGAGCAGGATGCGTCGATAGGGTCCGTGCGGCCTGGGTTGGAAACGTCATCACCGGCATCGGCTACAACTACCAGCGGGCCGTTGAAAACGGCTCCATTGCCGTCGAACACCATTCCAACTTCACCATTTCCCTCGCTCTGAAGGCCGCCTCCATGGGGGTCCCCTTTCTGCCGGCCCTGACGGCACTGGGAAGCGACATCCTGAACGAAAATCCCTCCATCACGACCATGAGCTGCCCTTTCACGGGAAATCGCCTGGCTGCCATCGCTGCCATTCGGCCCGATGTGGCCGTCGTTCAGGTACAGCGAAGCGATGTCGCCGGAAACGCCCATGTATGGGGTTGCCTCGGCATCACCCGGGAGGCCTGCATGGCTGCAGAAAGCGTCCTGTTGCTGGCCGAGGAAATCGTCTCATCCGATGTCATCTTTCGGGATCCGAATCGGGTGCTTATCCCCGGTTTCCGGGTTTCCGCAGTCGCACACGTACCCTGGGGGGCCTATCCCTCTCCCATGCCGGGCTATTACAACCGGGACCACGAGGAGTTCCTGCGGTACAAGAACCGAAGCAAACGACCGGAGGATTTCGAGCGCTGGCTCCAGTCCGATGTTGATGACATCCCGGATCGGGATACCTATATGCGGATTTGCATCGGAGAAGACCGCTTGCAGGCATTGGCGATTCACAACCACAGCATTGCAGAGGGGGTGGACTATGGCTACTGACGCCGCCTACACCCGGTCCCAGCTGATGGTGACTGCGGCAGCTCGGGAAATTGCGGATCACGAGGTGATTTTCGTCGGCATGCGGCTTCCGTTGCTGGGATTTCTGCTGGCCAAAAGCCTTCATGCTCCGAACGCCATCGGCGTGTACGAGCTGGGCATCGTCCGCGAATCCGTTTCCCCGGAACCCATTCTGACGATGGGTGACCTGCCCAACCTATACAAGGCCGGATGGCTTGCAGACACTTTCGATGCCATGTGCCTGCTGCAGCAGGGGCTCGTTTCCGCAAGCTTCATCGGCGGAGCCCAAGTCGATCGCTACGGAAACCTCAACACCACCCGAACCTTCGATCCACACGGTCGGATGGCCTCTCTACCCGGAAGCGGCGGCGCCTGTGATCTGGCCTGTCTCGCCCAGCGGCACATCATCGTGATGAGCCACGAGCGAAGGCGCTTCGTGGAACGGGTGGACTACATCACCTCCCCCGGCTGGGGGGAAGGCGGGTCCTGGAGAAACGATGTCGGCCTGCCTCGAGGCGGTCCCAGTACCGTCATCACCACCCTGGGGGTGCTTCGATTCGATCCGGAAACCCGGGAAATGGTGCTGACTTCGGTTCACCCCGGCGTCCAGCCCGAGGATGTGCTGGCTCAGACCGGATGGGGTCTGAAGATTTCCTCCGATCTGACCGAAACCCCCGCCCCGACGGCCGAGGAAATCGACCTGCTCCGACGCTTCGATCCCAAGGGATACTGGACCGGAAAGCAACGATGATGCGCTCGCAAAAAGTCAGGCCCTATGGATGGACCCGCAAAAAGTCAGGAAGTCTCTGTCGAGTCGCGGGGTGACTGGGGAACCTTTTTCGCTGCTGCGAAAAAACTCAGCCGCCCGATCTCGTAGGATCGGACGGATGGCCAAACAATAAACAGAGGCTCGTTGAATCGCAACGGCTTGCTTTTCAATGGTAATTCCGATCAAGCACGTCCGTCCGATCCAACGATATCCGGCGGCTTCAGACACGTTTTCGCAGCAGTCTCAAAAGGCTTCCCCAGCCACCCCGCTTATGCCCGACATTCCTCAAAAGCACGGGAAAAGCGACTTTTTGCGGGACCATCAACGATGATGCGCTCGCAAAAAGTCCACCATAAGGACGGCTTCGAAAAAAGGCCGCAGGCAAGGAGTGCAAATCCCGAGGAATGAGGCGTACTTAAACGTACGCCGCAATGACGAGGGATGCAGCACGACACAGCATCCGGCCTTTTTGCGAAGCCGTCAACGATGATGGCCTTGCAACCACTGGAGAAACCATGACCGAAACCACCGAACGATCGATTCAACGATACCGATGGGCGATTTTCTGGGTGCTGTCCTTCGGATACATCCTGGTCTATTTTCACCGACTCTGTCCGGCGGTGGTCGCCATCGACATGATGCGTGACTTGAACACCGGTCCGACGCTCACGGGTTTTCTGGCATCGGCCTATTTTTATCCCTATGCCATCATGCAGCTTCCGGCTGGTCTTCTGGCCGACTCCTGGGGGCCTCGCAACACGATCACCGTATTCTTCGGAGTGGCCTGTATCGGGTCGATCGTTCTGGGCCTTGCC
This sequence comes from Thermodesulfobacteriota bacterium, assembly GCA_040755275.1. Classification (GTDB taxonomy): domain Bacteria; phylum Desulfobacterota; class Desulfobacteria; order Desulfobacterales; family Desulfatirhabdiaceae; genus Desulfatirhabdium. Next base: position 13,561 of record JBFMBE010000031.1, on the reverse strand, counting down.
CACACCACGACGATGGCCGTTTTCGGCAGAGCCCTCGTCGGGCTCGGAGTCGCCATGCTGTTCGTGCCGACATTGAAGATTTTTTCGCAATGGTTCGATGCCAAATCCTTCGCTGGATTGACCGGCATTCTGATGGCCATGGGCGGGGTCGGATCGCTCACCTCGGCCACCCCGCTCGTGTGGCTGAGCTCGGCCGTCGGATGGCGGATGTCCTTTGTGGGCGTCGGCCTTGCCACGCTCGCCTTGGGGATTCTCGTCTGGATCATTGTCCGAGACAAACCTTCCGACAAGGGATGGCCCGACATCGTATCGGTTTCGGGCCCGGGAAAGACCGAAACGGTGCCCCTGCTGACCGGCCTTCGAATGGTCCTTTCCACCCGATCCTTCTGGCCGCTGTGCATCTGGTTCTTTTTCATCTGCGGAGTGTTTTTCGCTGTCGGCGGCCTCTGGGGTGGACCCTATCTGCGCAAGGTCTACCGCCTCGATCCGTCTCAGGCAGGCCATATCCTGTCGATGATCGCAGTCGGTATGATTTTCGGAAGCCCCTTTCAGAGCTGGATGTCCACTCGGGTGTTCCGAGCACGCAAACCCGTTCTGATGCTCTCATCCCTGATCGTGGTGGCCATCACCCTGCTGTTTGTCGTGTTCACCGAAACCCTGCCCATCTGGATGCTTTTTTTACAGTTTCTGGGCCTTGGAATCTTCTCGAGCGCAATCGTCGTCATCGGCTTTACAGCGGCAAAGGAGAGTTTTCCGGTGCATATGGCGGGAACAGCCACTGGAGTCGTCAACCTCTTTCCTTTCGCAGGCGGTGCCGTCCTCCAGCCTGTGGCCGGATATGTGATCGAAATGTCCCAAGGAAGTGACGCCGCGGCTTATCATCGGATGTTCCTTCTGATGCTTGCCAGCGCCGTAATCGCCTTCCTGGCGAGCACCCGTGTCCAGGAGACGGCCTCCGCTTCGAGTTGATTCTTCACCGTTTTTCCACTTGACAAACGTTCCGATAGCTGAAATATAGCTTGTAAATCGTTATCGGATTCTGAATGGCGTTTAGTGTGTGGTCAACCCCTCAAACCCAATGAAAGGAGGACGGTATGTCAGGAAAACGGTTCGGTTGGATTGCGGTAGTCGCAGGCGTGGTGCTGTTTCTGACTTCTGGATGGGTGGGGGCCGCAGGCCCGTCACTGGATGCCTGGAAACCGGCGTTCGATCCATCGACGGCGAAGTACAAGGCCGTGGTCTCCAACGTTTCCCATCCGGTCATCCGGGGGGTGTATGCCGGATTCGCCATCCGGGATGAGCTATGGAAACGAACGAACGGACAGATTTACATCGACTTCAAACCCTTTTCCATGTTGGGCGGTGAAGTGGAAGTCCTGAATCAGCTGCAGATGGGCGCCATTCAGGGAATGGGCGTCAGCTCCGTTGCCTCGACCAATTTCGGACCCCGCTTTGGCGTGGTAAACCTTCCCTTCCTCGTCGATTCCTTCGACAAGCTCGACAAATTCATTGCCAGCGGCAAACTCTGGGAACATTTCCTGATGGCCATGGACCATCAAGGCATCATTGCACTCGACATCACCGGCTATGGAAATTACGGCTGGGCCACGGTCACACCCGTCAAGACCATCGAAGATGCCAAGAAAATCAAATTCCGTACGGCAGAGGCGGCCGTCAACCAGTTGTTGTACAAATCCTGGGGATTCAACCCGGTGGCCATGCCCTGGCCGGACGTTCCGATCGCCTTGAAACAAGGTGTCATCACCGGGCTCGATCATACCCCGATGGTGTGCAACATCACCAAGAAATTCGAAGATGCCAAATACTTCACCCAGATCAACTACGCCCAGGGCCTTTTCATCTGGATCTTCAACAAGGCATGGTTCAACAGCCTGCCTGCCGACCTTCAGAAGACCTTCAAGGAAACCGTGAAGGATGTCTGCAAGACGATCCGAGAAGAAACCAAGAAGCAGGAAACCGAAGAAATCGAAAAGGCCAAGGCTGCCGGTGTCCAGTTCTTCACCTTGTCGGAAGCCGATATCAATACCTTGAGAAAGCAGGGGGATATTGCCCATCAACAGTATGCTGATGAAATCAACAAACTCTATCCGGGAGACACCTACAGACCGGAAAATTACCTGAAGGAAGTCCAGAGCCTTCTGGGGTATAAGCCATAAGCGGTCTTCCGTTTCGTCGCACCCGACCGACCGGATCGACCATTGGCAGAAGGTGGAGGGGGACACCCCAAAAGCTCCCTCCACCCGCTTCCCAGCGGCGTAGTACGGGAATCGCAGGCAGCCACCCCGATGACTTCCCTGGAACCGGAATCAGGTCGGTTTTTCCATCCGGCCGTTACCATGGGCGATTGTCGCGAGGTCAGATCCCGGCAAAGGCTTGTACCGGCCCCCTGCAAGGCCCAAGGGGGCGATGGGTGGGGAGGGAACCCGGGCTTTCCAGCCGGGCGGCCACAGGGGATCGTCCCATCCACCATATCATGGAGAGTTGCCCCCGCTATCGCAGATGAACATCGGCCTGAGACCTACTGCCCACTGCCGACATTTTAGGATAAAGGTTCCCCCATGTTCAAAAAAATCCTGGATGCGATCGACGCCGCACTGACCTTTTTCGAAGACTGGACCCTCTTCATTACGGTCATGGTGGTGTTGATCGCGCTCTTTTTCAACGTCATCCTGCGCTATACGATCAATTATTCCCTGGCCTGGTCGGAAGAGCTGGTCCGTGAGGTGATCATCTACACCACGCTCATCGGCTGCAGCCAGGCGATCAAGAACCGATCGATGATCAAGGTGGATGTTCTGCTTCAACTGGTTCCGAAAACCAAATACCCCTTGATGTTCATCAGCCACATCGCAACCATTGTTTTCGCCCTCATGATGGTGTTCTATGGGTGGCAGATCGCCGCCCAACAGGCCATGACCGGACAAAAGACGATCATTCTGGAGATTCCGCTCGTCATTCTCTATGCGTGGCTTCCCATGATGGGTATCATGATGCTGCTGCGAACGATTCAAGTCATCTATCAGGACGTTATGAGCTTCCGACAGAAATAGTTCATCTGTCACTTCCGTCCCGATACCGTAGGACACTTCATCGGAAGCCCATCCGAGTTCGACAGCAACCGTTTTCCAAGGAGATCCGTACCCTTATGGAATGGACCTATATCGCTCCCATTCTCCTGCTTCTGGGGATGATGGCCGCCTATGTGCCCGTCTTCATGTGCCTGTTCTTTACAGCGGTGATCTGCATTCTGATGTTCACCAACATTCCGTTGATGCTGCTCGTCCAGACCGTTTTCCGGAGCCTCGACAATTTCTCCCTGGTCGTCGTCCTGTTCTTTATCTTGTGCGGCAACATCATGACCGCCGGATCCATCGTCTCCAAATTGATCAAATTCGCCAACGTTCTCGTCAGCTGGCTTCCGGGCGGACTCGGCATGGCAGGCATCATCGCATGCGCCATGTTCGGAGCCATATCGGGATCGACGGTGGCAACCGTCGTCGCCCTCGGCGGCTTCATGATCCCTGCCCTCATGCAGAACGGCTATCCCGAAAGCTACAGTATCGGGGTCATGACGACGGCTGGGAACCTGGGAGTCATCATTCCGCCCAGCATCGGCATGATCCTCTTCAGCATGATCAGCAACTGTTCCCTGGAAGCCCTGTTTTTGACCGGATTTCTTCCCGGTGTGCTGATCACGCTCGCCATGTGCGTCTACACGTATTTCGTTTTTCTCAAAAATCCGAGCGTCGCCAAGATGCCCATCCCCAGCTTTTCTCTGGTATGGAACACCTTCAAGGAATGCTTCTGGGCACTGATGCTCCCCGTGGTCATCTTCGCCGGCATCTACACGGGCACGTACACGGCCAACGAGGCAGCCGTCATCGCCTGCGTCTATGCCTTCATCGTGGAAATCTTCATTCACAAATCCATGAAGTTTCACGATGTGAAGAAGGTGGTCGTCAGTTCGGCCGTGACATCCGCGACCCTTCTCATCATCGTGGCAGGAGCCACCTGCTTCGGGCGCTACCTGACGATCGAAGCCATACCGGCCAAGATCACAGAGGCCGTCACCGGCAATATCCATTCTCCCGTAGTGTTTCTGTTGGCAATCAACATCATCCTGCTGGTTGTGGGTATGCTGATGGACATCATTTCGGCGACACTCATCATCGGACCCGTATGTCTTCCGCTGTTGATGGCCTTCAACATCAATCCGATCCATTTCGGGCTGATCATGACCGTGAACCTGGCCATCGGCTATTGCACGCCCCCGGTCGGCGTCAGTTTGTACATATCGGGTGCCGTCGCCAAGCGAGATATCGTTTATGTCACGAAGGCCGTTACACCATTTATGATCATCCAGATCGCCATTCTCTTTCTCATGACCTACATGCCGAATATCGTGCTCTGGCTTCCGAAAATATTGGGTTACGATGTCGGTGGGGTGACGATTGGAGGAGGAATGTAGGGCCGGATGGTGTCCGATACAGGGGGCCTTGCGCGGACTCACCTCCCCCTACTCCCCCTTGCCGTGTTGGGGGAAAAGAACAGCTTGGCATTCCGGAAGCTGAAACCCGGCTGAAAACGTACCTCCCACTGTCGACTGCCACTCAAAAAGCCAGAATGCGTTCAGTATTCTGGCTTTTCTGCTTTTTTTTCATCGATTGAACCCCATTTTTTTTCTTGACACTTCTCTTTTCAACCGATAGTAATACTTCCAATGGTTACATTATAATTAAAATGTAACCAGTTCCATAGTTCACCATGATGAACAACTCGACGGACCCCACCAACCAAAAGGATTCCCGAAGAGGATACACAGAAAAGGAGGCCGACCCATGAAATTGAAACAGATATCGGTATCCATCGAAAATGCCCCCGGCAGATTGTATGAAGTCACCCACGCCCTGGGGCAGGCAGGCATCAACCTGCGGGCACTGAACCTGGTGGACAGCGGTGACTTCGGAAGCCTTCGTCTGCTTGTGTCCGACATCGCCACCACCCGACAGATTCTGATGGAACGACACATGCCGGCCCGTGTGGACGATGTGGTCGCAGTCGAAATCGAAGACAAGCCGGGCAGGCTTTCCGAAATCCTCAAGCCGCTTACGGAAGCCAACATCAACGTCATGTACATGTATGCGTTCATCGGCATGTCGGCCAACAACGCCGTCATGATTTTCCGTTTCAGCGACAACGACAATGCCATCAACGTCCTGCAGAAGAACGGGGTTCATATCCTGGACGCCAAGGCCTTCGGCATTCTCGAAACCGAAACCTGAAAAGGAGGTTACCATGTCGGATTCCACGGACTTTCAACCCCGGAAATTTGCAGTCGTCGGCGCCGGTCCGGTCGGCTGCATCGTAGCGGCCTTTTTGGCCAAAGGTGGTTACGACGTTACCCTGTGCGATGTGGTCCAGGCGCTGATCGATCCGACTCTGGATCCGGGAATCGTCATCGAAGGTGCGGAGAACCTACAACAGAAGGTGACGCGGGTCTGTCGCTCCATCGACGATCTGGCCGACATCCATCCGGACGTCTTCGTCATCACCGTCAAGGCCAATGCCTTGCCCCTGCTTTCCTCGGCCATCGAAGGTTTCATCAAGCCGGGGCAGTATGTGGTGAGCTGGCAGAACGGCATCGACACGGAACGGGAAATCGCCAAGGCGCTCGGGACACTACCGGTGATGCGGGCTGTCGTCAACTACGGTTGCGGACTGGTCAAGCCCGGACACGTCAAGATGCCGTTTCACCATCCCCCCCACTATCTGCAGGAACTCGATCCCAAGTCCAAACCGGCGGCTATGGCTATCGCTGCCGCCTTGACCCATGCCGGGCTTCCAACGGAAGCAACCGACAAGATCGTTTCCATGGTCTGGCGCAAGGCAGTCCTGAACGCCTGCATGAATCCGGTGTGCGCCGTAACCGGGTACACGATGGCCCAGGCCATGAACGATCCGATCGTCTTTCACATCGTCGACTCGCTCGTCAAGGAATGCATCAAGATAGCCCGATCGAACGAAATCGATCTCGGATGGGACTTCTATCCGAATGCCATCGCCTACATGCGGCATGCCGGTGATCACAAGCCCTCCATGCTGATGGACATCGAAGCCAAACGTCGGACGGAAATCGATTTCATGAACGGGAAATTCATCGAATACGGCCAGCAGGCCGGAATCGAAACTCCCTACAACACGATGATTCGAGGCCTCGTGAAGGCCATCGAACCGAAATGACGGAGAAGCGGCCGACCATGGAATCAAGGGAACCTCCGGTCTGGGTGGGCGTCGATGTCGGCGCTTCTCGAACGAAGGTCATGGTGATCGACGACGACAAGCGCCCCATCGGTCATGCAGTCGTCAAGTCCGGAACCGATTTCACCGAATCGAGCACCCGCTGCCTGCAGATGGCTCTCGAGGGAGCCGGCGTTTCGGATCGGGCCATCCAACGGCTCATTTCCACCGGCTATGGCCGGAAAAACGTGATCCGGGCCGACGACACCAAAACGGAAATCGGTTGTCACGCGAAGGGCTGTTTTCACTGTTTTCCGAAGGCCATCACGATCATCGACATCGGTGGGCAGGACAACAAGATCATCAAGGTGGATGCTGAAGGCAGACGGCAGAGCTTCAAGATGAACCGCAAATGCGCTGCCGGTACGGGGGCTTTTCTCGAAGAGATGGCCCCGAGACTCGATATTCCGCTCGAGTCCATGGACGAACTGGCACGGCAAAGTACCCAAATGGTGGAATTGGGCAGTTTCTGCACCGTATTTTCGGCAACCGAAGTGCTGGAAAAGATCCGCCAGGGAAAGAAGGTGCCCGACATCGTCAAGGGACTGTTTCTGTCGGTCATCAAACGGGTGCTCGAGATGGATTCCCTCACCGAAAACGTGGTCATGACGGGCGGTGTGGTGGCCCACAATCCCTATCTGGTCGATATGGCCCAAGATCTCATCGGCCGCCCCATCTGGGTGCCCCCTTTGCCCCAATTGACGGGTGCACTGGGTGCGGCCTTGTACGCAAGAGAAGGCGATGGATGACAGGCGGTCGCTTGAAAAGCCGCATCCAGTCGTCTCCACCCCGATCGGGTTGATTGTCGGGACTGAGCATGTCAGGGAATGGGCCTTTTGATGCTGCAGCGGATTTTGGTCTGAAGCCGACCGATCTCGTTGGGTCGGATGATCAAGATGGAAACGATGGTTGCATGGAATACCACACACTGTATTTCAAACGAACCTACTGGAAGCTCGCCCGATCCAACGATCTACGGCTGCTTCAAAGCGTTTCCACTGCATCGCAATACATCACCCGCCCGCTGAAAACCCGTCTTTACAAGACAATCAATCGATAGCGCCTGGTTACGACGTCATCCAAACGAGTTAACCCCAATATCCGGAGGTCTTATGGCGGAAGAAAAATTGGCCATGCCCAAAATTCAGGCTGCAGGCATGATGAAACATTACATGAGCGATTATTTCTATGAACTGAACGAAGCTGCAACGACAAAACAGCGGAAGATCGCCTGGTGCACCAGTGTGGGGCCTGCGGAAATTCTTCGGGCCATGGGATTTCTGGTCCATTTTCCGGAGAACCACGGGGCGATGCTCGGCGCCACCCGCATGGCCACGGACATGATCCCGGAGGCCAATGCCATCGGGTATTCCCCGGACATCTGCTCCTATCTCACGGCCGATGTCGGCGCCTATCTCAAGGGAGTGACACCGCTTGCCAAGGCCTATCCCGGCATCCATTCCGTTCCGAAACCCGATGTCCTCGTCTACAACACGAATCAGTGCCGGGACGTTCAGGACTGGTTCATGTGGTACGGCCGGGAATTCAAGGTGCCGGTACTCGGCATCCACACCCACCGCGGAGTTGGAGACGTCCGCGGCGAGCACACGGCATCGATCGCCAAACAAATGGAAGCCCTCATTCCACCGCTCGAAGAAATTTCGGGCCGAAAATTCGACATGGACGAAATGAAGCGGGTGCTGGCCCTCTCCCGGGAATGCTCCGAACTCTGGAAGAAAGTCCTCGATACGGCTGCAGCCATCCCCTCCCCCATCACCTTCTTCGACGGCACCATTCACATGGGACCGGCGGTGGTGCTGCGCGGCACCCAACAGGCGGTCGATTACTACAAGGTGCTTCTGGCCGAACTCGAAAAGCGGATCGAAGAAAACGTGGCCGCAGTGCCTGGAGAGAAATTCCGCCTCTACTGGGAAGGCATGCCGGTCTGGGGAAGGCTGCGGGACCATTCCATGCTGTTTGCCAGCCACAAGACCAATGTGCTGGCTTCGACCTACTGCAATTCCTGGATTTTCTCCGATTTCGATCCGGCCGAACCCTTCGAGAGTATGGCCCGCGCCTATACGAAGCTGTTCATCGTCCGATCCGACGACGCCAAGGAACAGTATATCAAGGACATGATTCGCTTCTTCCGGGTGGACGGCATCATCTACCACGACGCCAAGACCTGCCCGAACAACTCCAACTGCCGCTACGGCATGCCCCAACGCCTCGAAAAAGAGACGGGGGTTCCAAGCCTCATTATCAACGGCGACCTGAACGATCTGCGACTCATTTCCGACGAACAGACCAAGACCAATGTCGAAGCCTTCATCGAACAGCTCGAGGAGAAAAAGTGATATGCTGGATGCCTTGTTCAGACCCAAAAGTGTGGCCATCATCGGGGCCTCTACCAAGGAATTGTCGATCGGAAACCGCATCATCAAGAACTTGATCGATTTCGGTTTCAAGGGGCCCATCTATCCCATCAACCCGAAAGCCGACGAAATTCGGGGGGTCAAAGCCTATCCGAGCATTTTCGATGTTCCCGGGCCGATCGATTTGGCCCACATGGTGATCGCGAGTAAGTTTGTCCCTGCGGCAGTCGAGGATTGCGGCAAGAAAGGGATCAAGGCCGTCATCATCAATTCGGCCGGATTTACGGAAGTCGGGCCGGAAGGGGCCGCCCTGCAGAAAGACTTCCTGGAGCGGGCCGCCAAATACGGCATTCGAATTCTCGGACCCAATTGCCAGGGCATCATCAACACCGATCCCGAGGTCCGGGCCTACTGCAATTTCACCTTCACCAAGCCCGATCCCGGTTTCATCTCCATCGTCGCCCAGAGCGGCGGTGTCGGGGAACTGATCCACCAGGGGTTTTCCCAGATGGGCATCGGCACACGCATCTATGCATCCAACGGCAACGCCAGCGATGTTTCCATCACCGAAATCCTGGAATATCTGGGGAACGACTCCGGAACCCGCGTCATCGTGCTGTATCTGGAAAGCCTGAAGGATCCGAAGGCCTTTCTCGAGGTCATGCAACAGGTGGCATCCCGGAAAATCATTTTGGCCATGAAGGCCGGAAGGACGGCCGAAGGGGCCAAGGCTTCTTCGTCCCACACCGGCGGACTGGCCAAGACGGACATTGCCATCGAGCTCATTCTCGAGAAGCTGGGCATCCTCACCTTCCGAGACGAGGGACAGCTGTGCCAGGCCGCTGCAGCCTTCGCATCCCAGCCCATCCCTTCGGGGAATCGGGTGGGCATCATCACGAATACCGGAGGTCCGGCAGTCATCGCAACCGATGTGCTCGTCGATGAAGGCATGAAGATCCCGACCCTGTCGGATGCGTCCATCCAGACGCTGAAGGGAAAACTGTATCCGGAAGCCGCCTTCGAAAACCCGGTGGATGTGCTTGCCACGGCAGATGCCGGTCATTTCCGGGCTGCCATGGACGTAATGATGGCCGAAGACGGAATCGACTCTCTGTACATCAATTTCGTGACGCCGTTCTTCGTGGACAACGAAGCGGTGGCCCAGCAGATCGCAGAGGTGAACCGCCTGCGCAAAAAGCCCATCGTCTGCAACCTCATGACCGATCCGCAGCAATGGAAAGATGTCGTCGACATTCTGAAGAAAGGCGGGGTGCCCTGTTACACCTTTCCAGGAACGGCTGCTCGGGCGTTGGCAGCACTCAGCCGCTTTGCAGCACTTCGATCGAAAGACGTCGGAAAACCCAGAACGTTTTCCGATGTCGATTCCGGTACGGTTGCCGGCATTCTGGGCAAGGCGTCATCGGATGGGAAGACGCTCCTGTCTGCAGATGATGTGTACGGGATCCTCCAAGCCTACCGGATTCCCTGCGCCGCCTGGAAGATCGCTGATACGGCGGCGGATGCCGAAGCCGCGGCAAACGCCATCGGATATCCGGTCGTTCTGAAGGCCGATTCGGCCTCCGTCGTTCACAAAAGCGACATGGGCGGTGTCGCCGTGAACCTGAAGGACGGCAAGGCGGTTCGGGAAGCCGCTGAAACGATGGCCAAGCGGATCGGAGCATCGGATTTGCGCTTTTTCATCCAGAAATTTGAGGCCGGCGGACGGGAGGTCATCGTCGGAGCGAAGGCCGAGCCGGGACTGGGGCATATTCTGCTCTTCGGCCTGGGCGGGATCTATGTCGAAATTTTGAAGGATGTTTCCTTTAAGATAGCCCCCATCACCGAAGTCGAGGCCGGAGAAATGATCGACTCGCTCAAGGCGGCCGCTCTGCTGAAGGGTGTGAGGGGCCAGGCGGGGGTGGATCGGTCGGGGCTCGTCGATATCCTGCTTCGGGTGTCTCAGCTTGTCACCGATTTTCCGCAGATCCAGGAAATGGATTTGAACCCCGTGATGGCGTTCCCCGATCAGGCGCTCGCAGTCGACGCCCGCATCGTGCTGTAAAAACGTCGTCATTGAAAGCTTGATGGTCCCGCAAAAAGTCAGGAAGTCTCTGTCGAGTCGCGGGGTGACTGGGGAACCTTTTTCGCTGCTGCGAAAAAGGTTCCCCAGTCACCCCGCTGATGCCCGGCATTCCCGAAAAGCACGGGAAAAGCGACTTTTTGCGACCTCATCTTCTATAACTGGATCCACATAGGCCCGGCCGCTTTTATCTTTCGTGCTGAGCCAAAATGAACGAATCAACGGTGCATGTGCCCCCTGGGCCGCCGGATTCGGACCGGCCACCGTCCGAGCTTAGATCCAGGCGATCACATTTGCCTCCTGTGTGCTTGAGCATCTCCTCGCGTGCTTTGGCATACACGTCGGGCCGATCGTGCAGTTTCTTCTGCATCAGTTCGCGCACAATGTCGAAAAGCCGCTCCCGCTCGGCGTTCTGTGCTTCCTCGGTGGGGAACTTCTCCGGATGCGACGACGGATCGTCCACCACCGAGGCGAACAGCACCGCCCGCGCCGTGGGCAGCGGCAGCCTCGCCCACCAGTGGTGGATACCCTTGGGATGCGGCCCGATGCCGGGCATCTTGTCATAGGCCGACGCGTCGTTGATCTCCGGCAACGGCAGCGCAACCTCGATCAGTTTTTTATACTGGCCAGAGGCAATTTTCATCGCCAGACCTCGGATTCAGAATGGATGGAAACCACATTGACCTCTTTGACCCTGCACATCGGCTTCGTCGGTTTTTCCACCGTCACGAACTCGTCCACACCGGCGACCGACGCAGCCCCGATGTGCAGAGCATCAATGGGGGTCAGGTCATACTTCGAGGCCATAGAAAGCGCACATCCGGTCAGATCTGAAGAGGTGTTCACATTCTCGGCATTTTCAAAAACCGCCTGCATGAACTCCATTTCTTCCTGTCGCTTATGGAATGTCGGTTTCGGCAGCACCTCAAGCCGTAGATAATCGCTCACCACCAACTTCCTGCCCGGGTCATCCAGCACCCGCAGGGCTCTTTGAGCAACCTGTTCCTCTCCTTGGAATGCGGCGATAAGGACGTTTGCGTCAATATAGGTACTTTTCATCTTCTTCTAATTCCCCTCGTCGTCGTTTGACCTCTTCAAGCACTTCTTCTTCGGAAAGGAGTTTCATTCCTGCATCAACGGCTTTAGCCCTTAACGTATAGAGTCTTTTCCCCAGATCAGTCCTTGGGGTAAACACAGTCTTCCACTGGGATGAAAAAACCTCCGTCGTCTGGTAGGTGCTTCTTTCCTTTTCCACCGGAATGTTAAAAACTATCCGGGAAATGGATACCACTCTGTCATCATAGGCACGACTTCGATCCACCATGCCCGGCCAGTTCTCCCAAGTAAACGGGAACAGGGCGCTGCCGGTCATGCGACCTGAAATCTCGTCAGTCAAAGTCATCGTTCCAACCATCATGTCGCCCCTCGTATTCCGGCTCTAAACTTCGAACAGTTTCCGGTTTCAAGATGCTGAAAAACATCTTCTTGCATGCGGTATGAACATCATCAAGTCTTTGCTGGAGCGCGTCCCATGATTCGTCGTCTGCTATGGGTTTAATGCTGTCAATGTCCACAAGAACGCCTTTAAGTCGTCCTTCCGTTCCCGGCAGAGCCACTTCCGCGGGCGAGATGATTTGAATAATATGAATCAAATCCTTTTCCTTGATTTCCGTTCGCAATTGTACGGGTTTGGCGGCTAACTCATATTCCCCCAACTTTAATTCAAGATTGAGGTGTGCGAGACCGACGGGTTGTTCCAACTCAATCAAGTCTATGTATTTCAGAGAGAATCTTTCCAACCGGTTGACCAACTCGGTTTTCTGAACCGCTTCGGCGAGTTCCCGGATGTCGGTGGAAAATCGATCCCACCCGGAATAAGGGCGGCGGCAGCTCAAGGAAACGACACGATCTCCGATCAGGACAGACTGATTGGCCCCTTCAAGTCGAATTTTCGGAACATATCTCAGATTCGGGTCACGCGCTACGACAGGAGCGGGTATATCCGCAACGGGCAGCTTTGCCACCGTGTCGTATTTACCGGGAAAAGATTTGAAGAGCATTCCAGGAAGTAAATCAGCAACCGGAGACGTTGCACCGGAGAAGCGGATTTCCCATATCGCTTCAAGCAGAGGCTCTTTTTTAAGCCTGACAGGAATTCTGTTTTTCATATTGCCTTCCTTCTGATTATCCGTCATTCGGCGGCTCTCCCTTGGCCAGGAGTACCGACAACCGGTGAGTCATGCTCGTGAAGCCGAGGTCAGGTCCCGACTGATATCCAGCCGTCTTTTGTGCATGCGATTCATTCCACAACCTCCCAGCGCCCTTCCTTGCGGCCGCCGACTCGCCGCAAAAGGCCATTTTCGCGAAGGGATTGGATGTTTCGCTCAACTGACCGCTCGGTGATGCCGATCAACGCGGCCAGTTCCGGGATCGTGATGGCCCCATTCTCCCGACAGGCATCCAGAATCTTTCCCGACGCTTTCCCGACGCTATCCACGTAATCGGTGGCGTGTATCTCGTTGCCGGGATAGGCGTTCGTATCGCGTGAGGACGGGATCGCGCATGCCGATGATCCGATCCCGGTTGCGAATGACGGCCGGAACGTGGGTCGCCTCGTAGCGCTTCGGCTCCCTTTCCCGCAAGGTACCGCCGAGCCGCTTAAAGGATTCCTTGAAGAAGGCGGCAACGAAATGGGGCTGGAGACGGCGAGCCTCGGCCCGTTCCATGTCTTCCCGAATTTTCCGGACGCGGGAGGCATCCATGGAGTCGTGCGCCAAGGCGCGTTCCT
>JBFMBE010000030.1:0-26770 GCA_040755275.1 Thermodesulfobacteriota bacterium | reverse complement strand
CCTCTGATTCACTTACCCTAACTGCACGGGTCTCTAAAAATCTGTAGTGCCTAAATCGAAGATTGTCACTTTTATCTATATGATTATCAAAGATTTTTTTGTAAGGACCATGAAGTTGGGTTAGGATTCTCGTTTTAGATGAAACAATCCCACGGCCAGGCAAACCAGCAGTCCAATGACGACGGCGGCCACTCCGTGTGGACCGATGCCGTCCGGAGAACTGGCCATTCCGAAATTATGGGAGATGGCTGCACCGGTGATCATGCCAAGGGCAAACAATCCGGCATCCGAATCCCCCTCTCCGGAGAGAAAGAGCTGTCTGCCAGGGCATCCGCCTGCTAGCGCAAAGGCGAAGCCTGCGACCGTCATACCGAGAAAGTTCCACAGACTTTGGGTATGGGCGACCGGTTGACCGGTGAATCCCGGTTTGAACTGCCCGAGAAGAACATTGACGACCAATGCCACGGCGACAAAGGCCAGGATACCGGAAAACAAATGCATTTGCTTGAACAGCAGGACATCACGAATGGCGCCCATCGTACAGAAGCGGCTTCTCTGTGCAAGAAATCCGACGAGAAGACCGGCGCAGATGGAAATGATGAGCGGTGCACGCGCGGCCCCCGGTCCCTTGAGGCTGTAGAAAAGGATACCCGACTGTGCCTGCCCTTCGATAGGCGGAAAGAGCAGCCGTAGCACGAGGAGGCCCAGCATGATGGCGGGCAGCATGAAGCCCGAGAGCATGTTCTTGGATTCCGTTCTTCCGAGCGAATACCCTTTCCTGAAAAACAAGGTCCCGATCCATACGCCGAATGCAAGGCCCAAGAATCCGAAGATTGCGTTGCCGTCACCACCGGCCAAACGGATCAGCACGCGCCATGGACAACCCAGGAAAACCAGAGCACCGACCATCGCAACGATGCCCAAGACATAACGGATCAGGGGGGAAGAGCCGCCCCTCGGTTTGAATTCACCGAACAACAGACTGGTGAAAAACGCCCCGATGACAAAGCCCATGATTTCAGGCCTCAGGTATTGTACCGGTGCCGCCCGATGCAGGCCCAACGCGCCGGCGATATCCCGTTCGAAACAGGCCACACAGATGCCCATGTTGGCCGGATTCCCCCAATACTGGAGCAGAACGGCGAGGGCTCCGATGAGGCCACCGACTGCGATGATTCCAGATTTCGATGCAAACCAGTTTGTTTTCATCCGCTTCATCCTTTCGTTGGATTTCGAAAAGTTTCCTGGAAATCGGTTTTAGCGGTCTCGCAAACAGTCGCCATCCACGGATGTTCTTTCGAAGCCGGGCCTCCAGCAGGAGGGCGGGTGGTGTTTTGCGAAGCAGCGGAAACTGTTTGAAGCAGCCGGAGCTCGTAGGATCGGGCGGACGCAATTCATTTGTATGGATTTGAAAAACAGCATGTTGGAAATCACCAAACCATTCTTTCCATTTTGGCCATCCGCCCGATCCTACGAGCTCGGGCTGCTGAGTTTTTCCGCTGCTGAGCAAAATTCACCCGCCTTCCTGCGGGTCAATCCAAGGGGCCTGACTTTTTGCGAGCGCATCAGCTTTGACCGTTGATTTTATGGGACGTCTCTATTAGAGTTTTCGGTATATGTCAAATTCAGTAAATGAATAGTAGATTGGACGGAATTCTATGGATTTATAGAGAATATTATATTCTTGGAAAAGGGAAGAGGGGGATGAAAACGATTGGATGTTCCACGGGCAAGGCATGCCTTGCCCCATACCTTCATTTCTGCAGACTTCTGACGATCGAAGCAATGAGGAACCCATGCCATACGACACTTTTCAGAACATCACGTTTCAGCAGCTCGAGGCCTTGATTCATCTGGTATCCGAACGGAATTTCAGTCGAGCCGCCGTCCGAATGGCTCTGACTCAGCCGTCCCTGACCAAACATATCCAGAAACTCGAGGATGCTGCCGGATGCCGGATCGTGAACCGGGATACGGCAGGTGTCACCCTTACACCGGAAGGGCACATCCTGTACGATATTGCAAGAAAAGTCATCGGTCTTCGATCCGAAGCGAGGGATCGTTTAGCAAAGCTCGCCGACCAGGAGTCCGGGACGATCCATCTGTGTGCATCCACCATTCCATCGACCTACCTGTTGCCGAAGGTGCTTAGTGCCTTTCGGGTGGATCATCCCGACATTCATACCTACATGACGAGTACCAACAGCGACGAAGCCATCGATCTGGTCACAAACGGGGTTTGTGAGCTCGGGATCGTGGGCAAGGTGCCGACCCATCGGAAGCTCGAAACCGTCTCTCTGTGGGCGGATCGGCTCGTTCTCGTCGTTCCAGCCTGCTGGTCGAAACCCGAACGGCCCGCGTTCCAACCCGAAGACCTGTTTCAAATTCCCTTTATCTTGCGGGAAAAGGGTTCGGCCACACGGGAGACCCTGAATCGGTATCTTAAGCAACGGGTGCAACGGGATGTTTCCGCCATGCGGGTCGTGGCGGAGTTGGGAAGCTCGGAGGCGGTGAAGGAAGGGGTGGTGGCTGGACTCGGGGCCTCAATTCTATCCGAATTTGCCGTGGTTCGTGAACTCCGTCAAGGGCTCGTCGATTGGGTGCCGATCGAGGGATGGGATATCCGCAGGAATTTTGTCCTCATCTATCGAAAGCACACGGTCTTTCCACGGCATATCGAGCGATTTATCGAATTTCTAAAGACATTTCGGGAAGTGAACGGGGAGGGATGCAAAACAGCCCCGATCAAATGAGGCCGATCCCCTGCAACACCGACAACATGATGGCTGCAGCCATTACGGATCCAACCTGTCCGCCGGTGTTGGCGCCGACGGCGTGCATCAGCAGATAGTTGTACGGATTGTATTTTTGGCCTTCCTTCTGAACAACCCGTGCGGCCATCGGGTATGCCGAAATACCGGCGGCTCCGATCAGGGGATTGATCTTGCCTCCAGTGAAGGCGTTCATGATCTTGCCGAAAAGCACCCCGCAGACCGTATCGAGGCAGATGGCTATGAAACCGAAAGCCAGAATCATCAGGG
Organism: Thermodesulfobacteriota bacterium; assembly: GCA_040755275.1. Taxonomy (GTDB): domain Bacteria; phylum Desulfobacterota; class Desulfobacteria; order Desulfobacterales; family Desulfatirhabdiaceae; genus Desulfatirhabdium. The sequence goes on along the minus strand of JBFMBE010000030.1, from coordinate 23,729 downwards.
TCTGTGGGGTCAAGAACATGCGGCCGTCCATGGTCGCACCGATCGATATTCCCAAAAAGAGCGTGACCGCATTGGCGATTTCGTTTTCGCTGGCCTTGGTGAGCCGGCTTACTACGCCGCTTTCCTTCATCAGATTCCCCAACATGATCGTTCCCAGCAGGGGCAGCCCTTTCGGTGCGATCAGCCCACCGATGACCGTGACGACGATCGGAAAGAGCAATTTGGTGGTTTTGGAAGGAGGTGTGGTTGGAAACGCATTCATATCGATCTGTCGCTCTTGTTCGGTGGTGAGCCATTTCATGATCGGTGGTTGAATGACCGGGACAAGTGACATGTAGGAATAGGCGGCGACCGAAACGGGTCCCAACAGGTGGGGGGCGTATTTCGATGTCACGTAGATGGCTGTGGGGCCGTCACACGCTCCGATGACACCGATGGCCACCGCATCGAGTTGTGAGAAGCCTGCAAGGAGGGCGAGCGCGATCGTGAGAAAAATGCCGAACTGACCGGCGGCTCCCAACAGAAAAATCTTGGGATTGGCCAGCAGAGGGCCGAAATCGGTCATCGAGCCGATTCCGATGAAGATCAGCAGGGGAAACAGTTCATTGGCGACCCCCATGTTGTAGATCGTTCTCAGAAACCCCTCGTCTCCCATCAAATCAGCCAATGGAATATTGACCAGGATGGCGCCGAAACCGATTGGAACCAACAGTAGGGGTTCGACATCCTTCTTGATTCCCAGATACAGCAGAACTCCCCCGATCACGATCATGACCGGATTGGACCAGTGCATATGCAGCAGACCTGCACCCAGTCCACTCAAACCGTTGATAATTGCATCGAACATGCGTCGTCCTCAGATGAAATCGTGTGGGTTACCCTAACGCCCGATCGGGGCTTGGGGTTTCAGGTGGATCAGCGCTTTTCGTCCTGGGCCGGAAAGATGCGCTTGAGAAGACTCATCAAAAGGCCCAAACCGCCGAGGACGACGACCGTCCCACCCATTCCGACGACGATCATGGTTGCTGCAAACGTCCAATTGTCCATAGTGCCTTCCGCCCTGCCGTCTTCCGTTGGGTAAGGGTCATCGGGTGGTTGCCGGTTTCAGGTTTTCCATCGAAGACTACCGTGACATCGATTTTTTGCGCTGTATATAATGCATTGCAAAGACGAAGGCAAGCAAACAGAAGCCGATGATGTCGGTGATGTAACCCGGTTTGATGAGGGTGAATGCTGCAACGATTAGAATGATCCGGTCAACGGGTGTAGTATCCTTCAGAAGGTATCCCTGCACAGATCCCGCGAGGGCATAGGTTCCCAGAAGACCGGTCACGATACTCATGAAGATTTCCGTTCCCGTTCCCTGAAGCACCATTGCCGGACCATAGATGAACATGAAGGGGATGATGAAACCTGCGATGGCGAAACGCATCGCTTGCCATCCGACATCCATAGGGCGGGCGTTGGCAATGGCCGCTGCTGCGAAAGAAGCCAGTGCTACCGGCGGGGTGAGTGCGGAAAGACAAGCGTAATAGAATATGAACAGGTGGGCTGCGATGGGTGGAACCTGGAATTCCCGGATCAGGGCGGGGGCCAGGACCGATGCGCAAATGGCATAGGCAGCTGTGGTCGGCATTCCCATGCCGAGAACGATGGCAACGAACATGGTGAAGATCAGCGCGATCAGCAGCTGACCCTGGGAATAGCTGAAAATGATCATGGCGAATTTCTGACCGAGGCCGGTCTGGGCCAGAACGCCGACGACGATTCCGGCAGCCGCACAGGTTGAAATGATTTCCATGGATTGTTTGGCGCCGTTCGACAGGGTGGTGACGATTGCACCGATTCCCATGCGGGATTCCCTTCTGACCCAGCTCACGACGACCAAGGAAACGATGCCCACCATGGCCGCTCGGTACGGGGAATACATCAACACCATGAGGCAGATGAGCAGCAGGATGAGCGGAATGAGCAAATAACCCTTTTCAAGCATGATCTGGCGGAAGACCGGGATTTCCTCTCGGGTCATCCCTCGCAGCCCGGACTTGGCGGCATAGAGATCGATCATGAAGTAGGAGGAACAGAAATACAGCAGAGCCGGAATCACAGCTGCCAGGCAGACCTGCGGATAGGGTATCCGAAGAATTTCGGCCATCAAAAAGGCGCCTGCTCCCATGACGGGCGGTACGATCTGGCCACCGCTCGAATTCATGGCCTCGACGGCCCCGGCGATTTCTTTGCGAAATCCAGATGCCTTCATCAAAGGAATATTGAACACCCCATCTACGACGACGTTGGCGACCGAAGATCCGGAAGCCGTTCCGATCAAGGCGCTCGATATGATCGAAACCTTGGCCGGTCCGCCTCTGGCCCGACCAGCCAGACACCTGGCGAAATCCACAAAGAATTTCCCGGCTCCTGAAGCGTCCACGAAGGCACCGAACAGCACGAAGAGAAAAATGTAATGAGCGGATGCCTGAATGGGCAGCCCCAGAATACCGTCCAGGCTGAACAGATAGGTCAACATGCGGTCCCAGTCATACCCTTTATGGTAGAACAGTCCGGGCAGGTATTTTCCGAAATGCCCGTACAGGATGAACAGCAGTGTCAAAATGGCGAGGGGGAGACCAGCCGTTCTTCTGGCCATTTCCCATACGGCAATGACAAACAGCGTTGAAATCAGAAAATCCCAATTCGTGGGGACGACTCCGACGCGGTAGATCCACTCATCGAAAGCAATGAACACGTAAGCGGCGGGAGCGACCAGCATCAACATGAAGAGATAGTCGATCCAGTGGGGAAGGGGATTGTTGCGCGCCCGTTTCCATCCTGGAACCAGAATGAAGACGAAGATGCCGCCCATGACAACATGGAGGGATCGGAAATACCAGGGATCGATGGCTCGAACCGTCAGTACCCAGATATGAAAGAGACTGACGATCACACCATAAACGAGAAGAATTTTGTTGAACACCGAGTTCAATGGCCTTCCGCCGGAGACCTCGATATCCTGAATCTTCATTTCCTCGAGTTTTTTTTCGACTTCTTTGATGTCGACAGGGGCGTAGTCTTCGGTCATGTGGCTATCCATTCGGCGAATGGTAATGAAAAGAGTATCGGAATTCGAAAGCCTGAGAGAAGACAGTCGGATCCATTTCCTCCAGAATAGATGATTGAAGGCGCAAGCAGCCGGAAAGTCTCGGGCTCCTCGTAGGGCGAGTGGATTTGGGGGTAGGTTTAAAACTCACCCCTACCGAATATCGCAATATCCCTGACTTCTGGAAATCCACCCGCCCTCCTGCGTGTCAAATGAGAGGGCCTGACTTTTTGCGAGCTCATCAATAATAATGATCCTTCCGTGCTGGCTTTCGCCAGACGACGAGTCTCGAGGAATTCATCGTCATTTGAGGATCAAGCGCTCCGGCAGCGTGATTCCTTTTTCTTTGTAAAATTTGATGGCCCCCGGATGCAGTGGAACTGGGCTGTAGACGACATTTTCGATTTTGAGTTCCTCGGCGGACTTGTGGGCTGCGATGAGGATATCGAGATTGGCAAACGTGGCCTTGAGCACTTCGTAGACGAAATCGTCCGGTGTGTCCTTGTGGACGACCATGAAATTCCAGATGGTCAGTGTGGTCAGGTCCTGATCGGCATTGCTCTTATAGGTCCCCTTGGGAATGATTCCCTTGGCGAAATAGGGATATTTCTGAATGAATTTGTCAGCCACATCCGCAGGAACACCATATACGTTGACAGCTTCCGTAGTTTCCACTTCCGTGATGGTGACCCATGGAAGCCCAACCGATTGGCCGTTTGCGTCAATCATGCCATCCTTGATCTGGGAGTTGAGATCTGCGGAGCTGGCATTTACGATGCGTCCCACCTTGACATCGGCCACCTGAAGGATCACAGGCCAGTAGGTTGCAGGTGTTCCACCCACGGGTCCGACACCAACGGCTTTTCCGTTTAGATCCAGAATGCTCTTGATACCGGATTTCTTCATGGAGTACATCTGGAAATAGGTAGTGTACATCGGGAAAATCGCCCTCTGGTTCTGGTATTTCTTCCCTTTGGCCCATCCTTCTCCATTCCAACCCTCGCCGGATGGACCGTTGGTTACCATACCGAAATCGAGCTTCTTGTCTTCGATGAGTTGAACATTGTGTACCGGCCCTCCGGTGGATTCCACATTGCCGGGAATGCCCATCTTGTCGTTCAGTAGTTTGACGAATCCACCCGCCCAGACATAGTAGGTACCGCCGATCGGTGCAGCACCGATCGTGACGGATTTGGGCCATCCTTCCTTGGGTTGACCCCATGCAGTGCCCATTGCCAGAAGGACCATAACGCCGATTACCAGAGACCAAGTTCCAATTCGTTTCATCCGATTCTCCTTTCGGTGATTGGGGATATGGAATGGGCAGGGCAGGATCGGATATCCGTTCCGATATGCCCGGCAGTTGAAAAACGACTCATGTTGAACGCCACCAACCAAGCGTCTTCTCGGCCGTTTAGGCACCAAAGAACACGGGATAACAACTAGGGAGGTACAGCATCTCCGATCGGGGGCATCTCTGGAAAACGAATCCAGAGAAGAAGGCTGATTTACCCAATGAATACCTTATTTTTTGTACGTATCATTCAACCAATGTTGTGTCAACGATGAATGAACGAAAACCCAATGCTGCGAAGTGATGAAAACAGAGAAGGATGCCTGCAGCCCTGTTTTGGATACCGGGGCTGCAGGAAAAGGTGAGCTTTGCTGGAAAAGGCGTTTGTGGAAGGTTTCTGATGGAAAGACTGGAGCCCGAGCCGATCTCAGAATAGCATTTTCGGCAGCCACAGGGAAATGCCCGGCACGTAGGTGATGCAAATCAAGAAGACGAGCATTACGATGATCCATGGGGCGCAAGCCTTGGTGGTTTCGGTGAGGCCCAAATGGGAAATGCCGGATGCGACATAGAGATTGAGACCGACCGGCGGGGTGATCATGCCGATTTCCATGTTGACGGTCATCAGTACGCCCAGATGGATTTCATCGATGCCAAGTTGCATGGCCATGGGAAAGAGAAGGGGAGCCGTGATCAGCAGAATCGATGACGGTTCCATGAAGTTACCGGCAGCCAGCAGCAGCAGGTTCACCATCACCAGAAATCCGATCTTGCCAAGACCCATGTCGGTGATCCAGCTGCTCAAGTACTGAGGAATCTGCTCGGAGGTCAACAAAAAGGAAAACAGGACGGCGTTCGTGATGATATAAAGGATCATGGCCGACATGTTGGCCGAAGCGAGAAGCGTCCGGGGAACGTCTTTCAGGGTCATGTCCTTGTAGACGAATACGGCGACGAAGAAGGCATAGACGGCGCTCATGGCCGCAGCTTCCGTGGCCGTAAAGATCCCGGAGTAAATGCCGCCGATGACGACAATGATCAGAAAAAGACCCCAGAAGCTATCCCGAAAGCTTTTCAGCAAGGTGGGAAAACTGGCACGGGGCAAGGTGGGATAATCGTTTTTCTTGGCGACGACCCAGGTCACCGTCATCAACAGCAGAACCAGCAGAATACCCGGAATGATGCCAGCGATGAATAGCTTTCCGATGGATGCATTCGTCGAAACGGCGTAGATGACCATGACGATGGAGGGGGGAATCAGAATACCCAGGGCACCGGATGTTCCAATGACACCGACGCCGAATTTCTTGGGATATCCCTGGCGCTCCATGGCAGGAAGGAGAATGGAGCCGATGGCAACAACCGTGGCCGGACTGGACCCTGAGACTGCCGCAAACAACCCGCAAGCGAGAATGCCGCCCAAGGCCAATCCTCCGCGCAGATGACCGACGAGGGCCGTTGCGAAGTTGATCATGCGTTTGGCGACTCCACCGTGGGTCAGAAAATTGCCGGCCAGAATGAAGAAGGGAATGGCCATGATCTCGAATTTTTCGATGCCAGTGAACAGCTTCATGGCGACGCTTTCGACCGGAACGTTGGTGAATGCGAACAGGAAGGTCAAGACCGTCAGACCCAGGGAAATGGAAATGGGCATGCCGGTCAGCATGAGGCAGGCCAGCAGAAGAAAAATGATCGCTCCGCTCATTTAGTTGCCTCCCTTCACGCCTGCCGGAAGCAGGTCATCCTTAGCCAGTTCTTCGTCCAAGCCATCGACATGTCCTTCCTCCACACGAGGAAGCTGACCGGTCTTGATGAAACGCCACGTCACCTGCAGAAATCGGAAACACATCAAATAAGATCCCAACGGGATGGCCAGGTAGAAAATCCATACCGGCCATTCCAAATCCGGTGACACCGGTCCTTCCGTCAAATCGGGCCATTGGAATCCGAACGTCGTTGCCACGGCATAACGCATTCCGACTTCCCACACAAACCGGAATCCCAATGAACCAACGACTGCCGTAAAGAGCGCACCACCCATCAGACCGATGACGACGAACTTGGCCCGTGTCTTGTCCTTCAGTCTGTTGATGAAGACGTCCACACCGACATGAATGCCGGTTCGAACACCGTAGGCGGCACCGAATTTCGCCATCCAGATGAACATGTAGATGCAGAGCTCTTGCGCCCAACTCATGTTCAGCCCGAGAAGGAAGTCCTGTACTCCGGGAATGGGCCACGCAGCGGCGTAGCGATGGACCACAGCTGCAAAAATGATGACTGTCGCAGCCCCGATGAGGGTTGCAACCAGCCACTCTTCCAAATGATCGAGGAAAGCAAGCATTTCCAACGGTCTCCTTCATCCAGAAACGGATCGGTGAGGGATCGACGACGACTGCGGTTGAGACGCTCGGGTTGCGTATGGAAGCCGACCGGGCTTTAAACCCGGCCGGCGAAGATGGACGGGACAATCGCTGTTTGCAAGCGCATCACTTCTTGAAGCCGGTTGCCTGATACACTTCGTCGATGATTTCTTTCCCGATCCGGGAGGCCATTTCATCATGTACCTTGACCAGGGCGGCTTTCCACTGGGCCCTCTCTTCGGGTGTCAGGCTGATGACTTCGCTCTTTCCGGAAGCTTTTACGGCTGCCATATCTTCGTCATTCTTGTCTTTGGCGATTTTGTTGGCGAAGATAGTGGCCTCGTTCATGGCGCTCTCCAATTGGTTGCGGATGTCGCCCGGAAGCCCTTCCCAGAACTTCTTGTTGACCAGAACGGCATAGCCCAGATAACCGTGGTCCGTAAGGGTAACGTATTTTTGTACTTCATGCATCTTCTGGGTATAGAGATTGGATGGCGGATTTTCCGTTCCATCCACGACGCCGGTCTGAAGAGCCTGATAGACTTCGGAGAAAGCCATAACCTGCGGGATGGCGCCAAGGGCTCGCATTTGAGCATCGAGAACTTTCGAGGACTGAATTCGCATCTTGAGTCCCTTCATGTCACCGGGCAGCTTGATCATTTTGTTGGCGCTCATGACCTTAAACCCATTATCCCAGTAGGCCAGCCCCTTGATTCCCTTGACTTCGAGCTTTTCCAGCAGCTTTTTACCGACCGGGCCCATGGTGACTTTATGCAGGTCTTGGTAGCCGTCGAAAATAAAGGGAAGATCGAACAATTCAAATTCCTTCACACCGAGCGGACCGAATTTGGCCAGAGAAGGGGCCAGCATTTGAACGGAGCCCATCTGAAGGGCTTCCATTTCTTCCTTGTCTTTGTAAAGCTGGCTGTTCGGATATACTTCGACCTTGACGGCTCCCTTGGTACGTTCTTCGGCCAGTTTTTTGAAGAACTCGGCGGCCTGCCCCTTGGGGGTATCCACTGCGACAACATGGCTGAATTTGATGACGATCGGTTCGGCTGTGGCCATGGATGTGTTCAGAAAGAATACGGCGGCAACCACTGCGAACAAAAGACTTTTTTTCATGATCAGCTCCTTTCGTAAATGGGTGGAGATGAAACAACACTCGGGTGATGGAACACGGCAAACATGATGGCTCCGCAAAAAGTCAGGCCCTCTCATTTGACCCGAAGGAAGACGGGTAAATTTTGCTCAGCAGCGGAAAAACTCAGCAGCCCGAGCTCGTAGGATCGGGCGGATGACCAAAATGGAAAGAACGGTTTGCAGGTTTCCAACATGCTGTTCTTCAAACCAATAAAAATGAATTGCGTCCGCCCGATCTTACGATCTCCGGCTGCTTCAAACAGTTTCTGCTGCTTCGCAAAACACTCCCCATCCTGCTGGAGGTCCGGCTTTGAAGGAAAAGCGGTGGTTAGCGACTTTTTGCGAGCCCATCAAAATTTCATGATTTCTTGGATTCGCATAAAAACACAGCGGACAGTGTTTGGCAATTCGGTGAAATTCTGATTTTTTTGTAAGAAATTTTCTGACAGATCCAGATCCGCATCTCTTCGGATATCGGAGCCGTCCACATGATGGACTGTTTGTGCTTCGATCCATATCTGGCGGAATTTGATCGAAATTATCTTGACAACTGCATGAAATCTTTTCACGATCGACCCATGAAACTGCGCTTCATCCTGACCACGCTTTCCCTGCTTGCCTTTTTTTCCGTATCCATCGGGGGCTATCTCTATTACACTTCCCTTCGCAACGCAGCCTTTATGGAGGCAGACCGTAACGCCACAGCCCGGCTCAATGCCATCCACCGAAACGTGTTGACCTTTCTTTCGGAGACCGTGAAACCCGTTCGTGTGCTTGCCGGAATGGAGGCCCTTGCCGCAGCTCTCGATGAGCCGAATCCCGAACGGATCGATCGTGCGAATGCCGTTCTCGACTACTTTACACAAACGCTGGATGCCAACGTCTGTTATCTGCTTGATAGGGATGGCAACACCATTGCCTCCAGCAACCGCCATGCCCCCGATTCCTTTGTCGGCCTGAATTTTTCCTTTCGGCCCTATTTTCAGGAGGCCATGGCCGGTCGCAGCCATACGTATCTGGCGCTGGGAACCAAATCCGATCTTCGAGGAGCCTATTACAGCCACTCGATTCGAGGGGCTAAGAACGATGGTCCGATCGGTGTCGCTGTCATCAAGGTGGCCATCGATGCCATCGAACAGAAAATCGGTCTTTCGGAGGAAGACATCGTTCTGGTCGTCGATCCCAAAGGCGTGATTTTTATCAGCAGCCAGAGGTCCTGGTTGCTGCAATTGGCATGGCCTCTTGCAGAATCCGAAATCGAGGCGATCCGTAAAAAGCGGCAGTTCGGTGACGGTCCCTTTCGTTGGATCGGCCTGCGGCGCGTCGGCGACGAGCTTGTTATCGATGAGAACCACGTCCAGTACAGCCTTTATCAGAAAGCACTCGATTCCTTCGAAGGCTGGCAGATTCTCTACCTCCGAAACCGCAGGGCGATCCTTCAGCAGGTGGTCGAACCACTCGTCCATATTTCGGGTCCTATTGTTCTGATCGTCAGCCTCCTGATCGCCGTGTCCGTCTTCGTGCTCTACCAGGAAGCATCCAGCGAGCTGAAGAGACGCAAACAGGCCGAAAAAGCCCTGGAAGAAAGTATGGCCCGATATCGCAACCTCTATCATCAAACACCTGCCATGCTGCATTCCATCGACGGTTTTGGAAATCTCATCCGTGTGAGCGAGTACTGGCTCGAGGCCATGGAATACAAACGCGAGGATGTCATCGGCAAGCCCTTGGTCGGTTTTCTGACACCTGAATCCCGACGCTATGCCGAACAAATCGTCATCCCCCAGTTCTTTCGTTCTGGTTTCTGCAAGGATATTCCCTACCATTTCGTGACCGGAACGGGTCGGATTATCGATGTGCTTCTTTCAGCCATAGCGGAGCGAAACGAACGCGGCGATATCGTTCAATCCCTTTCTGTATCCATCGATGTGACGGAGAGAAACCGGGCCGTACAGGCCCTGCAGGAAGCCCAGGAAGCACTCAAACATCATTCGAGAAAACTCGAAATCGAGGTGGCCCGTCGCACCCGTGAAATATCCGGCATTCTCAGGTATTCTCCCAATGTGGTTTATCTCAAGGATCGCAACGACCGCTTCCGACTGGTGAATACCCGCTTTGAACTGCTTTTCGGTCTGCCTGCAAAAACGGTGATCGGAAAAACAATTGAGGAAATCCTTCCGAAAGAGATCGCTCAACGCTTTTCCCGAATCGATCGACAGGTTCTGGAAAGCGGGGATGCGATTCAGCACGAAGAGACCGTTTCGATCTCGGAAACACCCATGACATTTCTGACCGTGACATTTCCCCTGTTCGACGATGCAGGAGGTCCGGCCATCGGGGTGTGTTCCATCCTGACGGATGTCACGGAGGCGAAGAAACTGCAGGATCAATACCGCAGGCTTTCGGCCTCCATCCTCGAGAACCAGGAAAGAGAACGGGCGGCCATCGCCCGGGAATTGCACGACGAATTGGGGCAGGTTCTGACCGCTCTGAGAATGGATGCCGTCTGGTTGAGAAACCGCCTTCAGAATGTCGACTTGGAGGCCGCCAGCCGGGCGGACGGTATGTGTGCATCGATTGACCAAAACATTCAGGAAATCCGAAGTATTGCGTTGAGACTCCGGCCGAGGGTTCTCGATGATCTGGGGCTCGTGGATGCACTCGAGTGGTTTACGAGCGATTTCGAACGCAGAACCGGAATTGCGTGTATCTTTCGTTCTCAACCGCTTCCGTCTGTGACCAATGCCTTGGCCACGGCTGCCTATCGAATCGTTCAGGAAGCCCTGACGAATGTGGCCCGACATGCACAAGCCAGTTTTGCGGAGGTCAGCCTTTCTCTCCAAGACAATCGGCTGCAGATACTTGTTGCCGACAACGGGGTGGGCTTCGATGTAGAGAAAACGGTGGATGTGCAGGGATTGGGTATTGCAGGCATGCGTGAGAGAGCCTTGCTCGTTGGAGGAGTGATCGAAGTGGCATCCGAGCCCGGCTCAGGAACAAAACTCGTTTTCAAGGCGCCGTTCGGCTGATTTTCCAGATCCGTCGTTCTTGACAGCAGGGCATCAATGATTAATTTCTGGTCCAAACCGGCCATTGCCAATATAACCAGTTAATTTAACATAAAAAATGGCCTTTTGTGGTATTTCCCAAACCATGGATCAGGAAAGGAGAGAAAGGACGTATGAAGATCAGACCGTGTAACGACAATGTGCTGATTTTGCGGGTCGAAGAAGAGCAAAAGACGGCCGGCGGGATCATCATTCCGGACACCGCCAAGAAAAAACCCCAAGAGGGAAAGGTCATCGCAGTCGGCTCCGGGAAGGTTGGGCCGGACGGTAAACGAATGCCCCTCGAGGTGAAGGCGGGCGATCGGGTGCTGTTCTCCAAGTATGCCGGAACCGAAATCAAGATCGACGGCGTCGAACACGTGTTCATGAAAGAATCCGATATCATGGCTGTCTATGAGGACTAATCAGGGAGGAAATTGAACGATGGCAGCAAAAGTGATTTGCTATGGTGCCCAGGCAAGGGAATACATGCTCAAAGGCGTCAACGCGATGGCCGATGCGGTCAAGGTGACTCTCGGACCGAGAGGCCGCAACGTCGTCATTGCCAAGACATTCGGGTCGCCTACGGTGACCAAGGATGGTGTGACGGTTGCCAAAGAAATCGAACTCGCCGAGAAGTTCGAAAACATGGGCGCACAGATGGTGAAAGTCGTAGCCAGCAAGACCAGCGATGTCGCCGGTGACGGAACGACCACGGCAACCGTTTTGGCACAGGCGCTCTATAATGAAGGTCAGAAACTCGTCGCTGCAGGCGCAAATCCCATGGCTCTCAAACGCGGTATGGACAAGGCCGCAGCCGTCGTCGTCGAGGAACTCAAGAAGCTCTCCAAGCCCATCAAGGATAAGAACGAAATCGCCCAGGTCGGCACCATTTCCGCCAACAACGATGAGATGGTCGGTAAACTCATCTCCGATGCCATGGAAAAAGTCGGCAAGGAAGGTGTCATCACCGTCGAAGAAGCCAAGAGTATGGAAACCTCGCTCGAGGTCGTCGAGGGCATGCAGTTCGACAAGGGCTACATCTCGCCGCATTTCGTCACCAACCGGGAAAAGATGGAAGTCGTTCTCGAAGATGCTTACATCCTGGTTCACGAGAAGAAGATTTCCAGCCTCAAAGATATGATCCCGCTTCTGGAAGAAGTTGCCCGAAGCCACAAACCCCTGCTGATCATTGCCGAAGACGTAGAAGGTGAAGCCTTGGCCACCCTGGTATTGAACAAGCTGCGGGGAACCCTGAATGCCGCCGCCGTCAAGGCTCCCGGATTCGGTGACCGCAGAAAGGCCATGCTGGAAGACATCGCCATTCTGACGGGAACCCAGGTCGTCTCCGAAGAGATGGGAATGAAGCTCGAGAAGGTCACGCTGAAAGACCTCGGCCGTTGCAAAACCGTCAAGATCGACAAGGACAACACCACCATCATCGATGGCGCCGGCAGCCGCAAGAACATCGAAGCCCGGATGAAACAGATTCGTGCGCAGATCGAAGACACCACATCCGATTATGATCGTGAAAAGCTCCAGGAACGGCTGGCCAAGCTGGTCGGCGGGGTTGCGGTCATCCGGATCGGTGCGGCCACGGAAACGGAAATGAAAGAGAAAAAGGCTCGGGTAGAGGATGCCTTGAACGCGACCCGGGCTGCCGTCGAAGAGGGGATTGTTCCCGGAGGCGGCGTCGCCCTGATTCGCTGCATTCCGGCTCTTGAAAAGCTCGAGCTCTCCGGTGACCAGGCCCATGCGGTGTCGATCGTCAAACGAGCGCTCGAAGAGCCTCTTCGCCAGATCGTCAGCAATGCCGGGCTGGAAGGCTCGGTCGTGGTAAACAAGGTCCGGGAAGGCAAGGACGACTTCGGATTCAATGCCGCAACCCTTACCTATGAAAACCTCATTCAGACCGGCGTCATCGATCCGACCAAGGTGGTTCGGTTCGCGCTGCAGAATGCAGTCTCCGTTGCCGGTATGATGCTAACCACCGAGGCCATGATCACCGAAGCTCCGAAAAAGAAGGCAAAGGCAGCAGGTGCATCCCCGGACATGGGTGACATGGACGACGACATGTAAGGTTGATGGATCGGCGGCGCTGAAAAAGTGCTTGCCCCGTTGTATAAAATCGATTAAAGGGTAAAGTACACATTTGTGGGCTTTACCCTTTTTTCGTTGGTCAAGGGAACCGGTTCAGAGTCCGCCGACATGCGGGACAAGGAGGAACAGTCGTGGATGCTCTCAGTGATGATCATGGCGTTGTCATGTACGAAGGTCAGGCCTATGCCCTCAAGGATCTGATGCTGAAACTTCAAGACGAGGTTCGGCAGATGGCCGATCGGTTGACTCGGATGGCATCGCTGTTGGGCGAGCTTCACCGAACTCTGGAATCCACCCGGACGATCGAAGTGAAACTGTCCCTTTCCAGGGAGGAATACGAACGCTTCAAATCCCTGCAGGGGGATGACGATCGGGAACGCATTCTTCAAGCCATCCGGAATGCAACCGTTCCGGGAGTAAAAGTACCCGGCAAACCACCGGAAGCCCGCATCGAACCGATTGTCGCTTCTTTGGCCACCCCAAAAACGGGACCCTTAAATGAAATGAAGGGTCCCGTGCAGGCCTTGGTCGAAGAGCTTTCCGTATCGGTCGCAGCGCCGGATGAACCCCATCCGCCCATTTCTTCGCCCGTCCGAAAAAAGCCTTCCGCAAAGTGTCCTCGATGCGGTGACCAGCTGATGATTCCGGACCTGGATGTCAGTCGGCTGCCGATGGAAGTCAAATGCAGCAACTGTGGAGCCAAATGTATGGTCAAGTCCAGGGCAAACGCTGGAAAACCGGAAAAGACCACTTTTGATACCACCGAGGATTCGACTTTCGGAAACATCTTCGATATGTTGTCGACGTGATGGTGGTAGGGGGCAAAAGACGGAAGGCAGAAGGCAAAAGACTGGAATCAGGAGCCGGTGGCCGGAGGAAGGCGGTGGTAACCTGGTTCCGGAAGGATGCATCCGAAAGGCGATTGTTTCGGATCGGTGAATTGAACGCCGTTTTTCCGCAGGGGGAAACGGCGTTTTTCTTTTCAAAAATGATGGAGTCGCAAAAAGTCAGGCACTATCATTTGACCCGCAGGAAGGCGGGTGAATTTTGCTCAGCAGCGGAAAAACTCAGCCGCCCGATCTCGTAGGATCGGGCGGATAGCCAAACTTGGAATACAGAATTGCTAAGTTGCAACATGATGTTTTCTAAACAAATATTGATGAAGCATCTCCGCCCGATCCAACGATATCCGGCTGCTTCAAACAGTTTCCGCTGCTTCGCAAAACATCACCCGCCCTCCTGCTGGAGGCCCGGCTTTAAAGGAAAATCGGTGGTCAGCGACTTTTTGCGACTCCATCATCAATGAACGGCGGATCATGTTTCTTCCTGCTACACGAACCGAAATGGACCGGTTGGGCTGGAAAACCCTCGATGTCATTCTGGTGACAGGAGATGCCTATATCGACAGCCCGAACTGCGGCGTTGCGCTGATCGGAAAAGTCCTGCTTCGCGAGGGTTTTCGGGTGGGTGTTCTGGCTCAGCCGGACATCGATTCTCCCGACGATTTTCGACGTCTGGGTGAACCCCAATTGTTCTTGGGGGTTACGGCCGGAAGCGTCGATTCGATGGTGGCCAACTATACGGCCTCCCGCAAAAGACGCAGAAGCGACGATGCGACTCCGGGCGGTGTGAACGACAGACGTCCCGATCGGGCCTGTATCGTCTATGCCAACCGGATTCGAAGGGCTTTCAAGCGGACACGCCCCATCGTCTTGGGAGGGATCGAGGCCAGTCTCCGACGGATTGCCCACTACGACGGGTGGAGCGCAAGCATCCGCCGCTCGATTCTTCCAGATGCCAAGGCCGACATCCTGGTTTACGGCATGGGAGAGGGAACCATCGTCGAACTGGCTGGACGCATTGCCACCGGTAAGCCCGTTACCGATATTCGCGGGATTTGTTATCTGTCACATCAAAAACCGGAGGGTTTCATCGAAATCCCGGCATACGAGACAGTCTGCAGCGACCCGAACGCATTTCGGGACATGTTCCGGCTGTTCTGCGCCCATCAGGATCCCCTGACGGCATCGGGCCTCGTTCAACGCCATGCCGACCGATACCTGGTTCACAACCCGCCTGCCGTACCGCTTTCCTCCGTGCAACTGGATGCCGTTCACGCACTTGGTTTCGAATACGATGTGCATCCCCTGCATCGCGCCCAGGGGGTGGTGCGGGCACTCGATACCCTCGATTTTTCGATCACCACCCATCGAGGGTGTTTCGGTGAATGCCGATTTTGTGCCATCACCCTGCATCAAGGAAGAACCGTCGTATCCAGAAGTCCGGATTCCATCCTGGATGAAATCCATGCCATGAGGAAGCATCCGAGGTTCCGGGGGGTTCTCCGGGATGTGGGCGGACCTACGGCCAACATGTACGGCATGGACTGCCCGAAGGCCCGACACAGCGGCTGCTGCGAGAACAAAAGCTGCCTATATCCGAAAGCCTGCAACGCCGCTGCCTTGGACCACGGTCCCCTCATCCATCTACTCGAGCGGATCCGTTCCGATCCGGCCGTTCGAAAGGCCCATGTTGCATCGGGAATCCGCCACGACCTGATTTTGGAAGACCGGAAAAATGGGTTGGCATTTCTGAAGGATTTGGTATCGTATCATACATCCGGACAATTGAAGATCGCCCCGGAGCATACCGAATCCGATATCCTGAACTGGATGCACAAACCTGCCTTCGAGCGAACGGTCGAGTTCAAGCGACGGTTTGACGACATCCAACGGGCAGGCAGTGTCAGGCGTTTCCTGACCTATTATTTCATGGCCGCCCATCCCGGCTCGACGATGGCACACATGTTCCGGATGAAGCGCACCATCGACCGCTTCCTGCGCATCGTACCCGAACAGGTGCAAATCTTCACGCCGACACCGTCCACATGGTCCACCTGGATGTATTGCAGCGGTCGTGATCCAGATACGGGTGAACCCGTTTATGTGGAGCAGGATGAACGAAAGCGGATGCTCCAGAAACAGGTGATTTGTTGAAGCGTCTTTTCTGATGGCGTCGCAAAAAGTCAGGCCCTCTCATTTGACCCGCAGGAAGGCGGGTGAATTTTGCTCAGCAGCGGAAAAACTCAGCAGCCCGAGCTCGTAGGATCGGGCGGATGGCCAGAATGGAAGGAATGGTTTGCTGCAATGCAACATGCTGCTTTTCAATCCAAAATCAGTGAATTGCGTCCGCCCGACCCAACGATCTCCGGCTGCTTCAAACAGTTTCCGCTGCTTCGCAAAACACCACCCGCCCTCCTGCTGGAGGCCCGGCTTTGAAGGGAAATCGGTGCTTAGCGACTTTTTGCGGGACCATCTTTTCTATCCGGTCAGTGTCCGCCGGAAATCGGGATACCTCCGTTGCGAACGGTGATCGGAAACCCATGGATCGACCAATCCAACGATGCCGGTTCATCTGAACGTCAGACAGATTCGAGAAGCCCTCTTTGCGGAGGTCGGAACCCGCGCGAAACTACCGGAGCCTTCGGCTCAGCAGCGGTTGGCCGGAAAGCTGTTTCACGAGTGCTTTGCAGCGCTGATCCTCTCTCTGGCCGAGTCTTCCGGACATCGACTGCAACGCTGGACGACCGAACAGCTGGAGATGGAGCTCTACGCTCGCCACTTCGGCCCTCGCCTGATCGAGCATCTGGTACATTTCCGCAATGACACCCGGTGTGTGAAGGATTTCTGGACAGCCTGTCGCAATATGTGCAGGTGGTTGGCCGGGTTGATGGAAAGTGCCGAAAGCAATCGGGTGGAGCTCCTGTTTCATCCGGAAGAAGCGTTTTCCATGGAGCTTGTCTTGCCCCACTGGTCGGATACGGTGGTACTGTCGGGTGTCGCCGATTTGGTCGTTCGCTTCGAAACCCTTCCCCACTGGTGTCTGGTCGAGTTGAAATTCTCCCGATCTCTTCCGGAGTTGGATCTGGCTCAGGCCTGCCTGTATCACATGATGGCCCAGAAAGTCATGCCGAGATCTGTCGGGAAATTGGCCCTTGTCCGATTTTCGCCGGAACCATCCGAAACTTTGCTCGACGAAGGCGACATCGCCCGGATCCGCCCCCGTCTCATCGAATGGATCGGAAAATTGGCCGGTGTCCGAAACGGACGATCCCAGCCATCGGCTGGTGCTTCTTCTGCGTCTGTCGACGAGAAGATCGTGGAGCAGGCCAGGCGAATCGAGGAAATCTTTCACGAATATGGCCTGCAGGTCCGTTGTGGCGGAGAACCGATATCCGGTCCGTGCTTCATCCGCTACCCGATCCGTCTGGGGAAGGGGGTCAAGATCGGCGCGGTGCAGAAGACCGCTGCCGAGATCCAGCATCGGCTCGGGGTGGATACCCCGCCCTTCATCCATCTGAGCGAGGGACAGGTATTCGTGGATTTGCAGCGGCCGGACCGACAGACCATTCATTTCCGGGATGTGCTGGGACAGCTGCGAAAATCCGGAATCGGCAGAGGCTGCTCCCGGATCATGTTGGGCGTCGATTTGTTCAATCGGCTCCATACGGCCGATTTGGCTCAACCCGAACATGCCCATTTCCTGATCGCCGGTACGACCGGCAGTGGAAAGACCGAATGGCTTCGCACCGCGCTTGCCGGGCTGATCGCCACCAACTCGCCGAAAACCCTCAAGCTGGTGATCATCGATCCGAAGCGGAACGGATTTTCGGACCTTCAGGGCTCGCCTTTTCTGTGGAACGACTCCTCCCTCGTGTACCCCGACGAACAACCGGTTGCAGATGCCCTGGCCGCACTTGCCGACGAAATGGATCGCCGCTACAGGCACTTCGAACAGGCCCAGGTGGATCATCTGGATGCGTTCAATCAAAGCTACGATCCACCCCTTCCACGGATCGTCTGTATCTGCGATGAATATGCCGATCTGATCAACCGTGATCGGGAAGAACGCAGAACGATCGAAGCCCGGATTAACCGCCTCGGGCAGAAGGCCAGATCCGCAGGCATTCATCTGCTGATCGCCACCCAGCATCCGAGCCGCCAGATCGTTCGGGGTACGCTCGACGCCAACCTGCCGGCACGGATCGGGTTCAAGATGAATCGGGACATCGAATCCAAGATGGTCCTCAACCAACGGGGCGCAGAGCATCTGCTCGGGGCCGGCGACATGCTCTTCAAAAGTATCGGGGAAATCCGACGGCTACAGGCGCCCCTCATGCGATCGGAAGAGCGGGTGCGGTTTTTAACCGGGGATTTTTATCGAGACAAACCAGATGTGTAGTGTAGAAAAGCAGTCGGCAGTGGGCACTGGGCAGTAGGTAGTGGGCAGTTGACAGTGGGCAGTCGGCAGTAGGATCGAAATAGTAGTAGAGACTTACAACGTAGCTCATTGCAAGGGGAGCAGAGTCAGGTTGGACATTCGATCAACTGCAGGAACGATGGCTATCGAAACGGGAGGTAACATTCCGTGAAAGAATGGACAGGCAGTTTTGTAGTATGTATTACTCCGATGACGATGGATCAGGAGCTCGACGAGCAGGGGTTGAAGGACAACATCGAGTGGTATATCGAAATGGGTACGGCAGGCATATGCTGCTGCGGGAGCACGGGGGAATTCGCCAGTCTCACCCGGGAGGAGCGGCTTCGCATCGCTCGAATCACCGTCGATCAGGTGAAGGGGCGAATTCCGGTTTTGGTCGGAACGACGGCCGAAACCACCCGGGATACGATCGCCTATACGCGACATGCTCGAGAGATCGGAGCCGACGGCGCGCTGATCCTGCCTTCTTATTACTGCAAGCCGTCCGAAACCGAAATCTATGAACATTTCCGGGCGATATCCGAAGCGGTCGATCTTCCGATCATGCTCTACAACAACCCGCACACCAGCGGTATCAACATGAGCGATGAGCTCATCGTCAAGATCTGTTCCCTGAAGCATATCAAGTATGTAAAGGAGTCTTCGGGGGAAATCCGCAGGGTCCGTAACCTGCTGCGGCTCTCTCGGGGTTCGATCCAGATTTTTTGCGGTTCCGACGATCTCGCACTCGAATCCTTCCTCATGGGTGCTACAGGCCTCATTTCCGTTTTCGGAAACATCGTTCCCGATCTTTCCCAGCGATTGTTCGAACTGGTTCAGACAGGCGACATTTCTGGCGCCAAAGCCCTCTACGAGCGCCTGCTTCCTTTGTGTGAACTGATCGAATCATCCGGAAAATTCGTACAGGTCGTCAAGGCCGGGGTGGGGAAAATCGGCAGACCTGCCGGTCCATGCAGGCTCCCCCGGCTGCCGCTTTCCCAGGACGAAGACGAAGCTCTCGAATCCATTCTGCGCGATATGGGGCTGTTGTCATGCTCGATTCCAGCAAACACTTGTCCATAACCATCGATGGCGTTCCGTTGTCTGCCCAACCCGGGCAAACCGTAGCGCATGTCCTGCTCGCTTCCGGGAAGATGGTCTGTCGGACGGAGCAAGGGGACGACACCCGGGGAATCTTCTGCGGCATGGGCATTTGCGGGGAATGCCGCATGATCGTCGACGGGGTTTCGAATGTGCGGATCTGCCAAACGCTCGTTCGAGACGGCATGGTCGTTTGCCGCCAGGACGACGTTCTCGTTGGGCGGTCCTCATGAATCCCGTCGATGTCGCCGTGGTCGGTGCGGGACCTGCCGGCATGGCTGCAGCCATCGAGGCTGCGGTTCGAGGGCTTCGTGTCGCTGTGATCGACGAACAACCCCGGGCCGGAGGGAAGTTCGGCGGTCATGGTTCGGCATTCTCCGAATTTCCCGAGATGGCAGCCGTCCGGGTGGAACGGATGAAAGAACGGTTTCGGAAGGTGCTTCAAGCCGATGGAAACCGGATCGAGTGTCTTTTCGGAACTCAGGTGTGGCATATCGACGAAGACCGTCGGCTCTATCTTGTGCAGGGGTCGGACATGCACGACAAGCGGCCTTCCTGCCTGAGCGCCCGTGCGATCATCCTTGCCCAGGGCGCCATCGAACGACACATCCCCTTTTTCGGCTGGACCACACCGGGAGTTCTGGCCGTGGGTGGACTTGGGCTGTTCGCCAAGCAGGGCATCGTCCCCGGGAAGCGCATCTGGATTGCAGGAAGCGGCCCACTTCAACTCGCCCTGCTTCACGACCTGTGCACTGTCGGTGTTCCGCCTGCCGGAGTGGTGCTCCCCTTTTCCCGTTCCGAAATGGTCTATTTCTGGTTGCGATCCCTGCCCTGGATGGGGGTTGATAGGATGCGCCTTCTGGCAGTGATTGCGGCCGATCGGATGCGATGGCGGATACCGGTTCATTTTCGAACGGTTGTCGATGCCGCTCATGGACCTGGGCAACTTTCCCGGATCGATCTTCGATCCATCGACAGCCAATGGCGTCCCCTGCCGGTACGTCACACCGGGCTTTCGGCCGACATTCTTGCCGTGGGCTATGGGATCGTTCCCTCCTGTGAGCTGAGTCGCAGGTGCGGATGTATCCATGTCTGGGATGAACACGCCGCCTGCTGGAAACCGCTTCGAGATCGGTGGCTGGAAACCTCCGTAAAGGGGGTCTGGAGTGTCGGTGACGGGGCCGGAATCATCGGTTACGACGCTTCCTGGCTGGAAGGCCGAGTGGCTGGTATTGCCGCCTGCGCCTTCTTGGGAAAGGTTCCACCTTCTGATGCCGATCGCTCCATTGCCGTCCTGCTCAGACGGCTTGCCCCTTTCCGACGCATGGGAAGGTGGATCGAGGCGTTTTCGAAACCCAGGTGCGGCATTTGGAAAGCGATTTCGGACGATACGATCGTCTGCCGGTGCGAATCGGTTCGTGCGGGTGATATCCGGACGGCGGTTGCAAACGGCGCTTCGGACATCGGGGAGATCAAGCGAAGAACACGCCTCGGCATGGGTCAGTGCCAGGATCGCATCTGCTCCCAGAGTGTCCAGGAGCTCATCGCCCGATATCGAAAGGCACCGATCGTGAGAGAGGCTTTCTTCCCCCGGATGCCGGCTCGACCGGTTGCCTTCGAAGACATGGCGCGTATGGGAGAACCGGACGACGACAAGGACCGTTTTTCGGAAGAACGACCGATACCATGAAGGATCCATCCACATATCCCCGATACCGTGCCTGCGGAGACTCCGGCCTACTCGTCGAATTGGGCAATGCGATCGATCCAGCGGTGCACAGACAGGTCATGCAGCTGTTTCGGGCCATGAAGGCGAAGCACATCAGCGGGATTCTCGATATGATTCCAGCCTATGCGAGCCTGGTCGTGCAGATCGATCCATGGCGGATTTCCTTCGAAAGGCTTCGGATGGAAATCGATGAGGCGTTTGCTGACGCTGCCGATAGGGAGCAAGAGCCGCCGGAGAGGGAAGACGGCCGGATCGTCGATATTCCGGTTTTCTATGGGGGTACAGACGGCCCGGATCTCGAAGAGGTGTGTCGTTACCACGGTCTTTCAGCGACGGATGTGATCGCCCTGCACACGGCTCCGCTCTACACGGTTTACATGATCGGTTTTACACCGGGATTCCCCTATCTGGGCGGACTCGATCCCCGGTTGATCACACCGAGGCGAACGACACCCCGAAAACGCGTTCCTGCCGGTAGCGTCGGAATTGCAGACAGACAAACCGGAATCTATTCCATTGACAGCCCGGGGGGATGGCAATTGATCGGTAGGACCCCGCTTCGGCTGTTCGATCCCATGAGCGATCGGCCTTTCCTGCTGGAACCGGGGGATCGGATCCGTTTTGTGCCGATTTCCACCCGCCAGGAGATTTTTCCATGATCCACATCTTCGATCCCGGTCCTTTCGCCACCGTTCAGGATCTGGGCCGCTATGGATACCAGGACCGCGGCGTCCCGGTATCCGGAGCGATGGATCCGTATTCCCTGCGGGTGGGAAACGTCCTCGTCGGAAACGACCAGGAGGCTGCAGCGATCGAGATTACCTGGGGAGGATTCGAAGCCGAATTCGAGGAGGATGGACAGTTCTGCCTGACCGGTGCTTCAGCTCCTGCCTGGCTGAACGGTTCGGCCATTTCTTTCTGGAATGTTCAGTCGGCACGCCGCGGAGATCGAATACGCGTCGATGGTGCAACCGTGGGTTCCCGCATCTATTGTTGTATTGCCGGAGGGATCGATGTTCCGGTCGTGATGGGCAGCCGATCGACCTATATCAGGGCTGGTTTCGGTGGATTCGAGGGCCGGACACTTCAGAGAGGGGATCGTCTGCCGTGCGGCACACCGCTGTATCGACCCCTTCGATCCATCGATCCAGAATGGGTTCCGACCTGGCGGGAGAAGACGGTTGTGCGCTGTGTTTTGGGGCCGCAGTCGGATGCCTTTACCGAGGAAGCCATCGAGGTGTTTTGCTCATCCGAATATGTCGTTACATCGCGATCGGATCGGATGGGAATTGCTTTGGAGGGCCCACCGCTTGTGCATCGAAGCGGTCCGGACATTCTTTCGGACGGGATCGTGACCGGGGCCGTACAGGTTCCCGGAGACGGACGTCCGATCGTCTTGATGGCGGATCGGCAGACGACCGGAGGATACACGAAAATCGCAACGGTGATTCGTAGCGACATCAGCCGGATGGCCCAGGTACTTCCTGGATATCGGGTACGGTTTGAGGCCGTCGATCCGTTGGAAGCCAGATGGATGGTATTCAAAGAGGAGTATCGTTTCAGACGATGGGTCGAATCGGTTCGACCCAAACGGTAACCAACACTGTTCAGGAGGAATGCATGAGGCGAATGTGGAGAAGAGACGGGTGGATGGCGGTTCTGATCATCGTCATGGCGGCTGCGGCCTGCTCACCGATTCAGCGAAGCGTTGACTATAGCAAGATGCAAACCGATGTGGCGATGAGCGAAACGATTTTCCTGACGCCGACGGATGCTCCCAAGACCGTATATATCAAGACGCAGAATACGAGCAGCTATCAGGCTGCCACTGCATCGTTTCAGGAATGGGTGACGTCCAATCTTGTGTCCAAGGGATATACGCCCGTTCAGACGGTTCGGGAAGCGACCTATATTCTTCAGGCGAATATTCGATATGTCGGGGAATGGAAGGATGATCTCACATTCGAAGGGGCCGGAACGGGTGCAGTGGCCGGCGCCCTGGCGGGCATCGGACTGGGGGGGTCTAGACACAGTACCGCAGGCGGTATCATCGGAGGCGTGGTCGGTGCCGGAATCGGATTTGCAGCGGACATGATGACACGGCCCAAGACGGCAGTGGCAGTCATCGATTTCCAGCTGACCGAGCGTTTAACGGAAGATCAAGACATCATCGATCAGCAGGTGAGCAAGACGACGGTTACCACGGAATCCAAAACGCTGGGCGGCGTTGGGAGCAAGGCCAATGCGCCGACGACCGGCACGAGCATGAAGTCCGTATCGAGCGGCAAGGTCGGTACGAAAATTTATACGGCCGGTGTGGCAGCCAAAGCGATTCAGATCGGACTAAACATCGATGAAGCAATGCCGAAGCTGATCCAGATGGCTGCAACACAGATCGGGGGGATTTTCTAAAGGAGGCCATCATGATTGATGAGCCCGCAAAAAGTCGCCTCTCCCGTGCTTTTTGTAAATGCCGGGCATAAGCGGGGTGGCTGGGGAAGCCTTTTGAGCTTGCTGCGAAAACGTGTTTGAAGCCGCCGGATATCGTTGGATCGGACGGACGTACTGGATCGAAATATCGATTGAAAAGCAAGCC
>JBFMBE010000029.1:0-27171 GCA_040755275.1 Thermodesulfobacteriota bacterium | reverse complement strand
CTCTGTCGAGTCGCGGGGTGACTGGGGAACCTTTTTCGCTGCTGCGAAAAAACTCAGCCGCCCGATCTCGTAGGATCGGACGGATGGCCAGACAGCAAACAGAGGCTGGTTGAATCGCAACGGCTTGTTTTTCAATCGATATTTCGATCCAGTACGTCCGTCCGATCCAACGATATCCGGCGGCTTCAAACAGGTTTTCGCAGCAAGCTCAAAAGGCTTCCCCAGCCACCCCGCTTATGCCCGGCACTCCCGAAAAGCACGGGAAAAGCGACTTTTTCCGACGCCATCATGATTGAGGGGCATCCATGTCGAAAGGGAGTTTCCGAAAACGAAAATCCCAGCTCAACCGGTGGATCCGGGAATACGGTGTTCCCGAGCTGAAGACCCGGCTTGCAGATGCGCCGGCAGCCGCCTGGGTGCATCCTGTTCTGTCAATGTTGTATCACAGGGAAGAGGCTGTCTTCCCGAAGGCGGTCGAGCTGTGCGGATGGGTTGTCCTGCGTTTATGGAACGAGGACCGGGAAGCTGCTCGGAACGTCATCCGAAGGTTGTTCTGGAGCCTGAACGAAGAAAGCGGCTCCATCGGATGGGGTTCTCCCGAGGCGCTGGGTGCGATCATCGAATCGAGTGAGTCCATCGCTCGGGAATATGCCCGCCTGCTCATATCACTGCTGCGTTCTCAGGCCAGTTTCATCGATCACCCGAGTATCCTGAACGGTATTTTATGGGCTGCGGTTCGGATCGTCCGATCGTTTCCACAGTTCATGGATACGGACGTATCGGATGTCCTGGAACCCTACTGCAACCACCCCGATCCGGCCATACATGAGCCGGCGAGGATTGCCAGGACCCTCATCGAGGGAAAATCATCGACTCGTTCGATGTGATGGCCTCGCAAAAAGGCAGGAAGTCTCTGTCGAGTCGCGGGGTGACTGGGGAACCTTTTTCGAAGCAGTCTCAAAAGGCTTCCCCAGCCACCCCGCTTATGCCCTACATTTACGAAAAGCACGGGAAAATCGACTTTTTGTGAGGCCATCCGATGTAACCATTCGGGAAAGGAGTGTTCTATACCACCGCAGATGTGAGGCAGCGCATCCGATGAATCGATAACCGTTTACCTAGCAGGAGGGTCGATGTCCACCGTCCGTCAACCATTTCCATATGTTGCCGTCTTCATCTTCTGGATATCGGTTGCGCCGGCCGTTCCGGCCAACGCTGCTTTCTTGTCCCTCAACCATGCCATCCAGGAAGCTATCCAGCACAATCCCCAGACGGCCGCTTCCCTTGCCGTCATCGAGCAGGCAGAGCACCAAGTGCAGCAGGCCCGATCCGGTTACCATCCCCAGCTCTTCCTCTCCGAAACCCTCAGCAATACGAACAACCCGATGTGGGCCTTTGGGACCAAGCTCAACCAGGAGCGGATTCAGCTGGAAGATTTCGTCCCGGACCGCCTGAACAATCCATCGTCTATCACCAATTCGGCGACCGTACTGGGGCTCGAATGGCCGCTTTATACCGGGGGGCAGGTCGGCCTACGCATCGATCAGGCCAACATCCAAGTCCAGGGCGCTACCCGTCAGGCAGAGCGGGTGCGGCAGCAACTCATTGCACGAACCGTTTCCGCCTATTCCCAAGTGGTTTTGGCCAAGGCGAACCTGCAGGTGATCGAAGATGCCATCCGAACGGCCAAGGCCTATCGGGATATGATCGAAACTCGGTATCGCAGCGGTTTGGTCGTGAAAAGCGATGCCCTGCGAGCCCAGGTCCGAGTGGCGGAGCTCGAACAAGAACGCATTCAGGCAGAGAGTCGGATTCAGGTGGCTCAGGCCATGCTGAACAGCATTCTCGGCCGAGCGGTGGATGAGAGCTTCGATGTTTCGGATATCTTGCATTCCCCAAAACCCTTGTGCTTGGAGTCGGTCGAATCGTGGGAGCAGAAGGCCCTGCAGCGAAGACCGGATCTGGCAGCCATCCGACTGAAACAGCAGATGGCCGAAAAGGAAGTGGCCCGGAGCAAGGCCGAACATCTGCCTCAGATCGCGATGATCGGCAATTACGAGATCAACTCCGAAACATTCGATGATACCGCAACGAACTATACCATCGGCGCCATGATGAAGGTGAACCTGTACAGCGGTCAGCGCATCACCGCAAAAACTCGGGAAGCCGAGGCAGCCGTCCGTCAGATCGCTGCCCTCAAACAGGAAATGGAGTCTGCCGTTCAGGTCGAGGCGCGGCAGGCCTATCTTCGGCTTACCAGCTCCTACCACCGGATTGCGGTCGCCGAGAAGGCAGTGGATCAGGCGAAAGAGGGGCTGAAGATCGTACAGGATCGATATGAAAACGGTCTCTATCCACTGGTGAGTCTGCTCGATGCCGAATTAGCCCTCAAACAGGCCAGAACCGCCCATCTGCAGGCCCTACATGAATACCTGAATGCCGGAGCCGAGCTGGCCCTCGCCAGCGGGGAAATCGATGAGTCCTTTGATCCGACCGATCGGTCGGATCAACGGGATTCGGTGGCCGACCCTTCGAGGGATCGGGCCGAGGCATCGAGAAGCCAGGGTTCAGTGATGCTTAAAGGAGAAATACCATGAATGGGAAATCGGGAAACTCCATTTCAAAGGCGTTTTTTTCGCTCGCTTTGATCTTTGTCTTGTTGGGCTGCGGTGAAAAGATCCAGCCCGGAAACAAAGGTGCCGCATCCGCCACAGCCGTCAGAGCGTCGACGGCCGTGGCCGAACTGTCCGCTCAGGCTGTGGTCCATGAAGCTGTCGGCACGGTGACGGCACGGACGAAGGCCGTTCTTTCCGCAAAAATCATGGGAACGGTGACCGCCGTTCATGTCCGGGAAAGCGATCGGGTGACCGAAGGACAACTTCTTATGGAAATCGACCCCAGGACCGTATCCGCCCAGCGCAAACAGGCCGAAGCGGGACTGGCAGAGGCCAGGAAAGCCCATGAAGCCGCCATTGCGGCCCGGGACAGCGCAGCATCGATGGCGGAATTGGCCAAGGCCACCTACGATCGATACGTGAACCTGATGAAGAACGAGTCCGCCAGCAGGCAGGAATTTGACGAAGTGGCTGCACGCTATCGACAGGCGGAAGCCGGCCTGAATCAGGCAAAGGCCATGGTCGAAGCCGTCGCCGAAAAAGTCCGGCAGGCCGAAGCGGCGGTTGCGGCATCCCGGGTGATGGACAGCGACAGCCACATCACCGCTCCGTATGAAGGGGTGGTTACCCAGCGGTTCGTGGATCCGGGGAGTCTTGCGGCACCCGGCTCGCCGCTTCTCGCCATACGGGCGGTTTCCGGACATCGGGTGGACTTGACCCTGCCCGAACATCTCACCCCTCTTGTCAAACCCGGTCTCTCCGTGATGCTGACCATTCCGGCCCTGTCTCAGCCGCAGATCACCGGTCGGGTGATGACCATCGTTCCCTTTTCGGATCCGGCTAGCCGTTCGTTCATCGCTCAGATCGACATTCCGGCGGTTGCGGGGCTTCAGGAAGGGCAATATGCAAGGGGCAGGCTTGAAATCGGAAAGTCCGAGCGTCTGATGATTCCACATAACGCGTTGATCAAGCGAGGGCAGTTGACCGGGGTGTACTGGATCGATCCGGAGCGAAAGGCGCGCTTCCGCTTGGTTCGAACCGGAGCTGTCGAAGGATCGGATGTCGAAATTCTATCGGGATTGAAGCCTGGGGATCGGTATATCCGGGAACCCAACGCCCAGATCGTCGATGGAGCGCTGGTGGAGGGTCTGTCATGAGCACGCGCAAAGGCATCGCCGGCTCTCTGGCCGGAGCGTTCATTCACTCCAAGCTCACCCCGCTCATCATGATCGCATCGATCCTGCTCGGCATCGCCGCGGTGATCGCCCTGCCCCGTGAGGAAGAGCCGCAGATCATCGTTCCCATGATCGATGTGTTCGTCAGCATGCCGGGCGCAAGCTCCAGGGAAGTGGAGGAGCGGGTGACCCGGCCGATGGAAAAGCTGCTGTGGGAAGTTCCCGGTGTGGAATACATCTATTCGACATCGAGTCCGGGGATGTCCATGGCTGTCGTGCGCTTCTATGTGGGGCAGGATGAGGAAAAATCCATCGTACGGCTTCAGTCGAAACTGATGGCCAACATGGACCGGATTCCCTGCAACGTCAGCCCACCGCTCGTCAAACCCCGATACATCGACGACGTTCCGATCCTGGCCCTGACTTTCTGGTCCGAGCAGGCCGACCATTACCAGCTGCGTCGGGTGGCTGCGGAAGTGGAAACCATCGTCAAGCAGGAAAACGATGTTTCCCTGACGACGCTGATCGGTGGAACCCGCAGGCAGATGCGGATCGAACCCGACCCGGTGAAGCTTGCGGCTTACGGCATCGATATCAAGCAGCTCGTGACGATGGTGTGTGCCACCAATCAGGAGATGGATGCCGGATCCTATCCGTCCGCATCCGGCCAAATTCTGGTGCATACGGGCGGATTTCTGAAAACAGTCGAAGATGTGCAGTCCGTCGTCGTCGCCGTTCATCAGGGAAAGCCAGTCTATCTGCGGGATGTCGCATCCATTTTCGACGGCCCGGAGGAGCCCGATCAATACGTCTTTTATGGGGAAGGACCTGTCGCAGAACATCCAGGGGCCGCCATTCAGGCGAAAACGTCGGGCGTTTATCCGGCGGTCACGCTGACAGTCGCCAAACGCAAGGGAACCAACGCAACAGCCATTGCCCATCGGGTCTTGAACCGAATCGAACAAGTCCGGGGAAACCTCATCCCGAACGATGTCCACATGACCGTCAGTCGCAACTACGGTGAAACGGCCAAGGAGAAATCCGACGAACTTCTCTACCACATGATGATCGCGATCGTTTCCGTGACCGTACTGATCTGGTTCACCCTCGGTCATCGGGAATCGGGAGTCGTGGCACTGGCCATTCCCGTAACCCTGGCGCTGACCCTGACCGTTTTTTATCTTTATGGATACACCCTGAACCGGATCACCCTCTTTGCCCTGATCTTTTCGATCGGTATCCTGGTCGATGATGCCATCGTCGTCGTCGAAAACATGGTCCGGCATTTCCGGCTTCCGGAAAACCAGGGCAGAAACCGACTTGCCGTTGCCATCGAGGCTGTGGACGAGGTCGGCAATCCGACCATCCTTGCCACCTTGACAGTCATTGCGGCCATTTTGCCGATGGCCTTCGTCGGTGGGCTGATGGGGCCCTACATGCGTCCGATTCCAGTCGGGGCATCGGCTGCGATGGTGTTTTCGCTTCTCGTCGCCTTCATCGTCACGCCCTGGGCCGCCCAGCGCCTCATACCGGCGCATGGTCCTCACGGAACGGACGGCCACGCCGAAACCGAGGACTGGACGACCCGCCTCTATCGAAGGATCATGAATCCGCTCATCCATCATGCCGGGTGGCGATGGATGTTTCTGGTGTTGGTTCTCGTGTTGCTGCTTGCTTCCTGTGCCCTGATCGGCATTGGATGGGTGAAGGTCAAGATGCTTCCCTTCGATAACAAGAGCGAGTTTCAGGTCATCATCGATATGCCGGATACGGCCACACTGGAGGAAACCGCATCCGCAGCCCTTGAGATGGGGGAATACCTTCAGACCGTGAACGAGGTCACACATTATCAAGTCTATATCGGAACGGCAGGCCCCTTCAACTTCAATGGTCTCGTACGTCATTACTACTTGAGGCAGGGACCGAAGATGGCCGACATCCAAGTGAATCTTGCGTCCAAAGACAGACGCAGCCGGCAAAGCCACGAGATCGCCAAACGGGTGCGGGGCCCGCTCGAGAAGATCGCCAGGCGATACGGTGCGCGTATCAAGGTGGCCGAGGTTCCCCCGGGCCCACCGGTGTTGTCCACACTGGTGGCCGAGGTATACGGTCCGGATTATGATCGTCAGAAGGAAATCGCCAGACAGATCCGGGATATTTTTCGAAATACGGCGGGTGTGGTGGATATCGACTGGTACATGGAAGAGTTCCAACAGCGGATGATCGTCGAAGTGGACCGGGAAAAGGCGACCCTGAGCGGGATACCGACGGCCGTCATTGCTGACACCCTGCAGACAGCCCTGTCCGGAAAACGAATCGGATTGATCCATGATCCGGCCGAAAAGGAAGATATGCCGATTGTCGTGCGACTGCCTCTGGATCGGCGGGCTGGGATCGATCGCCTGACCGAGGTTCAACTGGCTTCGCCTTCCGGAAAGATGGTGCCGCTTTCGACCCTGGTCCGGGTACGGGAGACCGCCAACGACACGAGCATCTACCACAAGAACCTCATGCCCGTCGTCTATGTGATCGGGGATGTGGCTGGGGAAAAGGAAAGTCCCGTCTATGCCATCCTCGAAATGCAGCGCAAGATTGAAGCCATCGTGCTTCCGGAAGGGTATCGCATCGAGCAGTTGACCGCCTCCCTGCCGCAGACGGATCGGCGCTTCGCAATGAAATGGGACGGGGAGTGGCACATCACCTATGAGGTTTTCCGGGATCTCGGCATCGCCTTCGGGGTGGTACTCGTCATCATCTTTGTTCTCGTGGTTGGATGGTTTCAATCGTTTTCGACACCGGTGGTCATCATGATGGCCATTCCCTTTTCCCTGATCGGCATTTTGCCCGCCCATGCAGCCATGGGGGCCTTCTTTACGGCGACATCGATGATCGGTTTCATCGCAGGGGCAGGGATTGTCGTTCGAAACTCGATCATCCTCGTCGATTTTATCGAGCTCAGGATCCGGGAGGGAATGCCGCTGGCCGATGCCGTCGTGGATGCGGGTGCCGTGCGGTTCCGGCCGATGATGCTGACCGCTGCAGCCGTTGTCGTGGGCGCTTCGGTCATCCTCTTCGATCCGATTTTCCAGGGTCTTGCGATTTCGCTGATGGCCGGAGAAGTGGCGTCTCTTCTCTTCAGCCGGATGACGGTGCCGATTCTGTACTATCTTGACAAACGATGGGAAATCCAGCATCTTCACCATCCCTTGCCCGAAACGCCACACGTCACGAACTCTTGACCCGCAGGGGGGGAATTTTGCTCAGCATCGCCTGTCGATGGCCGAATCGTGTCCGGATAACCTAAGGTGACCATGTGAAATCGGAAGAATTCTTTTCCCGAGTCGCTGCCGATCCTCTCGAAGAGGGGGTGGCTCATGCATCTTCAACCGGTCGGGCGATTGTCGGATACGCCTGTACCTATGCCCCGGTGGAGATCATCCATGCCGCAGGTGCCCTGCCGTTCCGTATTCCGATGCGTAGCGGCGCTGGGTCGAACCTTTCGGATCGGCATCTGCAGCCGTATTGTTGCGGCTTCGCCAAGGGGATTCTCGATGATGCCCTGAGCGGCAGGCTCGATTTTCTCGACGTGATGGTTTTCCCCCACACCTGCGACACGATGCAGCGGCTTTCGGATATCTGGCGGGTGAACCGGTTGCCTGGTAAACATATCGATGTCGATCTACCTGCCGTGCTGACGACACCGGCAGCCCGTTCCTATACGGAAAGCCTTTTCCGAAGTTTTGCGGCTACCCTCAGCGGCCATGTTGGAGGAACCCTGGACGAGGAACGGCTGCGGAAGGCTACGGTGCTCTACAACCGGATTCGAAAGCGGTTGCGGACTGTCGTGAAGGGGCGAAATGAAGGCAGGATCAGAGCTTTCGGTGAGGAAATCGCAGACGTTTTGAAGGCGGCTTGGGTGCTGGATCCGGAAATGTTACTCGAGCGACTGGATACCTGGATTCGGGAACGAGCGGTTGCTGAACCGAGTGCCAGGACGTCCGATCGAAGGGCGGTTGTCGTGTCCGGAAGTCAGTGCGCTTTTTCGGATCTGTATCGGATCGTCGAGGATGCAGGCGGATGTGTGGTTGCAGACGATTCCTGTACCGGCATGCGGAACATGGGTGGGGCTGTCGAAGAAAGCGGCGACATGATGGCCAATCTGGCCGCATGGTATCTGGAGCGTGTTCCTTGTCCTGCGAAGCATCGGGGACTCGATGCACGAAGCGATCACTTAAAGGATTTGGTCAGGGAATTCGGTGCGGCAGGAGTGGTGTTCGTACACCTCAAGTTCTGCGATCCCCACGGCTTCGATTATCCGGATATCAAGGCCAAATTGGATAGAGCCGGAATCCCCAGCCTACGCATCGAAATCGACGAAGGCATGATCGGAGAAGGGCAGGTAGCCACACGGATCCAGGCGTTCTTGGAGACGTTGAGCGGATGATGAAGCAGGCGGTCGTCGTTTGAGGAAAAGGGGATGGGCGGCTGATCATGGGATACTGCAAGCCGAGAGCCGCCCGACGGGATCGATGAAAGGCGTTTGTGCCGAATTCAGGACTTTTCTTCCTGAGTTTTCTTGACGCCACGTTTGAATAGTTCGAATGCGATATCGAGGGTCGGTTTGAGGTAGTCCTTCTTGTCGTCCATGATTTTCTTGCTGGCTTCCCACAGCACCACCCCGGAAAACAACGCCCAGAAAATGTCCGACAAGGCCACGGGATGCTTGTCGATGAACACTCCTTTCCGGATGCCCTCCTCGAATACCTTCGATATGGCTCCGATCGACTTGCGGGAAAGTTCCTCGATCTGAGAAAGGAGCCCCTCCGAGAGGTTTTTCAGGGTTTCTGAAGACTGCAGGTGGAACATGTTGATGATGATCAATGGATCAAAGGCATAGACATCATACATGGCCTCGATCAGCTGATCCAACTTCTGTTCCGGTGTTAGCCCCGTTTCGTTATTGACATGCTCGACCCGGATATGAAGAAACTGCAGGATTCGAAGCGAAAGGGAAGCGTAGAGCTCCTCCTTGTTCTTGAAATAGAGATACAGTGTTCCGGGGCTGAGTTCGGCCTCGCTGGCAATGTCTTCCATGGTGGACTTGTTGAATCCTTTTTCGGAAAACACCCGCTTGGCAGCTACGATGATCTGTTGTCTACGGCGCTCTTTTTCGCGTTCCTTGCGTTCCTGAATGCCCATGTATCACCTCTGAATATGGTTTATTCATAATATAAAACATATTTTATTTTTAAAGTTTTATCAAGAAGAAATTATCGTGAAAAAATGGGGGCGGGATCCAGAAGTCGGAAGGGAAGTGGGGGGCGCCTTTTTGCAAGCGCATCAAAAGGGATATGTCCTGCCATGTTCAGGCGCGGCAATCGACAAGGTCGCGGGGTAGTGACAACTTTTTATGAGGCCATCCAAAAACATTCTGTTGCAACCCAACAAACCTCCATTTCCATCTGGCTGTCCGTTCGACCTCGCAACGCTCGTTCCTTGACTTCTGGCGTCAGCTCTTACAAACATTGCACTTGCAGAGTACTACTGGTTCATGATAAGGACAATTGATTTTGGACCGTTGCGGGTGAAACAGGCGGTGGTTTCTTGGTTTCCACGGCGGGCATTCGAACGGATATCGTGGTTTGTCGTCCACAAGCGGAGACTGGCGGTGGACAAGGGCGGAGCGGGCATCCCAACATGGCCCGGAGTCAACAAACTTCATTGCAATGGGAGGTATTCGTATGGCGTATGATGCAGTAAAAATGGCCGACTGGCAGATTTCGGAGGCAGCTGAAGTGAACATGCCGTCACCGGAACAGTGGCGGGAAAAGCTCGGTCTCGAGAAGGACGAAGTCCTTCCAATGGGAAGACTGGCCAAGCTTGATTTTCTAAAAATCATCAATCGGCTTCAGAATCGTCCGGACGGCAAATACATCGAAGTAACGGCCATCACCCCGACACCCCTTGGCGAAGGCAAGAGCACCACATCCGTCGGTCTCATGGAAGGTCTCGGCAAACGGGGCAAGAACGTCGGCGGCGCACTGCGTCAGCCCTCCGGTGGTCCTACGATGAACGTCAAGGGAACCGCTGCAGGTGGTGGAAACGCCCTCATCATACCGATGACGGAATTCTCCTTGGGGCTTACGGGCGACATCAACGACATCATGAACGCCCACAACCTCGCAATGGTCGCTCTTACGGCTAGGATGCAGCATGAGCGGAACTACAACGACGAACAGCTTGCCCGGCTGACCAAAATGCGTCGGCTCGACATCGACCCCACCCGGGTTGAAATGGGCTGGGTCATCGACTTTTGCGCCCAGGCGCTTCGAAACATCGTCATCGGTTTGGGCGGAAGAACCGACGGCTACACCATGCAGTCGAAATTCGGAATCGCCGTCGGCTCCGAATGCATGGCCATTCTGTCCATCGTCAGAGATCTCGCCGATTTGAAGAAACGCCTGAACGAAATCACCGTCGCATTCGACAAATCCGGTAAGCCGGTCACCACGGGCGATCTGGAAGTCGGCAACGCCATGACCGCATTCATGCGGAACACCATCAACCCCACCTTGCTCAGCACGGCAGAATATCAGCCCTGTATGATCCATGCCGGTCCATTCGCCAATATCGCAGTCGGTCAGTCCTCCATCATCGCAGACCGGATCGGCCTCAAGATGTTCGACTACCATGTCACCGAAAGTGGGTTTGCGGCAGACATCGGATTCGAGAAATTCTGGAACGTCAAGTGCCGTTACAGCGGGCTGAAGCCTCATGTTTCGGTTCTCACCACCACGATCCGCGCCCTCAAGATGCACGGCGGCGGTCCCCGGGTCGTCGCAGGTATCGCACTGCCCGAAGAATACACGAAGGAAAACATCGAACTGGTCGAAAAAGGCTGCGCCAACATGGTGCACCACATCAACACCATCCGCAAGGCCGGGATCAACCCCGTCGTCTGTATCAACTGCTTCCATACGGATACGGAAGCCGAAATCGCCGTTGTCCGCAAGGCTGCAGAAGCAGCAGGCGCCCGCTGTGCCAAGTCCGAACACTGGGCCAAGGGTGGTGATGGCGCTCTGGAATTGGCCGATGCCGTCATTGACGCCTGCAACGAAGGCAATGAATTCAAATTCCTCTATCCGCTTGAAATGAAGCTGCGTGACCGTGTGGCCCTGATCGCCAAGGAAGTCTACGGTGCAGACGGCGTCAGCTGGACGCCCGAAGCCGAAGCCAAGGCGAAAATGCTCGAAAGCGATCCGAAATACGCCGATTTCGCAACCATGATGGTGAAAACCCATCTCAGCCTCAGCCACGATCCGACGCTGAAGGGTGTGCCGAAGGGCTGGATCCTGCCGATCCGGGACGTCCTCATTTACTCCGGTGCCAAGTTCCTGTGTCCGTGTGCCGGTACCATCAGCCTCATGCCCGGAACGAGCTCCAACCCGGCCTTCCGCAGAATCGATGTCGATGTGGAGACCGGAAAAGTCAGCGGTCTGTTCTGATCGGCTCAGTGCATCCGGGGGCTCTGCAAGCCCAGATACCCCGGATGCCGAATGCTCCATCTGATTTCTTCAACCCGTTTCAAGCGGCAGGGATTTCACCGTTGAAGTTCCTGCCGCTTTGTATTTGAATAGACTATCGAGTCTGCGATGAATTCGGAACACGGCCATCGGTTTACAGTAGTGCCGTCACCTCCGGATCGAAAAACAGACCCATGGTCCATCGCTTATGGTACATCTCATGAAACCATCCCGTCATCCTGGAAACGTCATTCTGGTCAATCCCTGGTATCCCATCGGGGAAACCCCGTCCCCCCCTCTCGGTTTGGCCTATCTGGCGGCAAGTCTTGAGGAAGCTGGTCATCGCGTCGTCGTTCTCGATTATGTCGTCTATCCATACAGTATCGATCGGCTGCGGTATTGGATCGAGCGGTTCTCTCCCGATATCGTCGGTGTTACGGCAGTTACCATGAACGTGAACAAGGCCTTACAGGTCGTTCGGGATGTCAAGGCAATCGCGCCGGAAACCGTCACCGTCATCGGCGGACCGCACGCCACCTTTGCCGCAGAAGAAACCCTCCAGGACTGCTCGGAGCTGGATATCGTCGTTTTGGGCGAAGCAGAAGACACCATCGTCCGTATCGCGCAGTCGGCCGGCGCATCCCGGAGCTGGGACGACATCCCCGGAATCCTGTACCGTCATGACGAACGGATCGTCCGCACCCGCCCGAAGGACGGTTTTCTCGACGTGAACCGGCTTCCGCAACCCGCTCGTCATCTGCTGGCCCTCGATCGATACCGAATGCTGCATATGCCGATCACCCTGACGACATCTCGAGGCTGTCCGTTTCAGTGCATTTTTTGTGTGGGTCGAAAAATGGTCGGCGCAAAGGTCCGCTACCGATCTCCCCAATCCGTCGTCGACGAAATGGAAACGGTTGCGAGATACGGTTTTCATCAGATCAACATCGCAGACGATCTGTTCACGGCCAACGAGAAACACTGTACAGCCATCTGTGGGGAAATACGCAAGAGGGGGCTCGATGTTCGATGGACGTCCTTCGCCCGGGTGGATACGGTCTCTTTGAATGTCCTGAAGGGTATGAAAGAAGCGGGATGTACGGCTGTCAGTTTTGGGATGGAGTCCGCCAATGCGGGCATTCTCAAAACCTGCCGAAAGGGCATCACCCGGAAGCAGATTGTGGAAGCCGTCCGCATGTGCTCCGAGGCGGGCATTCAGGCGCATGGATCCTTCATTCTCGGTCTTCCCGGAGAAACGCCCGAAACCATCGCCGAAACCCTGGCCTTTGGAGAGGAATTGAAGGCAATGGGTGTCTCCTTTGGATTTCATCTGCTTGCACCCTTTCCGGGTACCCGGGTTCGTGAGGAACGGGATGCTTACGGCATCCGCATTTTGAGCGACAACTGGGATGACTACCATGCCAATCGGGCGATCGTGGAAACGGAAAAAGCCGATCGCTACATGATGAACGCCATTGTGGAGGAATGGGAGAATGCCTTCAATTCGGAACTGGGCCGAATTTCCGATCGAATGAAACGCGGTGAGGCAACGGATGAGGAATGTGCGCTGTTGACCAATCTCGAGCGCACCGTATGGCTCTATGAACTGATGATGGCCGACGCCCTCGAAGCCATCGGTGCTCAGCCCGAAGAGCCGATCGAAACAGCCGTTCAGACCCTGAGCGAACGGGTGCTGCCCTTTGTTCGAAACGCAACGCCACCCAAATTACAGGTAGTCTTGCAGGCGGCCGTTCAAGGCAAGGATCTGGTGCCGATTCGTCAGAAAGACGGAATTCATTGGGTATGGGCCAAAAAGGAGGTCCGATCATGAAAAACAACACCCGGTTGGCTGCATTTTTTCCCGCTGCAGTACTGTGTTGTACGTTGTTGCTCGTCCAATGTCCGGCCGCTCTGGCGGATGGACCCGCAGTCGGTTCCTTGTTTCCGGATATCGCATTTGCCGTTCCAGAGAGATCCGAAGATCGGCAGTATTTGAAATTGACGGGAAAAGGAACGTTCACCATTCAGCAAATCCCC
This sequence comes from Thermodesulfobacteriota bacterium, assembly GCA_040755275.1. Lineage (GTDB taxonomy): Bacteria > Desulfobacterota > Desulfobacteria > Desulfobacterales > Desulfatirhabdiaceae > Desulfatirhabdium. The sequence continues at coordinate 13,821 of JBFMBE010000029.1, read as the reverse complement.
GTGCCGCTCGTCATTGTGCAGGTTTTCAGCATGTATTGCCCCCACTGTCAGAAGGACGCGCCGCGTACCAATGAACTGTTCCGAAAACTGAACGATCATCCCAAACTCAAGGATACGGTTCGGCTGATGGGGATTGGCATCGGAAATTCGGCTTATGAGGTGGATTTCTTCAGGAAAACCTACAACATATCCTTCCCGCTCTTTCCGGATGGGGAGTTTGTCATTCACAAGCGCATCGGGGAGGTACGTACGCCCCATTTCCTTGTCGTGCAGCATACGTCGAAGGGAGCCGAAATCGTTTATTCCCGATCGGGGGCCATTCCCAACCTGGATGAATTCATCGATACGATCGGCCGCAGGCTCGGTCAATGAAGAACGGCGTTTCGCCGATTCGGTTGAGAGGAGGATGTGCAGAATGAAGCTATCGTGGAAGGTGTTGTGGGGTGTTGCCGTCGGTTGCTGGTTTCTGGTTCAGCCCGTATGCTGGGCGGCATCCGAAGCGTTCAAGGACACCATATTCCAACCGGGAAACCTCAAACCGACCGACAGCTCGCCGACGCTCAAGGTCGGTGATCCGGCTCCGGATTTTGCCCTGCAGGCCGTCAGCGGGGAAACCATTCGACTGAGTCAGTACAAGGGGAAGAAGCACGTGGTACTGTCATTCGTTCCCGCGGCATGGACGCCTGTGTGTTCGGATCAATGGCCGGGGTACAATTTGCTGCGGCAGGTGTTCGAAGAAAACGATGCGATCCTGCTCGGAATCAGCGTGGACAATCGACCGACGCTGTATGCCTGGACTCGGCAAATGGGCGACTTGTGGTTTCCGGTGCTTTCGGATTTCTGGCCGCATGGTCAGGTGGCTGCAAGCTTCGGCATTCTCCGGTCGGACGGGGTTGCCGAAAGGGCCATCATCATGATCGACAAGGCAGGGGTCATCCGGTATTTTCAGGTCTCCGACATCAATCGAAGACCGGAACTGCAGGATATCCTGACCGCATTGCGCCAGATGCACGCATCGGGAACTGGTTCTGTGAAAAAGCCGTAACGCGTGGTCATGAGCCGGTCTTCCGGTTTGTGGGTCTGCCCGAAAGACCGACAGGTTGTTTTCGATACGGCGGAAGAACGGGATTTGCTCTATCGTTTACGGATTGGGTAGCCTCGAAACCTGATGGCCCCGCAAAAAGTCAGGGCCTTTCTGTCGAGTCGCGGGGTGACTGGAGAACCTTTTTCGCAGCAGTCTCAAAAGGCTTCCCCAACCGGCCCGTCTGATGCAGGGCCGGTAGAAAGGGAAGGTCGCCCGTGTACCCGGGAAAATGAACAGGGACCCTGTCGCGGAGGAGACTACGCAAAGATTTTTTCGGGAGGGCGCCGTTCGGGAACATATTGCTTCTGAATGGAGCCTTCCAACCATTGCTTCGACACATACAGATTGCAGTAACAGCTTCCGTATTCGGCTACATCTTCCGCCCTGTAAGCGCAGGGGCAGATGATGTCCTTGTCCTTTTCCCTGTCTCCGGAAGCCAGCCTGCAAGGGCAGACCATATACCCGTAGCGCTCCTTGTTCTGGAGAAGCCCTTCCAGTAGTCCATTCACCCACTGCCTGTCCGGCGGGAAATAATATCCCTTCGGTTCCTGTGCCTTTTTCAGCATTTCGTAGAGTTGCGCCACATCCATCAGAGTCCCAGCGCCTCCTTGATTTCCTTTTCCTTGTAACCGACGATTACCTTGTCTCCGATGATGATGGTCGGAAAGGAGCATTTGGGGTTGAACTTCTTGACATCCTCCAGAATGGCGGCCCGCTCATCTCCCTGCAGTAGATCGACATCTACGAAATCGTACTGTACGGTGCAGTCCGCAAGAAGCTTCTTGGTGGATTTACAATGGGAACAGGTGCTCAAGGTGTATAGTTTGACGGGTGGAACCATGGGGGAATCCTTTCCAATAGAAGGTCGATGTTATGGCAGCGATGGTGCGGCAAATCGCACCACGATATCCTCATACGATTTCCGCCACTTGGGTGGCAGGGGTTTGAAATCGGGTTTGGGGTAACCAACAGCCAACAACAGCGGAATCCAGAATCGCTCCGGGATCGCGAAGGCTTTTCGTACGCCTTCGATATCGAAGCCGTCCATCGGATGGGTATCGATGCCGAGGTGTTTGGCGGCAAACATGAGGGCCATCGCGAAGAAACCGGCGTTCTTGTTGGCGAACGCCTGCTGTTGCTCAAATGTTTTCCCGTACAGGGATGTACATGCCGAATGGAACCAATCCTTTTGTTCGGGTTTCATCGATCCGGCATTCACCATTTCCTGGAAATTGCGTTCAGCCGTCGGGTGGCCGGCCTGCCATCCATCCCGATCGGCCAGAACGATCATCACCACCGGTGCTTCGCTCGCTTTCGGTTGATCCCATGCAAGTTTTCGAAGAATCCGTTTCTCTTCCGGATCCGTTACCAGGATGACATTCCAAGGTTGAAGGTTGAAACTGGATGGAACCCTGGATGCCAGCTCGATCATCCGGCGGATGAGATCGGCGTCGACTCCACGGTTCGGATCGAAGAAATTGATGGCCCGACGTTGCATGACAATTTCCTGAAAGTCCATCATCCCTCCTTCTCGGCATCACCCTCGTGGGGCATCGAGGATGCCGATCACGTTGCGTTACGTTTGCGAATTTGAGATCGGGCAGCATGTGGTACCATGACGGTCGATCCATCGCGGCATTTCAGATCATCGTTCATGGCTGCGGATTGACCACATTCATCCATGCCGATGGAAGTCAACCGCTTTTCTTCCGACTTCTAGAGTTTCTCTCACCATAAAGCAGCCAACGGACGATTGCAAGTCCGACCGATAAGTCCCCGGCCGATATATTCCTTAGCGGTTCGCTTTATTTTCGGAAATTTGATCCTACTGTATGTGCATAGATGTCGATACGGAAAAGCGCTCGTCGCCTTTCTGTACCATGCTAACGTGATGGCCTCGCAAAAAGTCAGGCCCATGGATTGACCCGCAGGAAGGCGGGTGAATTTTGCTCAGCAGCGGAAAAACTCAGCAGCCCGAGCTCGTAGGATCGGGCGGATGGCCAAAATGCGAAGAATGGTTTGCTGATTTCCAATATCTTGTTTTGCATACCAAAACAAATGATATGCGTCCGCCCGATCCAACGATCTCCGGCTGCTTCAAACAGTTTCCGCTGCTTCGCAAAACACCACCCGCCCTCCTGCTGGAGGCCCGGCTTTTAAGAAAAATCGGTGGTTAGCGACTTTTTGCGGGGCCATTCAACATAGGAGGACTCCTTATGAATACGAACCGTTTGGGCAAAAGCCACAGCCCCTATTTGTTGCAACACGCTTCCAATCCCGTTCATTGGTATCCCTGGGGGGAAGAAGCCTTTCTGGCCGCACGGGAATTGGACAAGCCTCTGTTTCTGTCGATCGGATATGCCACATGTCACTGGTGCCATGTCATGGCCCACGAATCCTTCGAAGATCCGGAGATTGCAGATGTCTTGAATGAGGCCTTCGTCTGTGTGAAGGTCGATCGGGAAGAGCGCCCGGATATCGATGCCTTGTACATGGCGGCCTGCCAACTGATCTCGGGAAGCGGCGGCTGGCCGCTTTCCATTTTTATGACCCATGAACGGCTGCCGTTCTTCGCAGCCACCTACATCCCGAAAACCTCCCGATTCGGCCGCCTGGGCATTGTCGATCTGACCAAACAGATCCAGACCTTGTGGCGGTCGGATCGTCAGCGGCTCATCAAAGCTGCTCAAACCATGAAAACCCATATCGAGTCTCTATTCGCCGTTCCGCTGCCGGAGTCATACGCACCGGAAATTGCGGATCGTGCCGTCGATCAACTGGTGCAGCGCTTCGACCCCGTATATGGCGGGTTTGAGCCTGCTCCGAAATTTCCGAATCCCTATCGCATCACCTTCTTGTTGCATCAATCCGATGGGCGAAACGACCTGCTTCCCATCGTACGGAAAACGCTGACCGCCATGCGTCATGGGGGGATCTGGGATCATGTGGGATTTGGATTCCATCGTTATTCGACTGACCGGAAATGGCTGGTACCCCATTTCGAAAAGATGTTGACCGATCAAGCCCTGATGGCAACGGCCTATCTCCATGCCTATGAGAAAACCGGTGATGCGTTGTTTGAACGAACCGCACGGGAGATTCTCGCCTATGTTCTTCGGGACCTGAAAAGCCCGGAAGGCGCCTTTTACAGTGCCGAGGATGCCGACAGCGAAGGAGAGGAAGGGCGGTTCTATACCTGGTCGTTTGCATCATTTCAGGAGGTTTTGGAAAAGGATGCCCAACAGTGGGCCGCCATTCTCGACGTTCGTCCGGAAGGCAATTTTTTCGATGAAGCTACGGGAAGACCGACGGGAACCAACATCCTATATTGGAGAAGGCCACTCGAACAGTGGGCGGCTGCCCTGAGCCAACCGGAAGAAGACTTGCATCGGGAATGGGAGTCGGTTCGAAAGCGCCTTCTGGAACGCCGGTCATCCCTTCGGCGTCCGCTTCGGGACGAAAAAATCCTGCTCGACGGCAATGGAATGATGATTCAAGCCCTTGCCAACGCCGCCGTCGTCCTGAACGATTCGAGCTATGCGGAACATGCGGTTTCGGCTGCCGAGTGGCTTTCCCGTCACCTTGTCGATGGGGCGGCCTGCCATCGGTGGTTTCATGGAGATCGGGATGTTCCGGCGATGGGAAACGACTATGCCCATTGGATCGGTGCGCTGCTGGCTCTGTATCGGGCAACCGGCTCTTCGGATCATTTGGCAGCAGCGCTGAAAGCCACCGAAATGATGGAAGATCTTTTTTTCGAGGACAGAATCGGATTGTTTCATACGGTTTCCAGAGATATCCGGGAGTTGCCCGTGCGGCCGCTTCATATGGAAGATGGGGCCGTTGCGTCGCCACAGTCGGTCATGCTGAACAATTATGCCGCACTCCATGCATTTACCCGGAACCCGCTGTGGAAGAAGAAGGCCGAAACCCTTTCGGAATCGCTCGCAGGATTGATGCGTCGGTATCCGCTTTCGCTCCTGTATGCCCTGGAGGGAATCTCCCATGCGTTCGGCCGGGAATGAAACCCGCTTCCGCGGTGCTCCGATGCATGAGTGTCGTTGAAGCGGTTTCATGAGCCGGTTTGATACCGTGTTGGATCCGGGATCCCGGCTTTTTCGAATCCCGCTTTTCTCAAGAGGCAACTGTCGCACCGACCGCAGGCATGGCCGTTCGGGTCCGGATCGTAACAGCTGTGGGTGATTCCGAAATCGACGCCCAAGGAAACCCCGGTCCGGATGATCTCCGCCTTGTCCATGAATTGCAGCGGGGTCCGAATCCGAAACTGCAACTGGCCTTCGACACCGGCTTTCGTGGCCAAATTGGCCATTCGTTCGAAGGCCTGGATGAAGTCCGGCCTGCAGTCCGGATACCCGCTGTAATCGATGGCATTGACACCGATGAAGATGTCCGCAGCTCCCAAGACCTCCGCCCAGGCAAGGGCATAGGCCAGAAAGATGGTGTTTCGGGCGGGAACATAGGTGATCGGGATTTGCTGTTGCTGTTGCATCGCATCGAGCGAACGGGATTTGGGGACGGCCAGATCGCTTGTCAATGCCGATCCGCCGATGATATGCAGATCGATCTTGACGATGAGGTGGCGCCTTACACCCATGCAGGCAGCGACGCGTTTGGCCGCCTCCAGCTCGAAAACGTGTCGCTGGCCATAATCGAAACTGAGGGCATACAATTCGAAACCCTCCTTTCTGGCGATGGCCATGGTCGTTGTCGAATCCAATCCACCGCTCGACAGGACAACGGCTTTCGGAGCGTTTGCCTTTTCCGGTGACATTCTCTCTATACCCCCCTTTCAATCTCGGGCCAAATCCACTTGTGCAGCTGTAGATGGAGCCGTACGTCGATGCCCGTCTCCAGGATCCATTGGGCCAGAACGGCCGGAGAAAGCAAGCCCCAGACCGGGGAAAACAATACGTGCTCGGAAGGCAGTCGGTCCGGAACGCGCTGAAGGGTTTCCACGGCAAAAATGAAATCGGTTCGATCCGACAGCACGAACTTGAGCTGATCGTCTTTGGTGAGCCGATCGAGATTTTGCCAATCGATCTGGCCGCTTTCACCGCTGGATGGGCACTTGATATCGACGATGCGAACACATCGCGGATCGACGGTGTTAATGTTCATGCTTCCGTTCGTTTCCAGCAGCACCGTATAGCCGGTATCGAGAAGCCGTCGGATCAGTTCCGGCGTTTCCGCTTGAAGCAGGGGCTCTCCCCCCGTGATTTCCACCCGACGACATCCGAACGTCCGGATTCTCTCGAGAATCTCCTCGATTTCAAGCCGTTCTTCAACAATCGTTGCATAGCGCGTATCGCAATACGAGCATGAGAGGTTGCATCCGGCGAGACGGACAAAGCCACAGGGGAGTCCTGCATAGGTGGATTCGCCCTGAATGCTGAAAAAGATTTCGTTTACATCGATGGTCATGATCGTCTATCGTGAAACTAGTCGGCAGTCGGCAGTCGGCAGTGGGCGGTCGACAGTCGACAATAGATTTCTGACAACATATCATCCAGGATGGTCCCGCAAAAAGTCAGGCACTCTCATTTGACCCGCAGGAAGGCGGGTGAATTTTGCTCAGCAGCGGAAAAACTCAGCAGCCCGAGCTCGTAAGATCGGGCGGATGGCCAAACTTGGGATATAGGATTGCTGAGTTGCAACATGATGTTTTTCAAACGAATATCGATAAAGCATCTCCGCCCGATCCAACGATCTCCGGCTGCTTCAAACAGTTTCCGCTGCTTCGCAAAACACCACCCGCCCCCCTGCTGGAGGCCCGGTTTTGAAAGAAAATTCGTGGATGGCGACTTTTTGCGAGTTCATCACCGTATCATTCCGGAAGAAAACATGCAATCCGGAAGGATTGCGGTAATAGGTTCATGGCGGCTCGAATGGGTGGGTCGATGCCTTATCATACCAATAGGAACCAACGATGGAAACCGTGCTGATTACCGGAGGTGGAGGATTTTTGGGGAAAGCCATCGCCAGACGTCTGGTGGCGGAGGGAAAGCATGTCAAAAGCTTGTCCAGAAGGCGCTATCCGGCGCTCGACCGATTGGACGTCGAACAGATTCAAGCCGATATTGCGGATGCCAAGGCCGTCGAAAACGCCTGCAGGGGCGTCGATGTGGTTTTTCATACTGCTGCCAAGGCCGGGGTATGGGGTTCAGAGGATGATTTCTTTCGAACGAATGTCATTGGAACCCGGAACGTCGTTTCGGGTTGCTTGAACCATGGAGTTCCGGTTCTCGTCCATACGAGTTCACCCAGCGTTGTCTTCAACGGCAGGGATATGGAGGGAGTGGATGAACGTGTTCCTTATCCGGATCGGTATCATGCCGCCTATCCCCGAACCAAGGCCCTGGCGGAGCGTGAAGTGCTGCAGTCCGTCCGGAAAGGGCTTTCAGCAGTCATCCTGAGGCCCCATCTCATCTGGGGCCCCGAAGACAACCACCTGGTGCCTCGCATTCTCGAACGGGCGGAGAAACTGGCCATCATCGGTTCCGGTCGCAACCGCGTCGATGTTCTCTATATCGACAATGCCGTGCATGCACACGTTCAGGCTGCCGAGAAGCTGAAGGAAAACCCGTTTCTTTCCGGAAGAATCTACTTCATCAGTCAGGGAGAGCCCGTCCACCTGTGGGAGATGATCAACCGGATACTGGAAGCAGGCGGGAAACAGCCGCTGAAACGCAGCATTCCGACCTCTGCGGCCTATGTGATGGCTGCCTGCATGGAGGCTTGGTATCGGTTGTTCGGTGTCGAGAGTGAACCCCGTCTGACGCGGTTTGTGGTTCGGGAACTTGCCACATCCCACTGGTTCGATATTTCGGCTGCCAGACGCGATTTGGGGTATGTCCCGGAAGTGTCGATCGAAGAAGGGCTCAACCGCCTGAAACAATGGCTGAACACGGCACCGAACCTGTAGGAGAAGGAACATGCTGACTCATGGATGTCTTTCGGTTGACTTCGATCCGATGACGGGCCGTCTCGATATCCATCGGGATCATGGGGAGGTGCTCGTCCGCGGCGCCCTCGTCCGGGCGATCTTGACGGATGAGCGTCGATCGACGGCCGATTCGGACTACGAGCACAGACTGGATACCCAGCGGGTGAAGGACAGCTGCGGAACCGGACGCCGTCTCGAGATCCGTTCCAGAGACAGGAGAAGACAGCTCGATCTTCGAACCCTCGTCACATGCTACGATACGATGAATGCCGTATCCATCGAGGTGGCATGCCGGAATGTTTCCGAAAATCCCATCGGCATCGTGGGAATTGAACCCCTGTGTGTCCTCGAGGAAAACGGCTCGTTCCTGAACTGGCCGTCTGCAACACATATCTTGACCAACGGTCCGATGTATTACGATGCGGGAAGACTGTACCGCTTGGGGGAGCCGTATCGGGAACCCGAACCCTATGGCCCGATCAAAGGAAGCATGCCGTCACCGGATTTCCCGTTTCCTTCGCCAAGACGTATCCGAAGCTGGTGGCATGTCGGCATTTTCGGCGGATATGATCAAGAAGCCATCGTGTGCGGCTTTATCGAAAATCGGATTGGTCTTGGACAGCTCATTCTTTCGGTAACCGACGCAGGGAACCTCTCTTTGTACACCGAATCGGTTTTTGGCGGACAGACCCGTCTGGAGCCGGGTGAAACCGTTTCCAGCGGGAAGTGGATCCTCTACATCGCTGCGGACCCATATGCGGCTCTGGAAGGATATGCCGACATCATGGGCAGGATCAACCATGCCCGATGTGGGTCGATCGTCAACGGATGGTGTGGGTGGTTTTACACCTACGAATTCATCAGCGAGGAGGAAGTCCTTCGGAATGCCGAGGTTGCGGCGTGTCGGCTCAAGCCGTTCGGGCTGGAATTCGTCCAGGTCGATGAGGGATATCAGCGGTATCATGGGGAATGGGAGGGCAACGATCGATTTCCCCATGGCATGAAGTGGCTTGCGGATCGAATCCGGGGCTATGGGTTGAAGCCGGGGATATGGATCGCCCCGTTCGTCATTTCGGAACCTACGGACGTGTTTCGGAACCACCCCGATTGGCTGCTGAAAGACGCTGTCGGACGGCCGATGCGTGTCGGTCCCTGGCTTTCGGAGGGCAGTGAGACAGCGAAAACGGAGGTGCCCAAGCGGTACTGCCTCGACATTTCACATCCCGAGGCGCAGCGATGGTTCTTCGATCTGTTCGATCGGGCTGCCCATGAATGGGGATATGACCTGTTCAAAATCGATTTTGTCGCTTGGTCCATCCTGTCCGCATATCGGTTCCACGATCCGGGTTATACGCCGGCAAGGGCTTATCGGAAAGGGCTTCAACTCATTCGGGATGCGATCGGACCGCATAAGCACATCAACGAGTGCGGTCCCGGTCCTGTCACGGTCGGGTTGATCGATAGCATGCGCATCGAACTCGATCAGAATTACGGGTTCTCGAAAGCGGCGTGGAAACAGTATTTCGAGGAGGGATCGAGCAGCGCTCCTGCGGCTGCCAAACGATACGGCTTTCACAACCGAACCTGGACCAACGACGCAGACCACGCCTGTCTGCAGCAGTTGTCGATTCCCCAAGCACAGGCTGCAGCCACCCTGATCGCACTGAGCGGCGGAAACGTCCTTTCGGGGGACCGCCTGATGGATCTGGATCCTTGCCGGATGGAAATCCTTCGAAAGGTCTTTCCGTCCTATGGAGAAGCCGCAAAACCGATCGACTTGTTGGACAGCGATCGGCCCGGCGTCTTTTTTCTGGACGTCCGCAAGTCGTTCGGAAAATGGGGGATTCTGGGTCTCTTCAATGCCGATCTCCAGCAGCCGATCCGAAGATCGATCCCACTGGCCAGAATGGGCCTTGATCCGAAACGGGGGTACATCGCCTATGACTACTGGATGGAGCGGCTTGTCTCCAAGGTCACCGATCCTCTGGAGGTCGATGTCGCGCCGGGAAGTGTCACCTTGCTTGCCATTCACGAGAGGCTGGACAGGCCGCAGGTGATATCCTCCGACAGGCACGTGTTTCAGGGGGCGATCGAACTCGAGGATGTTCAGTGGATGGAAGATACCCAGACGCTGAAAGGCGTATCGAAGGGATGCCTCCATCGGACGGATCGCCTGACGATCCATCTTCCGGAGGCGATTTCCTGGGCTCAGGGCCCCCCCGTCCTTTACAGGGATTTCGGTCTGTACAGCGTCAAACCGGTGGAGGAAAACCTGCTGCGGATCTGGCTGAGATTCGACGACTGTGAAGTCATTCGTTGGGAGGTCGGTTTTGGGGGAAATGGTTGAGCGGGAAGGTCGAAATAGACCTCAGCCTTCGTGGATTTCGGGATGCTCTTCGAGAAATCGGTACAGGGTCGCTCTGCCGATGCCCAGGATCCGAGCCGCCTGTGTCTTGTTCCATCCGGCTGACTTCAAGGCTTCGATGGTCGTCTCTACAGTTAATTTTCGACGGCTTTCGGTTCCGAGCGCTCTTCCGGTCGAGGCCGTTCGCTGCAATTCGATCGGCAGGCAGGCTGCCGTGATCCTCCCATTCTTGGCCTGCACGAATGCGAACTGAATCGTGTTCTGCAGTTCCCGAACGTTTCCGGGCCATGGATAATTGGTCATCAGGGCCATGGCTTCGGCTGTGACGATCGGCATCGGCTGATTGTATCGTTTGACGGCCTGCATCAGAAAATGATGAACGAGCAACGGGATATCGCCGTTTCGCTCGCGCAGCGGTGGAAGATGGATGGGGATGACGTTCAGGCGATAGTACAGGTCTTCGCGGAACCGGTTTTTCCGAACTTCTTCCCGTAAGTCCTTGTTGGTTGCACTCATGATCCGTACATCGACGGATACGGTCTTTTCTCCTCCGACCTTGTCGAATTCCCCTTCCTGCAGAAAGCGCAGCAGTTTGACTTGAACCGGTTTGGTCAATTCCGCCACTTCATCCAGGAAAATGGTCCCTCCGTCTGCCAGCTCGAAACGGCCTTTCTTGTCCCGCACGGCACCTGTGAACGATCCTTTGACGTGCCCGAACAGTTCGCTTTCGATCAACCCTTCAGGGAGCGCGCCGCAATTGATGGGAACGAAGGGGCCTGCACTGCGGTGGCTCTCGGCATGAATGGCTGCAGCGATCAATTCCTTACCGGTGCCCGTTTCGCCCGAAATGTGGATGGGGTAGTCATAGCGGGCCACGTTCTTGACCTGCTGAAAGACGGCCAACATTTTGGGGTCGTTGCCGATGATTTCACAGAATCCCTGAATTTTTTCGGCTTTTGTGGTCAAGTTGGCATGGGTGGTGACATCCGTGAACGAAGCGAGAACACCTGCCAGTTGTCCGTTCTCATCGGTGATGGCGGTGATGACCATATCGATGCACCGAAATTCGCTCTGCTTCGTCTTGATGTAGTGGGTGCTGGTCACTCCCCCGACGATGTGAGGGGTTTCGCCGCAGAAATGACAGCGGTTTCCACAGAAGGGGCCGCCCATCGCGATGTGACAGTCGCGTCCGAGGACTTCATCCTTGCGGTAGCCCGTGATGTCCTCGGCTGCCTTGTTGAAGAAGAAAATCCGACGATCGAGATCATGAGCGATGATCCCTTCCTTGAGGTTGTCGAGAATGCGCTCAAGGTTCTTGTTGTAGGCGATGAGCTCTTCGACTTTCACGAAATACCCTCCCCCGAAATGGGGTTCACCGGCTCGACACGTTACGGCAGAAAATGCCAGGTCAATCCCCAGGATATCATGCGGTTATTGGGAGTGTCTTCGATGGTTTCCCAGTGACTGCCGTTAGGCAGGTAGCTTTCAAAGGAAATCTTTTCGTATGCGGTATAGCGGTAACTCACATTCATCGACCAATTTTCGGTCAGGTGGTACTCGATTCCACCGCCTGCGGAATATCCCGGTTTCCATTCCTTGAAGTCATATTGGCTGGATGTCGGGCTTTCCTTCCGTTCCTGGATGTACCCCTGGCCGATGCCTGCATCCAGGAAAACGAGCAAAGGCGGGACCACCTGAAGGGTGCTTCTCAGGCTGATTGTGTAGAAATAAGGGATTTGGTAGGTCAGATGAGCCGGTTCGTTGGTATCGAGAGTCCATGTGTCGTTTGCGTATCCGAATCGTCCTTGCAAACCCAGAGCCAGACCTGGAAAAACGGGGTGTGTGTATCCGATGAGAAGAGACCCGGACTGTCCGTATGCCGGGTCAAGGTAGGTATCCGAAGGACTTCCATCGACATAGGTGTATTCCGGATGGAAGCGGGTTTCTGAATATCCGACATCCAGGCCCATGTAAACGTTTCCGGCGATTGCCGAAGTGGTGAGAGGGAAGCAGAGAAAGAAAATCCAGATCGGCACACAAGGCGGTTTGAAATGGATCATAATTGGCTCCTTACCTCGTATCGGTTTAGTGACCAGGATTGCTGTTATGGTTCCGAATGATGTCGATTGGTTCATCCGGCAAGGCCATCGATGAATCGATAGACCAGGGGGTGTACCAGATCCGCATAGGGGCCGGTAACGATGCCGTGCTTCGGTGAGGGAACGATCGTATACCCTTTGTGCCGGCTGCCGAGCGTATAGAACGCCTTTCTGGAGCCGGATTCATCCACCAGCGGGTCATGGCTTCCCTGAAAGATCCAGGTCGGTACCTCGATGTGGGCCAGCTGTCCGGAAACGGCCTTCACGAGCCGCTCCAGTTCCACGACACCAGAAACCGGATTGCGATGGTAATTGATATGCGGATTGTCTGGGGTGTTCTCGACGAATTGCTTTTGGGCCTCTTCGAGACGCATTCGATGAGCGATGCGATTCCACTTGTCAATGGCCATCACGAGCCGCCCTCCCTGCCCGCACAGTTTGAAGGGGGGCGATATCGCCGCAATGGCGACGGGTGCATCCTTCGATTTGCGGATAACCCGATCGAAAGCGAGCATCGCTCCCACTGAAAAACCGCACAGGACGATTCGTCTGCAGCTTGCAGCCAGCAACTCGTATCCGGCATCCACAGATTGCCGCCAATCATCGACGCTGCGAATCGCCAGGTCTTCCGGAGAGGTGCCGTGCCCTCGAATACGGGGGGCATACACCCAATAGCCCCTCTGGTTGAGGAATCGGGCAAGCTCGGCCATTTCGAGCGGTGCGGCCATGTATCCATGGAGGAGCAGCACGCCGCTTCTGCGCCAGCCCCGTCTCAGAATGGGTCTTCCAACCGATGGATCAGGGCTTTCTTCGGGGATGTGATAGGTTCGGCGATCGGTTTCGTATTCTTCCAATGCTTGCATGTATCGTTCACGAACAGTTCCGACGCAGGGGATCGCGTGAACCACACACAGCATTTTCTGCAGGATCGATACAGGATGCGGCATCCGGAAGTTTCCTTCGCAAATTGAGCTGGTCCGGTCCCTTCTTGTCACCTGGGCGGCAATCTATCCGATCGTCCGGTGAAAATCCAGTTTTTTTCATCATCTTCACTTCTGATGGCCCCGCAAAAAGTCAGGAAGTCTCTGTCGAGTCGCGGGGTGACTGGGGAACCTTTTTCGCTGCTGCGAAAAAACTCAGCCGCCCGATCTCGTAGGATCGGACGGATGGCCAGACAGCAAGCAGAGGCTGGTTCAATCGCAACGGCTTGCTTTTCAATGTCAATTCGTTCAAGCGCGTCCGTCCGATCCAACGATCTCCGGCGGCTTCAAACACGTTTTCGCAGCAAGCTCAAAAGGCTTCCCCAGCC
>JBFMBE010000028.1:0-27176 GCA_040755275.1 Thermodesulfobacteriota bacterium | reverse complement strand
TCTTCTATGGCATGCCGTCATAACTTTTCACCAACACTTCCCGTGGTTTCACCCCATCCGATGGACCGATGACCCCTTCCTTTTCCATGGTTTCGATGATCCGGGCTGCACGGTTGTAACCGATCCGCAGGTGGCGCTGGATCATGGAAATAGATGCCTGTCGGGTTCTGGTGACCAGGGCGACCGCATCGTCATAGCGTTCGTCGTGGTCTTCATCACCCGAAGCTTCGCCCTCACGCTGAGGTGCCTCGGTCACTTCGTCGATGTAGTCGGGAGGCATCTGTGCCCGCAGAAAATCCGTGATGCGGCCGACTTCCTCCTCCGAAATGAAGGCGCCGTGAATTCGTTGCAATTTGGCCGTTCCAGGCGGCAGAAACAACATATCGCCGTTGCCGAGAAGGGATTCGGCGCCGTTGCAGTCGAGGATGGTCCGGGAATCGGTTTTCGAAGACACCTGAAAGGTGAGTCGGGTCGGGAAATTGGCCTTGATGATTCCGGTCAGCACATCCACGGACGGTCTCTGGGTGGCCAGAATCAGGTGGATGCCGCTGGCACGAGCCATTTGGGCAAGCCGCGTCAGGGCCACCTCCACGTCTCGGGAGGCCACCATCATGAGGTCTGCCAGCTCATCGATGATGATAACGATATACGGCAGCCTGCCGGAGGAGGCGGCTGTTCCCTCGGTCCCCTTCGTCTTTCCCGCTTTCTGGTTGTATTGGGTGATGTTGCGGCATTTCTGTTCGCTCAGCAGCTCGTAGCGCCTTTCCATTTCCCGAACCGCCCAGAACAGGGCATTGGTGGCCTTTTTGACGTCCGTCACCACCGGGGTGATGAGATGGGGAATGCCGTCATAGAGGCTGAGCTCGATGCGTTTGGGGTCGATCATGATCAGCTTGACCTGCTCCGGAGTGCTCTTGTAGAGCATGCTGCAGATCATCGAATTGAGGCCGACGCTCTTTCCGGTGCCCGTTGCTCCAGCGATCAACAAGTGGGGCATGCGGTCGAGTTCCGCAACGACGGGTTTGCCGACGATGTCCTTTCCAAGGCAAACCGTGAGAACCGAACGGGACTTGGCGAAGACGGGGCTTGTGACGATTTCCTTGAAATGAACGATCTGGCGGATGGCATTCGGGATTTCGATGCCGATCACCGATTTTCCCGGAATGGGCGCGACGATCCGGATGCTCAGCGCCTTCAGCGCGAGCGCCAGATCGTCCGAAAGGGAAACGATCTTGTTGATTTTGACCCCAGGGGCTGGTTCATATTCGAACGTCGTGATCACGGGCCCCGGGGTGATGGCAGCCACCCGACCCTTGACGCCGAAGTGTTCGAGCTTGGCCGTGAGCATCTCGGCTTGATGCAACAGCTCTTCCTGGTCCGTCTTCATGTCACTGGGTGCCGGATCGTTCAGAAAGTCGAACTGCGGCAAGGTAAAGTGCCTGGATGCCGTCGTTGAAGCAAGAGCACGCGGGGGCTTCGGTTTCGGTTGTTGTGCGGGCAGGACGAGCTCCGGTGTCATGGGAGCGATATCGGGTAGTTCCGGCTCCACCGAGGTCTCGGATGGTTCAGGGGGAGATGGGCTTTTTTTTTTCGTCGTTCGGGTCGGTCGGCTTTCCGGAGGAGAGGGAGCGTCAGGAGTGGATCGGCCCTTGGCTGCCGTTGGTACAACCTGGTGCTTTCGAATCATGCCGGCAAAGACGAAGGGTGAAATACCTGTTAGGAAGAAAAAACCGATGATAAAACCCGAAACGACCAGAAGCAGGGTTCCGGCATATCCGGTGTAAAACAGGGCCAGGCCGGTCAACCGAAATCCGAGTACCCCGCCTGCGCTGTGTTGGAGGGCTGCGTCTTCGGCCGGGGGCATCAGCATGGTGGTCAGCACACAGGTCGCTGCAGCCAAAAGGCACCCTCCTGCGACCGTTCGAACCAAAACCGATGGACGACGCTTTCCCAAACCGAACAGGGCTGTCAGGAACAATGTCACCGGGATCCACAGAACGCCTTTTCCGAAAAAGCCTATCAGCCAGCCGGCCGTTTGGGCGCCGATCCATCCGAAGCGGTTGGTGATGGTCCGCACTTCCATCGGATGAAAGATGGATGGATCCGCCGGGCTGTAAGAAAGGAGACTGACGGCTACGGCGGCGCTCAGAACCAGCAGAAACAGAGAAGCCAACACATTTCGCATGAGACATCGACCGGTCTAAATTTCGAGGAAAAAAGGCAGAATCATGGGATGACGGCTGATGGCGAAATCGAAATACTTCTTCAATGCCGTGATCATCTTGGATCGGATTTTGGCGATTCGATCCGGGGTTTCGAAGGGAATATCCTCGACGACTTCGAGAATGACACATTTGGCTTCTTCCAGGAGGTGACCGGTTTCGGTTTCGAAGACAAACCCTCTCGAGAACACCTCCGGGCCATACAAGATGATGCCGGTTTCCTCATCGAAGGCCATCGTGACACCGACGATTCCATCCTCGGAAAGCAACTGACGTTCCCTCAGTACACTCTTACCGACATCGCCGATTCCCTTACCATCGACCAGCACGCGTCCGGTCTGCTCGGCATCCCGGACGATGTGTGCGGCGTTCTCATCGAAGACGACGGCTTGACCGTTTTCGATGATCATCACCCGTTGCTCTGGAATGCCCATGCGGCAGGCCAGCCGACCGTGAAGCACCAGATGTCGGAATTCACCATGAATCGGAATGAAGTACCGGGGGCGGGTCAGGCGGATCATCAGCTTGAGCTCTTCCTGAAACGCGTGGCCCGAAACATGGATGTCGGAAATTTTTTCGTAAATGACGTTCGCTCCGCTTCGGAAGAGGGCATTGATGGTCTTGGCGATGGCCCGCTCGTTGCCGGGAATGAATTTCGATGACAGGATAACGGTGTCATCCGACTGAATTTTCAGGTACTTGTGAATACCGCTGGCCATCCGGGCCAGGGCGGACATGGGTTCTCCCTGGCTTCCCGTGGTGATGACAACCACCCGATCCGGCGGAAAATCGGCAAGCTGGTGAACGAGGATTTCCATTCCTTCCGGAATGTGTAAATAGCCGAGTCGTCTGGCGATAACGATACTGATTTCAAGGCTTTTCCCGCTGAAGGCAATTTTTCTGCCCTGCTCCGCCGCGATATCGACAATCTGTTGAATTCGATGAATGCTGGAAGCGAAGAGAGCGATGATCACCCGTCCCTTGGCCTGTTGGGCGATCTGGCGGAGATTTTCACCGATTTCCCAGTCCGACAGCGTATATCCCTCTTTTTCGACATTGGTGGAGTCGGATAGCAGGGCCAAAACGCCTTGTTCGCCGTAATGGGCGAAGCGATGGATGTCTGTAGCGTCGCTGTCGCTGCATCCATGGGAAATCTTGAAATCACCGGTATGGATCACGGTTCCGACCGGGCTGCGGATGGCAAGGCCCACTCCATCGATGACACTGTGATGCACCCGGATCAGCTCGATGTCGAGACTGCCGAAATGGAGGACCGCTCCTGCCTTGACGGTGACGAGCGAGATTGTCGGCAATAGCCCCGCCTCGTCGAGCTTGTGGCGGACGATGCCGATCGTATAGGCAGTGCCGAACACCGGCACCTTGAGCTCCTTCAGGATGAAGGGAAGAGCTCCGATGTGATCCTCATGGGCATGGGTCAGGACGATGGCCGCGATCCGGGGGAGGTTCGCGCGAAGATAGGAGATGTCGGGGATGACGAAATCCACACCGAGCATGTAGTCTTCTGGAAACATCAGACCGGCGTCCACCACCACGATGGTGTCTTCATATTCGACCACCATCATGTTCATGCCGATTTCTCCAAGCCCGCCGAGGGGCAACAGCTTGAGCGTCATCTGCCTGCCGCCTTTCCGGCTTCGTATACCTCGATCATCTTCAACCGCAGATCGTTCATGAGCTGTTCCTTGCGGTTCAACGGATATGCGGTGGTGTCGATCGGCTGCAAAATCTCCAAAAGGACGTTTCCTGGTCGGATGGTGATTCCGGTTTTGGCCATGATCTGCCATGTGCCGTGAATGATCACAGGAACGATGGGCACACCAGCCTTGATAGCCAGAACGAATCCACCCTTCTTGAATTCCTGAATCCGATTGTCCCGGCTGCGGGTTCCCTCCGGAAAGATCATCACGGATCGTCCATTTCGAATCGCGTCTGCAGCCTGGTCCAGGCTTTCGAAGGCGGACTTGCGGTTCGAACGGTCGATGCTGATGTAACCGGCTCGTTTCATGGCGTATCCGAACAGGGGGAACTTGAAGAGCTCGGCTTTTGCGAGCCATCGGAATTGGACCGGAAGATGGGCTAGCAGAACCGGGATGTCGAAATTGCTGGAATGATTGGGCATGAAGATATAGGGCTTGTTCGGGTCGATGTGCTCGAGCCCCTGGATCTTGACCTTCGTTCGACTGACGAAGAGAATCGATTTGGCCCACCAGCGCGCGACGATATGCGGCCAGTTTCCACGGCTGTCCAAAAAGGAGGCGACGATGGCACCCGTTCCAAACAAAATGACGGCAAGGATGACCCAGATGGCGATGCCGATCGTTCGGAGCAGATAGAGAGATTCCTTGAAATTCATAAGGCGATTTCCAGCTCGTTCAGGATGGTTTCGAAGCGGTCGATCAGCCAGTCCCGCTGCCGATGGTTGACATACCCCATGCAGTCACAGCGCATCTTGATGCAGGAACGAACGAGGAGCTCGCAGCTGATCCGGTTCGGTTCGAGCTCGACGGCGACATAGGGCCTGCATTCGGGGTGGCCGGCCTGAATGGTATCGAGGAGTTCCGGAATCAGAAAGATTTTGTAAATTCCGGGAAGGGCACCCGTTTCGAAATGCGCGTCCAGATAGGCCTTCAGTTTCTGGTGATCGTTGGGTCGGAGTTGATCGATGACGTATTGTTTCATGGTTCAATCAGAAGTCAGAAATCAGAAGAACAAGATTTTGGGCGATGGCCTGTTGCATACACTCGGTGCAGACGAATCCTTCGGGAATACCCAAGGATCGACGGTCTTGCAAAAAGTCGTTTTTCCCGTGCTTTTGGGAAATGCCGGGTATAAGCGGGGTGACTGGGGAACCTTTTTCGCTGCTGCGAAAAAGGTTCCCCAGTCACCCCGCGACTCGACAGAGACTCCTGACTTTTTGCGACCTCATCATGGAATACGAAATGCCTTGAGCCGGATTTTCTCGGCCCGAGCTGTATGGGCGGTTTCCGCAGACCTTGTTCCCATCGTTGCCAGGATCTTTTACCTCAGCTGTCATGGGGCGGAGTGACGTCGCCGAGGATAAGTCTCATCCGTGCCACATGCTTTTCCAGCAAGATCGCTTCGATCCATTTCATCAATAGACGATCGATCCGATCCCTGAAGGAGCCTCCATGTTTCAAAGCCTCGCGGGTTGCGGCCAGCTTTTCGGCAATATCGGTTCGTGAAGGATCCTTTCTCAGAAGGGTTTCATAGATTCGAAGCGCATCGGCGGATCGACCCTGCTTTTCCAGGATGTCCGCCATAGTTTCCGTTTGAAATACATCATCCTGGATCATGGCTGATTCTCCTAAGGCGCTTTATCCGTCATCGGGTTGGCGGCGGGCGGATGTACCGCCAACACCAGCTCGTCTTTCCGGACCATACCCAGGTCTTTTCGAGCAATGAATTCGACATAAATCGGATCGTGTCGGAGTCTGTCGATTTTGCGGTATTTTTCGGAAATGCGCTGGGCAATGATGAGGTTGGCCTCGACGAGACGGTCGCGTTCGGCGATTTTTTGCTGATTCTTAGACAACCCCTGGCCGGGAGAAAACAAGGCGATCGTCAGGGCGATGAATACCATCGCGGCAAGGATCAAACAGATGGTGACGACGAGATTGGCCCCTTGTAGTTTCATGTCGATAGTATTGCGCAATAGCCTTTTGAAATCAATAGTGAAATGGATGGGTGTGGAGAAATGGCAGGTGATGAAAGCGGAGGGAACAAAGGGATATTGGGAGGATCGACAGGGAAAGAAAAGATTGGAGCAATCGAGACGGAGAGGCGAATGCAGGAGTTGTCGAAACAAACGGTTGCCCTTCCGAATCAATGAATGCGGTTTCGGAATTGCATGTTGCAAATTTCTTTCGAATTTGTT
This sequence comes from Thermodesulfobacteriota bacterium, assembly GCA_040755275.1. Taxonomy (GTDB): domain Bacteria; phylum Desulfobacterota; class Desulfobacteria; order Desulfobacterales; family Desulfatirhabdiaceae; genus Desulfatirhabdium. The sequence goes on along the minus strand of JBFMBE010000028.1, from coordinate 21,038 downwards.
ATGAATTCCCCAATCTTTTCAGAGAGGGGAATCGAACCGATGTCTGAGAAAAATCCAGAATGCCCGCTCTACAATCCCTTGAATTGCAAGGAATATTATAATCCGAAGCTATGTGCTTTCGTTCGGAAGGATAAGACATGCCTGAAGAAAAAGAAGCCTCGGGCAGGGAAGAACAAGGAAGAAGGGGTTGTGAACAGTATAGAAAACGCCGCCGCCCAGAATACGGCGGCCTGAAGGCATGAACAGTTCCGGCCTTCCTTCAGTCGGTTGCCAGAGATGATGGATCGGCAGCCGGTTCTTTTCATGGGAAGGTCCGGAGATCAGGCATGCCCGGCGCTTGAGGAAAGCAGCATGGGATCGATGCCCATCCGACGAATCGCTTCCTCCCATTGCCTTTCCGGGTTTGCTTCAAAAATCAATTCGACATCGGCCTCGTTGGTGAGCCAGGCATTCTCCAGCAGCTCGGATTCGAGCTGTCCCGCCCCCCACCCCGCACACCCCAGCAAAAGCAGAAAATTCTGCGGTCCCTGTTCCTTCCCGATGGTTCGCACCAAGTCGGTGGTGTTGCTGAGTGCGAGGTCTTCGTTGACGACCAGCGTTCCTTCCCATCCAAAGGGTGGTCCGTGCAGGACGAACAGCCCGCTTTGATGAACCGGTCCGCCGATGTGGATCGGTCGTTCGCCGATTGTTTCGGTGCAGGGGATTTCAATTTCGGCAAAAATTTCGGCTGCTCGAAGAGACGGATGCGCCCGGTTCACCACAACCCCAAGCGCACCATCCGCATTGTGTTCACAGATCAACACAACGGTTTGGAAGAAATTGGGATCCTGAAGGCCGGGCATTGCAATGAGAAAGTGGCCCTTTAGGGATGTGACGACTTCGGGTTCGTTCATGTCGTTCTCCCGTACAGGTATTGAGCCCCATAGTGGTTGAGCGTGAGGGTGATCGGTCGATCCTCATCGATATCACCCGATAGCCGGATCGGTCCGGGAATGCGGAAATCGTCTGGACCCGGTGTTGCGGCGAGCCATTTTTCCCGAAACGCCTTCACCGTCTGAAAGGCCGGGCTCTGGATGTCGACGAGGCTCTTTTCCAGAACCAGGGCGAGCTTTCCGTTTCTTTCTTCCAAGTGCATCAGGGGGGCGATGGGTACACCGATCGGTTCCCATTTGGAAAACGGCATCTCGATGTTTCGGATGGCTGCCATCTGTCCGGTGGCTCCGTTTGCGATCAGGCAGAACGCCGTCCATCCGAGGTTGTACGTATAGGTGCAATCGAATACGGTGGGGCTGCTGCCTCTGCCGTCATATCCATAGAAATGGGTTTGGATTTTGAACTGAGGAACCGATTTGTTGTAGATTTTCTCGATTGCTGAAGGGATCGGCTGGTCTTCGGTCAGCAGACCGCTTTTGACGAGAGTCTGCTTCAGGGTCTTTTTCGAAATGATCGTTTCCTTGACCAGCAGGTACTCATCCTTCGGGAAATTCTTGAACAGGAAGGGGCCGAACCGGTCCGGTGAAAGGCCGGCCTCTTCGAGAACTTGCCGGTAGTAGTCCTGTTCGATTCCGAGCTTGTATTGCCCTTTTTCCTTGAGGATATCGAGATAGTCCTTCACCAGCCCCATGATGACCTTGTCGGTTTCCACCAGGGAAAACTGGAAATTGCCGTGGCTGTCCCGCTCCATCAACAAACCTTCCTGGAAGAATTCCGGCAGATCGTTGAAGAGCTCATCATCCCGGTTGTTCCAGATCGCTTGGGCACGCGCTTCACGGGTTCCCTGAGCCAGTCTTCGCAGATATTCCCGTTTGTGTTCGAGCAGCGGATGGGCGCTGTGGAAGTCGGTGTCGTGGGTCCGGTTGTATTCACCGATGATCGTGTTGAGCTTGATGATGAACACCTGAATTTCGTTGATGAATTCGAGAACGCCCTCCGGAATGACCATCACGCCGAAATTCTTGCCCACTGCGGCCCGTCGGACGATGGCGTCGCAGATCATGCGGGATAAATGACGCAGCGTCATGCCATAGGCGGTGAAGTCGGTTCCGCCTGTCTTCTGGGCGGCTTCGAGCCTGCGGTGATCCGTGTAGTCGGCAAGGTCTTCTCCGATCAGGGTGATGTTGGCATGGGTCTGCAGGGCCACTTCGAGGGCCAGGTGGCTGGCCGATCGCCCCATGACCTTACAGATGTGCCAGTATTTCTGATCGGAACTGCAGTCCGTACACAGGTTGCTGACTTCCTGTGCGAATGCCCTGGCGGCGGAATGAAATCCGAACGAAACGGCGCACAGCACCCGTCCCTGGCTGTCTCGTACTTGAACGTCCCCGTCGATGGTCTTGGGCACACCGATGACCTGGATGCCTTCGTTGTAAAGCTCCTCCGCCAGAAAGGCCGCATTCGTGTTCGAGTCGTCTCCGCCGATGATGACCAGGGCGTCGATGCCGAGCCCCTTGAGTGTCTTGCGGGCCTGCTCCATCTTTTTGGGGGTGTCGATCTTGGTTCGCCCGGTTTTGATCATCCCGAAACCGCCCAGGTTCCGATATTCGTCGATCCATTCTCGGGTCAGGCGAACGGCTCGGTTTTCCAGAATGCCGTCCGGGCCCATCCAGAAACCATAGAGAACCGTATGCGGATTGGCGGCCATTGCAGCGTCGTAAATGCCGGCGATGACGTTGTGACCTCCGGGAGCCGGGCCTCCCGAAAAAACGATTCCAATGATTCGGGTTTTGGTGTATTCAGAACGGTTTCGTTCATCCGGATTCGAAACGGCGACGATGTCTTGGACCCGGTTGTGGATGAGATGGGGCAGCTTGGAGACGGCTTCGGGATCGAGCTCGAAGGTATAGGTGTCGTTTTGAACCAATGCCGTAAAATTGGATTCGAAGACGGGGATCTTCGGCGGAATTTTGGTTCTTCGTGCAAGCATTTCGTCGTTCAGATTGGTTGTGACCGCCTTGACTTCGGGAAGATCGAGGAAGGCCGCTAACGTTTCGGGGGAAAAAACCGTCTGTGTGGTTTTCACCGAATGGTCCTGAAACGAACCGGATGTCTCGCTCATGGATGCCTCCTGTAGGATCTTTTTTTGAAAAAGAGGTTGTCTTTCAATCGTTACCATAAATCGGAGCCTGTGCAGATGTCAACTGTTCAGGGTATCGTCAAGGTTCCCTGGACCACAGGGAACCTTCTCCTGGTGATGTATTGTCGCCCTACCTCCTGAAATCTGATGGAGTCACGAACAGTCAGGCAGCCTCTGTTTAGCCGCATGGGGACGAGGATGCCTTTTTCGCAGCAGTCTCAAAAGGCTTCCCCAGCCACCCCGCTGATGCCCGGCATTCCCGAAAAGCACGGGAAAATCGACTTTTTGCGAGCCCATCATCCATGATCATCAAGCAACTCGACATGACCGGTTTCAAATCCTTCGCCAGCCGCACGGTGATCGGATTCGTGCCGGGCATCTGCGCCATCGTCGGCCCAAACGGCTGTGGAAAAAGCAACGTTCTCGATGCCCTGCGCTGGGTGATGGGGGAACAGAGCGCCCGGCAGCTGCGTGGCAAAGCCATGGAAGATGTCATCTTTTCCGGAACAGGCAACCAGTCCCCGCTTTCCATGGCAGAGGTGTCCCTGCTGCTGTCGATATCTTCGGATGGGGTTCATCCGCTTTCCGAGGGGCCGGGGATGGAGTCGTCGGATGTTCAGATCACCCGGCGCCTCTATCGGTCCGGAGAAAGCGAATACTTGATCAACCGCCAGCCCTGCCGGCTCAAGGACATTCACCAGCTGCTGATGGGACACGGGGCCACTGGAAAATCCTATGCGGTCATCCAGCAAGGAAACATCGGCGCCATTACCGAGGCCACTCCGGAAGAGCGGCGGCAATATCTGGATGAAGCCAGCGGGGCCATGCGCTACAAGTCCAAACGGCAGGAAGTCGTTCGGAAGATCGATGAAACCCGGGAGAATCTGCAGCGTCTTGATGACATTTTGGCGGAAATCAAGCGACAGATGGCGGTTTTGCAGCGGCAGGCCAGGCGGGCCAAAGCCTATCTGGATTTGCAGAATGCCGTGCAGCGGATGGAGATTCTGTATGGTTTGCACATCGTGGCGCGTGAGGAAGCCCTTCTCGATGAGCTTGCAGAACGCAAAAGCCGTCTGTTGGATCAGGTGCAGACCCATCGGCAGATCCTGGAGGAAAAGACGGCTGCCGTTGGCGTGCTTCGGGGCAGGCTCGAAGAAGCTGCGGCTCGAAGACAGGAGCTTGTCGGCAGGTTGCAGCAGCTGGAGCGGCGCATCGATCGAATGGTCCAGGAGGCGGAATACCTGAAGGTGGAAGCCGAACGGCTTTTCAAGGAGCGAAACGAGTGCATCGAAGGGTTTCGTCGAATCGAGGAAAAGACAGCCCGTCAGGAAGAGGAGCGGGATGCGTTGGCCAAACGGGAACAAGAGCTCCAACAGGAGCTCCAAGGCGCAGAAGTCCGGTTGCGGGAGAGCCGGAAGGCCGAAGCCGATTGCAGGGGTCGCATGGAAACTCTCAAAGGGCGGATCGAGACCGTCCGCAAAGCCGTCCTCACCCTCAGCGCCGATGAGGCGAAAACCCTTCAGGCCAGTCGGACAGCCGTCGAAAACCGCAGACAAGCCGAACGAAACTTAAAGCGCATTGCAGAGGAACTTCTGGCTGCACGGCGCAGCGAAGAAACCATTGCCAGACAGAAACGGGAAGTCGAGACGGAGATCGAGGAACTGGATGGGCGGATGGCCGACATGGAGGAGCGGGTCGATCGGCAGCGCAGAGCCCTGACTGAAAAAACGGCTGTATTTCGGCAATGGACCGATCGGGTTCGCTCCCTTCAGGACAGGCGCCGCGGCATCGACATCCGGTTGACCACACTCCGGAAGCTTGCATCCGCGTATGAGGGATTTTCGGCAGCGGCCAGGGCCATTCTGCGGGATTGGCCCAAACGGGTGCAACCGGTGGGTGGGGGATCTCCCGTGGCCATCGCCGATGTCCTCCATGTCGATTCCGGTTATGAGTTGGCTGTCGAAGTCGTCCTGAACGACGCGCTCCAGTGGGTGATGCTCGATTCGGTGGATCGGGTTCGCAGCGCCATCGATTTTCTTGCCGAACGTCCATCGGGCCGGTGCGGATTCGTTCTATCGACGGCGGGAACGGCGATGCCAGTGGTTTCGATGTCCTCCTGTTCCATCGGTGAGCCGCTGATCGATCATGTGCTGTTTTCCTGCGAGGTGCCGGTGCTCAAGGCGATCTTGGAAACGGTTCGGGTGGTTGAAACCCGGGAAGAGGTGTTGGCGGCATGTGGCTCGCTGTCGACAGGACAGCGGATCGTCAGTCGGGACGGAGTTCTGGTCGGCGCTGACGGGGTCATCCTCACCGGGTATGGCATGGACCCGACGGGTCTATTGAGTCGAAAGGCCGAAATCGAGCAGGCTGAAGGCGAACGAAACGACTGCATCCGGGAGATTGCAGAAGCCGAGCAGACGATGAAACAGGCTGAAGCGGAATTGAAATCGGGAGAAAAAGCCCTCAGCCGTCTGCTCGAGGAGATTCAGGAAGACCGGGAGGATCGGCAGGAGGCCGACAAACGACGCATTCAACTTGAGGAACGTTGGAAACACCTTCGTCGCAATCTCGACATTCTGCTCATCGAGCAGGAGCGTCTTTCGGGGGAGGAGGCGGATAGCGAAGCCGAGTCGCTTCGGCTTCAGGCAACCATCGATGAAATCCGCCAAGCCCTTCGACTCGAACATGATCGTCTCAAAGCCGTAGAAGCGGAGCTGGATGGAGGGAGCAGATCCCTCGATGCCCTTCAACAGGAACGGCAGACCGTCCAAGTGGCGCTCACATCCGCTCAGGCCAATGCGGAAAATGTACGGGACAGCATGCGGCGGCTCGATCATGCCCTCAAGGAAGGAAAGCGGCAGGCGGAACAGATGCGGGACCGCCTGCAGGCGACCGAGAAGCAGCAGGCGGAGTGTTCGGTGAAGCTTGAACGAAACCGCAAGTCGATCGAACAGGGAAACCGGGAGCGGGAAGCGCTTCGAGCGGATGCGGCAACCCTGGAGGCGGAAATCGCTGCTCTCGATGGAAAGCGGGTTCATCTCGAAGAGACGATCCGGGAGCTCCTGGAAAACCGGGATACGACAGCAAGACAACTGCAGGATATCGAAATCGAATGGACCGAGCACCGAGGCATTCGGGAACATGCCCTGGCGGCTATCGGTCGCCTCACCGGTCGGCCGATAGCCGAGCTGAAGATCGAGATGCAGGAATCGCTTCAGGATCCCGCTTTCGACGGGGAAGCCCTCTTGGAGGAAATCCGTAGAAAACGGGAACAGCTGCTGCGGTTTCCCGAAATCAATACGGCCGCCATCCGGGAACTGGCCGAAATCCGTCAGCGCCATGATTTTCTGGAGGCCCAAAAGACCGACCTTCTCAAGGCCATGGATGATCTGCAGACGGCCATCCGGAAGATCGATCGGGCCACACGGGAGTCCTTCCTCGAGACCTTCCATGCGGTCAATACCAAGATTGCAGAGGTGTTTCCCCAATTGTTCGAGGGCGGTACGGCCGGACTGGTGATGACCGATCCCGACAATCCCCTTGAATCGGGCGTGGAATTCATGATACAGCCTCCGGGCAAGCGATTGACCCGAATCAGCCTGCTATCCGGAGGGGAGAAGGCCCTATGCGCCATCGCCTTCATTTTTTCCATTTTTCTGATCCGGCCTGCGTCCTTCTGCCTTCTGGATGAAATCGACGCCCCCCTTGATGAAGCCAATGTCCTTCGATTCAACCGGTTGCTCGACATTGTCGGCGAGAAGGCACAGATCATCATCGCCACGCACAACCGCAGAACGATGGCCTTTGCGGACATGCTGATCGGTGTCACGATGGAGACCAAGGGCATTTCACGGATCGTTCCCGTGAAATGGGAAGATGTGAATCATTTCGTGAAGGAAGCGAATTGAATGGGATTCAATTGGTTCAGGAAAAAGCCAAAAGTCGAGGATGAACCGGTGCCGGATGAGGCGCCTGTCGATGACCAGACAGGTCGTTCTGCAGAGGATACGGCCGAAGCGGCGGCAGCCGAAGTCCAGCAGGGAGCGGTTTCAGAGGAATGTGAGCCATCCGAAATCGCTGAACCGCTTGAGGAGGCTCCAAAGGGGGAATTCCGAAAGAAGGGCTTCTTTCAGCGGCTTAAAGACGGTTTGGCCAAAACCCGGGAGATTCTGACAACCGATATCGACAAGCTGTTTTCGACCGGAAGAACCGTTGACGAGGCCGTGCTGGAAGAACTGGAGGAGAAGCTCATCACCGCAGATCTCGGTGTCGAGATCAGCATGGAGCTCATCGCCAACATTTCCAGGCGCAAGTTGGGACAGACGGCCACTGCGGACGAATTGAAGGAAATTCTCAAGCAGGAGATCCTCGGGCTGTTTCCGGAAGCATCGACGGCGTCAACCGGCGGGTCGTCCGAAAAACCCCGTGTCGTGCTCGTGGTCGGTGTCAACGGTGTGGGCAAGACGACGACGATCGGAAAGATCGCCGCTGCCTTGGCATCCGAAGGAAAGAAGGTGCTCATCGCCGCAGCGGATACGTTTCGTGCGGCAGCTGTCGAACAGCTCGACATCTGGGCCAGGCGGGCGGGGGCCGATATCGTTCGGCACAAGGCCAATTCGGATCCGGCAGCCGTGGCCTTCGACGGTGTGGATGCGGCCGTGGCTCGTGGAATCGATGTCGTTCTTATTGATACGGCGGGCAGGCTGCACACCAAGGTCAACCTAATGGAGGAGCTCAAGAAAATCCAGAAGGCCGTCTCCAAACGGATTCCGGACGCCCCTCATGAAACGCTTCTTGTCCTCGATGCAACGACCGGTCAGAATGCCCTGAGTCAGGCCCGGTTGTTTCATCAGGCCGTCGGCGTGTCCTCGATTGCCTTGACCAAGCTCGATGGAACGGCCAAAGGCGGGATCGTCGTGGGGATCGCCAAGGGAATGAACATTCCCATCCGATACATCGGCGTGGGTGAGAAGATCGACGATCTGCAGCCCTTCGACGCCCGCACCTTCGTGGATGCATTGTTCTAATCAGGCGACTGCGATGGGTTTACAGAACTGCGTCCAAGCCGCCTTGTGGCTCATGGCAGGTTGACGGAGGTCTGCATGGGCTCTTGCGGGTTCAGGATCAGGCCGACCGGGCAGTGATCGGATCCTTCGATATCGTTGTCGATGAATGCATCCTGAACCCATCCCTTGTCGATCATGTCCCGGCTGACGAAGAAATAATCGATGCGCCATCCGATGTTGCGTCTGCGGGCTCCGAACCGGTACGTCCACCAGGAATACTTGACCGTGTCCGGATAGAGGGTTCGGAAGGTATCGACGTAGCCCCTTTCGACGATTCGATCCATCCAGTCGCGCTCGATGCGGAGAAACCCGGAATAGGTTTCGTTGGCCTTGGGATTTTTCAAATCGATTTCGTTGTGGGCCGTGTTGAAGTCTCCTGCAACGACAACGCTTCTTCCCGCCTGACGCAATCGATCGGTGTATGCGAAAAAATCCTCGTAAAACCGAAGCTTATAAGATAGCCGATCCTCTCCCATCTGACCGTTCGGAAAATAGACGTTGAACAAGACGAAAGTCCCCAGATCCATCCACAGAATCCGCCCTTCCTCGTCGTATTCCGGAATGCCGATGCCGTAGCCGACCTCCCTGGGTTCGATCCGGGTGTAAATGCCCACCCCGCTGTACCCTTTCTTGCGGGTCGAAAAAGACCACAGGGAGCGATAGCCGTCGATCCGTTCCATCTGTGGATCGAGCTTGGTGGCCTGGAGTTTGGTTTCCTGAACGGCGAGGATGTCCGCGTCGATTCGGCGTACGGAACCAAGAAAATCCTTTTTCAGGATGGCTGCAAGTCCATTGACATTCCAGGAGACGAGTTTCATGGCTTCGGTGGGTTGGGTGTCATCTGAAGTTCGTTCGATGCCGGTGGCTTTCGGCAGATTTCGGGTTCAACAGCTCCGCAAACGATGGCTTCGAGCTCGTCTGCCGACGTGACCAGCCGATCGGCTCCTGCATCGAGCAGTTTCCGTCGCAGATCGTCGACAGCCGCATCGGAGCTCAGAAATCCAATGGCCGTGTAGGGTGGGGTGGCGCTCTTGGCCGCCCGCATGTCGTCGGGCATGTCTCCGATATAGAAGCGTCGCTCCACCGGTCGTTCGAGATCGGCCTGGATGGCGTTCAACATGAAGGGGTTGGGTTTTTCGAGGGAAGGGTGTTCCTGAAACAACACCTCCGTCCAATCCTGAGCCATGTTGCAATCGTCGAGTGTCAGAATACGACTGAAATAATTTTCGATTCGGAAGAGCTTCAGGGTGTGGAAGGCCTCTGCGAAGGGTCTTCCGGTCGCAATGGCGAGGATGTGCTTGTCGGCGAACCGCTTGAAGGAATCGGCCGGAATCAACAGGCGTTCGGTTTCGATGAGACCGGGGCCGTGATGGCTTTTGGTCTCGAGTCCATAGGTGGTCTGAAACAGTTCCGAGCCCAAATACAATTCCTGAAACAGTCGTCGGATGAGGTTCCCGTCGGCGATGTCACCCTGATCGAGTAGATCGACGAGGGGGTGGCGGAAGGCGCCTGTTTCTTGATATAAGGTTGAGATCGGAAGGGGGGTTGATCCGAGGTAATCGATGAGGGGGGCCAGCCGAAGATGCTGGAGGCTGCGGTGCCACAAGTCCCATGGATCCGCTGCATCCCTCGGGATGTCCACGTTCAGTCGGGACAGGGCAAGACTGATGACAAGCCCCGAAAGGTCCCAATCGTTGTTCCAGCCGCCTGAATTTCGGATCCGTGCCACATCTTCGAGTGAAACGATCGGATCGGGCAACCGCGCGGCATCGGGCGAAGGTTCGAAGAATTTTTGAGTAATCCGCGGAATCATCTCCCGATAGGAAGAGGAGACATCCACGATGACCCCGTCCATGTCGAATGCAATCAAATTCAAGCGGTTTTCCTTTGTCTACCGTAGCGTGAAGAATGATGGCCCCGCAAAAGGTCGATTTTCCCGTGCTTTTCGTAAATGTCGGGCATAAGCGGGGTGGCTGGGGAAGCCTTTTTCGCAGCATCGAAAAAGGTTCCCCAGTCACCCCGCGACTCGACAGAGACTTCCTGACTCTTTGCGGCTCCATCAAGATGATGGTCTCGCAGAGAGTCAGGCGGTTTCTGTCGAGTGGCTCGATTCTACGAGATCGGGGAGATGACTTGTTGCGATCTCATTGACCCAAGACGACATACCGAAGCTGGCAGACAATGTCAATATTTCGCTTGGGAAGCCATGGCTGTTCCATCAACGTCGTTGACCATGACCGGCTTGGACAGTATATTGCCGCAATCCATACGAGTTCCAGTGCCGTTCGGTTTGCCGTCACCGTTTCCTGGCCTCTTTGAATCGGTATGCCGGAAAGGTCCCAACGTATTACCACAGGGAGGAAAGCAGGCGTATGGGGAAGATCGCAGACATCATTGTCATCGGTGGGGGTGTCATCGGATGTGCTTCGGCATATTTTTTGTCGCAGGCAGGTCTGAAAGTCATCCTGATCGAAGCAGGCGGCATTGGTTCTGGGACATCCAGCCACTGTGAAGGCAATGTCCTCGTGCATGACAAGATGCCTGGATACGACAGCAGCCTGGCTCGCTTGAGCCAGCAGTTGTTTCCGGAAGTCATGGCTACGCTGGACGGCGACGTCGGGTGGCGGCAGCCGGGAAGCCTGCTGGTGGCGGAAAGCGATGAGGAGCTCGAGGTTGCAGCCGACTTCGCCCTTCGCATGGGCAAGGCAGGGATTCCGGTCGACGTTCTCGATTCCGCCTCCCTTCGGCGGATGGAACCGCAGCTTGCCCCGGATCTTGCCGGCGGGCTGTTCTTTCCTACGGATGCAAGCCTCAATCCGTTGCTCTTGTGCACCGCACTGGCAGACACCATCCGAGAGGCCGGGGCCGAGGTATGGGTTCATACGGAAGTTCTCGGTATCGATCGGGACAAGCGGGGCGCCGTCTGCGGTGTCCTGACAAACCGGGGCCGAATGGCCGCTGGCGGCGTGGTGAATGCAGCCGGTGTCTGGGCTCCTGCCATCGGCCGGATGGTCGGTCTCGACATTCCGGTCAAACCCCGTCAGGGACAGATTTTGGTTTCCGAACGTACGACGCTTCCGGCCAACCGAAGCATCGTCGAATTCGGTTACCTGATGGCCAAATTCGGCAATCGGAACTATCACAGACACATTTCACCCGAGATGGAACGCTACAACGTCGCCTTCGTCTACGAGCCGACAGAGGCAGGCAATTTTCTGATCGGCAGCAGCCGGCGCTTCACCGGGATGGACATCCGCTGCCATCCCACGGTACTGCGCTGCCTTGCAGCCCGTGCGCTCCGCTTCCTGCCAGGGATCCGCCGGATATCGATCATTCGCAGTTATGCCGGCCTTCGACCCTATACACCGGATCACTTTCCCATCGTTTCCAAAACCCGGGTGCCCGGTTTCTATGTAGCAGCAGGCCACGAAGGCGACGGGATCGGGCTTTCCATGATCACCGGGAAATCGATCATGCAGCTGATCTGTGGCCTTCCGACGGAAATGGACATGGAGCCGCTTCGATTGGACCGCTTTGAGAGAAACCAGATCCAGGGCGGTGATTCAGGATGGAGTCGCAAATAGTCAGGCACCCGCTCTGCTGCTGGAGGCCCGGCTTTGAAGGAAAACCAGTGGATAGCGACTGTTTGCGGGGCCATCAGTCAGAAAAACTATACAGGGGGAACCAACATGAGACGAATACGGATCGCGCAATTGTGGTGGATGGCAATGATCGGGCTGGCGGTCGTCATGGGCTGCACCCAAGAAACCCAGAATCAGTTGGGCAGAAGCATCCAGAACTGGACGGGGACCAACGGGGTCCTCGATGTCTATGCCGGAGACAAGCTCGTCAAACGGTTCATCAAGGTGGAAAAACTGTCGACCGCTTATGGGACGCAGGACAAAATGCCCCGGTCCTACCGTTTCGGATACGGGTATCTCGATGAAAACATGAACCTCAAGGTCGATCCCGGTGAGAAGAAGGTCTACTTCGAGTTCAGCGATTTTTCGACACCCTATATTTTCTATGAGAATCCGGACCACGGATAGGGGAAAAGGGATGGATCGGGTCGGTGAGTGAAGTGGAGGGATGACTGCCGCATCATGAGGACGATGGGTGGTGCAGCGGACCGATGAGAGCGTCGAGCCATCCATCGGGCAATTCCCATCTGCCGACGATGCCCGGTTCACGAATGGTGTTTCGAAGCAGGCCGAGGAAACGGTTGCGGGCGATTTCCTCGGCTCCCATCCGCAGGAGGTGATCGGTCGTCACCTGACAATCGATCCAGTGAAATCCGTGAAACAGCATGAAGGAAACGAGGGCGGCCAGTGCCGTCTTGGATGCGTCGTTTTCGAGGGAAAACATGGATTCTCCGAAAAAGGCCTTCCCCAAAGACACCCCATACAACCCACCTGCCAATCGGTCCCCAGACCAAACCTCTACGGAATGGGCCACTCCCATGTGATGCAACAGGTTATAGGCCGCCTCCATTTCCGCTGTAATCCAGGTGTCTTCTCGATGTTCCGATCGGACGGCTCCGCATAGATGGATGACTTGCTCGAAACACCCGTCCATCGAGACCGTGAATTGCCGGGTACGCAGGGTCTTTCGCAGACTTCGGGACAGGTGAAGTTTATGAGGAAACAGGACCAGTCTCGGGTCGGGTGACCACCACAGAATGGGTTGGCCCTGGACGTACCAGGGAAAAATTCCAATGCGATAGGCTTCCAGCAACCGTTCCGGGCTGAGGTCTCCGCCGATGGCCAGCAGTCCGTCCGGATCGGCCATCCGGGGCGGCGGAAAACGCAGGGTTTCATCCAGCAGAACAACCGTCATGGAGGAAGTCCCAGAAAATCCTTTCGTCATAGAGCTTCGTAATCGAAGGTCGGCTCTCCGTTTTCCATGCGCATGATGGCCTTGCCACCGTTCTGAAGCTTTCCGAAGAGAATGGCATCGGCGAGAACGTCCTTGATCCGGGTCTGGATGATCCGTGACAGTGGTCGCGCCCCATATTGGGCATCGTGACCTTCTGCAGCGAGCCAGCTTCTGGCTTCTTGGGTCAGCGCCAAGCTGACGCGTTTGGCAGCGAGCAGTCCGTTCAATTCGGCGATGAATTTATCGACGATCTGCTCCATGATCGGTCGGCTCAACGCGGAAAAATGCACGATTGCATCGAGGCGGTTTCGAAATTCCGGGCTGAACACCGTCTCTACGGCCTTTCGGCTCTTGTCCTCGGCGCTTGCCGTCGGGATGCCGAATCCGATCGATGCCGAAGCCATTTCCCGGGATCCGGCATTCGATGTCATGACGATGATGACATTCCGGAAATCGGCTTTTTTCCCGTTGTTGTCGGTCAACGTGGCATAATCGAGCACCTGGAGAAGGATGTTGAAGAGATCCGGATGGGCTTTTTCGATTTCGTCGAAAAGCAGTACGCAATGGGGATGCTTGCGGATATCGTCTGTAAGAAGCCCCCCCTGATCGAATCCGATGTATCCGGGTGGTGCTCCAATCAGCCGGGCTACGGCATGCTTTTCCATGTATTCGCTCATGTCGTAGCGGCTGAAATGAATGCCCAAAAGCTGTGCCACCTGACGAGCGACTTCGGTTTTGCCGACACCCGTCGGGCCGGTGAACAGAAACGAACCCACCGGGCGATTGGGGGCACTCAGGCCTGCACGGGAGCGTTTGATGGCTGTGACGATGGCTTCGATGGCCGGATCCTGACCGAAGACCACTCCCTTCAATCCGCTTTCGAGGGTTTCGAGGCGCTCTTTGTCGGATGACGAAACCCGAAGAGCGGGGATACGGGCCATTTTGGCGACGATCTTTTCGATGTCCGAAGGATGGATCCGTTTGCGGTTGGGCTGGCCGCTCAAGCGCACATAGGCTCCGGCCTCGTCAATGACGTCGATGGCCTTGTCGGGGAGATACCGGTCGTTGATATGTTTTGCGGAGAGCTCAGCAGCCGTTTTCAGGGCGGCATCCGTGTACTGGATGCCGTGATGGGATTCATACTGGGCCTTGAGTCCCCTCAGGATCAGGACGGTTTCAGCAACCGAAGGCTCGTGAATTTCAATTTTCTCGAATCGTCGGGCCAGTGCCCGATCCTTTTGAAAGTGGTTCTTGAACTCCTCGTAGGTGGTCGATCCAATGCATCGGAATTCACCGCTGGCCAGAGCCGGTTTGAGGATGTTGGAGGCATCGAGCGATCCGCCGCTGGTGGCTCCTGCGCCTACGACCGTATGAATCTCGTCGATGAACAGAATGGGCTTTTTCAAGCGTTTCAGGGCATCGATGACTCCCTTCAGTCGCTGCTCGAATTCGCCGCGGAATTTGGTTCCGGCGAGAAGTCCGCCCATGTCGAGGGCATAAATGGTGACATCCCGGATGGGCTCGGGGACCTTTCCTTCGTAGATTTTCAGGGCCAGCCCCTCGGCCATGGCCGTCTTTCCCACACCTGGATCGCCCACATAGATGGGGTTGTTCTTTCTTCTGCGGCACAGCACCTGAATCGTACGCTCGATTTCAGCTTCCCGGTGGATTAAGGGATCGATCTTGCCTGCGGCGGCCCGTTCGATCAGATTGACCGTAAACAGGGAAAGCGGATCGGCGGGTTTGGACTTTGCGGATTCTCCTTCAGCCGGCCTGTCGGTGAAGGGTGGTTTGGGGGCTTCGTGCGAGATGTAGCTCAGCACGGCAAGCCGTGTGATGCCTGCCTCGCTCAGGAAATAGGCCGCGTAGGAGTCCTTCTCCAGAAAGATCGAGGCGAGGATGTCGCTGACATCGACTTCGGCTTTTTCGGCGGATCGAACATGGTCCACGGCCCGTTGGATCACCCGTTGGAACCCGACCGTCTGCCGGATGGTGTAAGCTTCTTGGGGAGGCACGATTCGGATGTGTTCCTGAAAGAACATTTCGAGCGATTCCAGGAGCCGGTTGACGTTTCCGCCGCAGGCCTCGATGATCTCCACTCCGTAGCTGTCGTGCAGAATGGCGAACAGGAGGTGTTCGATGGAAACGTATTCGTGACGGCGATGCCTGGCCTCCCGAAGGGCGAACCCGAGGGCCTGGTTTACTTGCTTGCTGATCATTCCGTGAACCTTTCGATCCGATGGACGACAGGGGTGTCGCCCCCGCCGATAAACATTTCCGCTTTCCAGTATCTTCGAGACAACTCCGCTTGATTTTCACGATCAACGGGCCGGATACTCAAAGCCAACTGCCCATGGCCGTTGTTTTCTGTGGTTCTGTCTCTTTCTATGATGGCCCCGCAAAAAAGCAGGCCCTTCTGCTGGAGGCCCGGCTTCGAAGGGAAAACGGTGGTTAGCGACTTTTTACGACTCCATTTTCTTAGACAATAACACCATCTACGCATTTATCAACCGCTGAATCCATCTTCGGGAAACCCTCAATTTCTGTGCCGTGGTCTCCACATCGAATTGATTTTCCGCAAGCTTGCGGCGAACGAAGGCTTTGCAGAAGGCTTCGACGGCGTCTTCAAGCCGGTTTTCGGCAAAGAGGCAGGCCAGGTCCTGGGCGGTCGATGCGGTTCCGGGAGGGTTGTGGTAGGGAGCGGGAAGGTGCTCGATCCGGATGATATCGCCTTCCACCATGATGGAGAGCCGTTCCATCAGGCTTTTGAGTTCACGGACATTTCCGGGCCAGCAGTAGGCGCGCAGGCATTCGAGGGTTTCCGGTGCAAGTGCCTTCTTCGAACCCATGCCCTGAGCCGCGTTTTCCGCAAGAAAAATATCCGACAGGATGCCGATGTCGTCGGTCCTTTCCCGAAGCGGTGGCACGAAGACCGGAACAACGTTGAGTCTATAGTAGAGTTCCTCCCGAAATGTTCCAGCCTGAATCTCCTTTTCGATGTTCCGGTTGCTCGTCGCGATGATTCGGGCGTCGAGCTGAAGGACCCGGGTGCCTCCCAACCGTTGGTATTGTTTTTCCTGCAATACCCGTAGAAGCTTCCCTTGGTTCTTGATGCTCAAATCCGTAATCAGATCGAGCAGCAGGGTTCCCTTGCCCGCAAGCTCGGCTTTTCCCTTCCGCTTGGCGGTTGCACCGACAAAGCTGCCTTTTTCGTGACCGAAAAATTCCGAATCGAAACCTTCATCGGAAAGCGTGGCGCAATTGATGTCCATATACGGTTCTTCGGCCCTGCGGCTGAGCTGATGAATGGTTTTGGCCACCAGTTCCTTTCCTGTGCCGTTTTCACCGGTGATCAACACCCAGGCGTCCGTGGGTGCGATGACGGCAATCTGCTTCTTCAATTCGACAATGGCCGGGCTGTTCCCGTTGATGGCATGTTTTTCCAGCATTTTGCGGCGTAGATACCGATTTTGTTCCGCCAGCCGTTGGAAATTGAGTGCACGCTGGATGGTCATGGCGACCTTGTCGAAGGACAGGGGCTTTTCGATGAGATCGAAGGCACCCAGTTTGGTGGCCTTGATGGCCGTTTCGATGTTGCCGTGGCCTGTGATGATCAAGACCGGCACACCCGGACTGACCTTCTTGATTTCCTGAAGGGTTTCGATGCCATCCAGCCCCGGCATCCAGACATCGAGCAGGACAAGGTCCGGTGCCGTGGCCTCGATCTGTTTCAGGGCATCATATCCGTTCGATGCCGTTACGACATCGTATCCATCATCGGCAAGCAGCCCGCCGAGGGAATGCAGAATGGAAGGTTCGTCATCTACGATCAGGATGGTCGGAAACATCACCGATGTCCTTTCTCAGCCCGGTACAGGGAGCTCGATGATGAAGCGAGCTCCAGTAGGTTGGTTGTCTTCCACCCGGATGGTTCCGTGGTGGTCGGAAACGATGGAGTGGACGATGGTCAAGCCAAGGCCCATTCCTGTCGATTTCGTGGAAAAGTCCGGCTCGAAAATCCGAATCTTGTGCTCATCCGAAATGCCGACACCATTGTCCGAAACCTCCAGACAAACGATCCGGTCCCGCTTGCGATGAGAAATCGCTACGCGGATCACCCCATCTTCATGGATGGAGGATACGGCGTTTTCGATAAGGTTGATCAGTACCTGCCGGATTTGACGTCGGTCGAGGTTCAGCAAGGGGATGTTCTCAGCCGTTTCCACCTCGAAGCGGATGTGGCCCATGCCTTCAATATACGGTTTCAAGGCTTCCTGCACAATGGGCAAAATGGGCTCGGGCTTGAGTTCCGCCGATGGAAAACGGGAAAAATTCGAGAATTCGTTCACGAGGTTTCGGATGATTTCCACATGATCGACGATCATCTGCAGGCATTCGGAAAAGACGGGATCCTCGAGACGGTTGCCGAACCGGCGCTGCAACCGTTGCGCGCTCAAGGTGATCGGTGTCAGGGGATTCTTCACTTCATGGGCGATCCGTCGCGCCACTTCCCTCCAGGCTGCGGCGCGCTGGGCCTTTTCCTGTTCGGTGAGGTCGTCGAAGACCACGACGTAACCCAATTCGGTTCCTTCCGTCTGCCGCAGGATATTGACATGAATCAGGAAACTTCTGGGTTTACCTCGAACGGCCACCCGCAGGGTGACATCCATGGAATCGCTTTCGTGGCTGGCAACGGATCGAAGGACATCTTCCGCCAGCTTGAGATGCTCTCCCCGCAGGAGTTTTCGGAAATTCTTCCCGATCAGATCTGTTGACCGAATGCCGAGCATCGTTTCTGCGGATGCATTGATCGTTGCGATGAATCCCCGCTCGTCCAGCGATATGACGCCCGTGGAAATATGGTTCAGAACGATTTCCATGTATTTGCGGCGCTGCTCGATTTCCGCATTCTGAAGCTCGAGCTGTCTGGAGAACTGGTTCTGCTGCGCTCTGCTCAATTGCAGGTCATGGGTCATCTGATTGAACACGGTTACCAGGTGCCCGATTTCATCATCTGCAACGGGTGCAATGCGTACCCCCAAATCTCCTTCAGCCACCCGTTTGGCGCCGACGGCCAACTCCTGAATGGGAATGGTGATGGACTTGGCCAGATAGAAGCTGAACCATACGGCACAGAACACCACAAGCGATCCGACGATCGACAGGATCAGGTAGTAGGAGGATTGGATCGGCTTCTTCAGCAGTTTGAGTTGCTGGTAAGCCTCGAAGCCCCGGTTGATGGATGCGATGTTCTCTGCAAGCTGGGGGGCCACGATGGAGCTCAACACGAGGAATCCTTCGGTCTCCTGGGGGCGGACACCGAAGGGAATGGTTGCGACCGATCGGAAGAGTTCGCCGGTGGGTATGGATTCCGTCACCGAATGGACTTGTTTTGGAGAGGTCGGCTCTGTGAGCGTTTCCATCGGAAGCGATGGAAGGGATTTTGGGTCGACTTTCGCGTCCAACGCCTGAACGATGGGTTTTCCTTTTCCGTCGTATACCTCTACGGCTCCGATGTTGAAAGCCTTGATGACTGTCTGAAGATAATGATGGAGTTCCTTGTTGTTCTGCGGGGTGAGCAGCGCTCGGCTCTTGATTTGAAACGCGATTCGTTCGAGGTAGAAGGCATGGGTGTTTTCCAGGGCCCCGTAGTGATGACGTCCAACATGAAGGGCGTTTTCCAGAGCCTGTTCGACGGGAAGGTTGAACCAGACGTCGATGCTGGAAGTGAGAAAGGAAATTGAGAAATAAAACAAGACGATCGTGGGAACCAGCGTCATCGAAACGAAGGCGACAACGAGTTTGGTGCGCAGTTTCGCACCCATCACCCGCCTCTTCCGGTCATAGATCAGTTTGACGAGGTTCCGGAAGACCAGGAAGATGAGCAGGAGGAGCAGGAGCAGGTTGATGTTCGTCAGACTGAACATCAGGATGGTATGCCGCAGGGGAAACGTCGTTCCAAATCCGGCCATGCGAATTTCAATGAACACCAGAAAAACGAAAGCGACAGCGGTGATGACGGCGATGATTCCTTCCCGCTTGCGACGTCTTCGGTCTTCCGGTGTCAGATAAGAAGCAGACTTCTTCATGGAGGTATCGTCATGGTGGGGAGGTGATTCCTGCGAAGATGGCTGGCTCACCTGGGAATCGATCGGGAGTGCTGAAACCGTTTAGAAAATAAAGTCAACGCTGTACCAGTCGGTTTCCACATCCCAGAACGTCATGAACAAGAGCACATAATGGAGCGAAAAGGGCAGGGTTGCTTTTTTCAACCGGACCTTCGTCAGCAGCTGATACTGTCTGCCCTTTTCGAGTTTCTTCAACGGGATGACCTTCAGCCCATCGATATCCACCATGAGATTCATGGCTTCTTCGAGTGTTTTGACAACCCGCGTTTTTTCGGTGTCCCAGGATCGCGTGACGACATATTCCTTCTTCAGGTTGTTGTACTGAACCGTGTGGGTTACCGTCTCATCGACGAGTTTCTTGTCGAACCAGAAACTCCGGGACTGATAGAGCACGACATAAAAGGAAAAAGTGGTCGGAAGGCCGTGTTCGACAGCTGCGATGACGGTGTCGGGGAAACTGTTTTCCACCGTCAGGTAGAGCAACAGATCGTTCTTTGTGTTGGTGACGATCAGGTTGGTGATGCCTACTTCTTTGGCACTGGAAACATCGGCGGAAAGGACGCTGACCAGAAGGAACACCACCGACAGGAGCGTACATCGGGTGCTGTGTATCGACAGCAATGGTCTGAAACTGCATGTGGTCATTATCCATTGCTTCATGACGTCCAATTTGCCGCCCTCTCAAATGATTCAGGGATACGATAGGGTTCCTTCCGGGCGACTTCGACATCATCGGCGGGCATCGGTATGATTTCCCATGCCGATTTTTCTTCAAACAGTTTTTGCAGAAAAGACTGGTTGAACGCATGACCGGAACAATTCGTTACCACGTGCCCGATGATGGGAATGCCCATCAAGGAAAAATCCCCGATACAGTCGAGCAGCTTGTGGCGGACGAATTCGTCTGCATATCGAAGACCATCCGGATTCATGACACCGTCTTTCCCGATGACAACCGCGTTTTGAAGGTTTCCACCCCGGGCAAGTCCAAGTTGTTGCATGGCTTCGACTTCGTGAAAAAATCCGAACGTTCGGGCATCGCAGATCTCGTCGACAAAGGTGCGAGGGTTTACAATGATTGAACAGGTTTGCTCGGCGATGAGGGGATGATCGTATCGAATGGTGCAGGTGATGCGGTAGTGCGTATCCGGGTAGACGGCAACGGATTTTCCGCTCTGTTCGATCTGGATCGGTCGACGGATCAGAAAAGCGAACCTGGGCTTGTCCTGGATGATGGTTCCTGTAGCCAGAAGTTCTCGGGTGAAGGGACCGGCACTTCCGTCCATAATGGGGAGCTCGTAGTTGTCCAATTCGACCAGGGCATTGTCGATAGCAAGCCCTGAGAGGGAGGCCATCAGATGCTCGATCGTGGAAACGATGACCCCATCGTAACCGATGACTGTCGCCAAACTGGTATCAACGACGACATTGAACCGCGCCGGAATGGGTGTTGCGTCTGCAATATCTTTCCGTAGGAATTTGATGCCGTGATTGGCTGGTGCCGGGTGAACGGCGACGTTCACCGTTCGGCCGGAATGGACTCCCAATCCGGTGAAATGAACCGTTCTGGCCAGGGTTTTCTGGTGAATAGGCATGATGAATCAACCGAAAGTCGATAGTATCTCAATGAAAACGAATTCAAATGTGATGCGCT
Source organism: Thermodesulfobacteriota bacterium (assembly GCA_040755275.1). Lineage (GTDB taxonomy): Bacteria > Desulfobacterota > Desulfobacteria > Desulfobacterales > Desulfatirhabdiaceae > Desulfatirhabdium. Next base: position 242 of record JBFMBE010000028.1, on the reverse strand, counting down.
CGCAAAAAGTCAGGGCGTTTCTGTCGAGTCGCGGGGTGACTGGGGAACCTTTTTCGCTGCTGCGAAAAAGGCTTCCCCAGCCACCCCGCTTATGCCCGGCATTCCCGAAAAGCACGGGAAAAGCGACTTTTTGCGAGGCTTTCAAATGTATCGTATATCGCTTCGATTTGGCAATAGAAACTGTCGTGGGTGTCGGGCGTTGGATAGTGAGGACTTTAGGAGGGAAACACGATCTTCATGGT
>JBFMBE010000027.1:0-27967 GCA_040755275.1 Thermodesulfobacteriota bacterium | reverse complement strand
CAAACCGGATCAAACAGTTTGTCAAAGAGCTATTTTGGTTTTTTGAACATCATATTTGTTATGGAGAATAGTTGATTCCTGAATACTCTTCATTTTCGATCTTCGACTTTTTGCGGGGCCATCACAACATGATGTTTTTCAAAAAAATATTGATGAAGCATCTCCGCCCGATCCAACGATATCCGGCGGCTTCAAACACGTTTTCGCAGCAGTCTCAAAAGGCTTCCCCAGCCACCCCGCTGATGCCCGACATTTACGAAAAGCACGGGAAAATCGACTTTTTGCGGGGCCATCAAGCCTGATGGTCTCGCAAACACTCAGGCTCTATTTTTCTTCTGGCTCCTGACTTCCGTATCTTGTAGCAATACCGTTTCTTGTCTCATTGCGAACCCAGCAGGTCATCACGCAGCCTGCTGCACCAGGTGCTGCAATCGCTCAGGCGTTCTCCGTCTACGGACAGCGCTGGAACCGGACCCATCAGTGAATTGGTGAGGATGAGCCCATCGGCCTTCGGAAGTGTTTCGGGCATGATCTTTCGGTGTTCGATGGTATAGCCGTTGGTTTTCAGCCAGGCCAGAACCCGCTTTTCCATGATTCCGGGAAGGACATGCTCGGAAGCCGGACGGATCACGCGGCGGCCTTCGATCAGCAGCAGATTGGCCGTGTTGGTTTCGGACAGGCTTCCATCTGGATTCAGGATCAGGGCTTCATCCGCGTCATGGAGCTTCGCCCATTGACCGGCACGAAAGTAGAAGAGGTAGTTCAACGTCTTGTGGTCCGCCAGGGGCGATTGCCGCGGATGCGGATAGACGGCCACATCGAGACCGGTCTTGTTCACCTGCAGCAGCCGGTGAACGTAAGCAGAAGCGGTGACGGTCAACTGCGGCATGAAACAGCCGGCACATTCTTCCCCATGGATCGCCATGACCTTCACCGCAGCCGTATCCTTCTCGAGTCCGTTGGCCGCAAGCACCTGATGGATGATGGTCTCCCAGCTCAGATCGGGTCTGCGGCTTTCGAAGAGGGCGTCCCATGCCCGGTAAAACCGTTCGATGTGATCGTCCAGGAACCGGATGTGCCCATGATCCGCCCGGATGGTTTCGAAAAATCCATATCCGTACTGCACCCCTTTGCACAACACCGGGATGGTGACCTTGTCGGCAGGGACCAGGGCGCCGTTATGCCAGAGCGTCTGGATCGATGACGGAGCTCTGGACATTCGGCCCTCGAAGATGCCCATGATGGAGCCGCCCTTGTGAAGGGTTTCTTCATATTCGGCTGCAGGCTCCGAATCGAAAACCACCCCGCCTCCTACGGAAAACACCATCCGGTTTCCGACGATGGTGATGGTTCGAATGGCGATCGACAAGTCCATTGTATCATGGAACCCGATGTATCCGATCGATCCGGTGTAGACATGCCTGCGGCAGGGCTCCAGCTCGTCGATGATTTCCATCGCCCGGATCTTCGGGCATCCGGTGATCGATCCGCCGGGGAATGTGGCACGGAGCAGATCGACCGTATCGGCGTCGCTGTCGAGCTCTCCGGTGACGATCGAAACGAGATGGAACACGTTGGGATAGCTTTCGAGCCGTTTGTGCTCCGAAACGACCACCGATCCGGCCTTGCAGACCTTTCCGAGGTCGTTTCGCATCAGATCGACGATCATCGACAGTTCGGCATCGTCTTTGAGGCTTGTTGCAAGCTCACACCGCATCGTCTCGTCTTCTTGGGGCGTTTTCCCCCGAGGACGCGTCCCCTTGATGGGGCGGGTTTCGACCGTTGCGCCGCGCCGCATCAAAAACCGCTCCGGCGAACTCGAAACGATATGGTGGTCCCCGGCATGGATATAGGCGTAGAACGGAGCGGGCGCTGCCGTAAAGAGCGCCCGGAACAGGGAAAACGGGTGGCCGGAAAATCGGGTTTCAAACCGCTGGGAAAGGTTGACCTGATAGATGTGTCCGGCCGCGATGTATTCCTGGATGGACGAAATGGCGTTCATGTAGCCGGAGCGGCTGAAGGGAGAATGGAAACCTTTCGCATCGCAGGCGAAATCCCCTTCTGATGGCGGATCGGATGAAAGCGCATCGAAAAATGCCCGACGATCGGCTTCCAGTTGGCTTTCACCTGAAATCTCGCGCACGGGTATGAACAGACGGGTGGACTCGGTCTGTCGATCCTGAACGAGAATGACCGATGGGGCATAGAGGCACAGGTGGGGCAGGCCCAAATCGTCGATAGTGGTGCGGGGCAGTGTTTCGATCGCATCCTTCAGGTCATAGGCCAGATAGCCGAAAAGACCGGCACCGATCGGCTCCGGAGGGTCGGCGATGGTTTGGCTATATGTCCTCAGAACATGCCGAAGCAGATCGAAGGGGTCGGTCTCCATCTGGAGGGTGTGCCTTGAGGTCTGCATCAACGCCTCCTTCCCCCGGACCTGGATCGACAGCCAGGGGTGCACGGCAAGGATGTGGTATCTGGCACAATCCAGCTCGCCTCCGCTCATCAACAAAACCGTACCGGGTGTGTCCGCAAACCGGGCGGCGACGTCCATGAACAAAAGACCACAGAAAAAAGCCTCTTCATGAATTCGGGTGATGCGGCCGGTGATTTCCTTCAGAGATTCGATTGGGGCGGCCGTTTCTTTCGCTTTGGATGGCGTAGACATGGGCGGTTACCGGGAAAAGTTGGTTATGGGTTTGGCGTATGCGGTAAGCTTCCGGTCTGTTTTCTTTTCCATGGACGCCCTTCTTCGAGGTGGATGGACACGCAAAAAGTTTTCAATCAGGATATGCCCGAATTCGGTCATAAAACTTTCCGGATGAAACTGTACGCCATACATGGCTTTTTCGGGAGCGGCGATTCCCATGATGACCCCGTCTTCGCTCCATGCCGTTATAGCCACTCCCGTCGAAGTGGGATCGATGGCGAGGGAATGATACCGTGCCACCCGAAAAGGGGATGGTACACCGGTAAAAATGCCCTCCTGTTCATGAAACACCCGGCTCACTTTTCCGTGAACCGGAAGCGGAGCGCGAATTGTTTTTCCTCCGAACGCGGCGTTCATACATTGCATCCCGAGGCATACGCCCAGAATCGGGAATCTGCCTGCTGCAGCTTGGATTAGATGGGTTGAAATGCCGCAATCTTCCGGGTCTTTGGGACCCGGGCTGATCAACAAATAATCCGGTCGCTTTTCCAGAACATTCGAAACCTGAATCCGATCCGAACGATGGACCTCGATGGAGAGCGGAAACCTTCGGAACATTTGCACGAGGTTATAGGTAAAGGAGTCGTAATTGTCGATGACGACGAGTTTCTTTCCCTGCAAGTCCTTCATCTTTCCTCCAAAAAGAAAACGCCACCCGGACGGAGTCTGGATGGCGTTTGCCTATTGCATAACTCACTGATGATGCGATCTTTATCCCATATCGCTTCGTTTTTCAAGTGTTATCCGACGATTCAAGATGACCTCTCAAAAAGTCTGGCCCTATGGATTGATCCACCCTCCTGCTGGAGGTCCGGCTTTGAAGGAAAAACGGTGGTCAGCGACTTTTTGCGAGGCCAACATTCAAAATCGGTTTGCTTGACAAGGCCTGAGTCGTTTGAGAAAGTCGTCCGGGGTGGATTGGGAAAAACCTTCGAATAGGAGATGGTTGATGGCCAAAAACAGGTGGTTGTTCCAGTCGGCATTTGTTCTTCTTGGAATTTGTCTGATAGCAGGTCACACCGCCTTCGCCGCTTCCCCGCTTCATGTGCCAAAAGCGGATAAGCTGCTCGATATGACCTACGTGTTCGATGAAACAACCATTTATTGGCCGACTGCGGAACCGTTCAGACTACAAAAACAGGAATGGCGGAGACTGGAAGGCGGCTGGTGGTATGCTTCGAATCTGTATGGTGCTTCCGAACATGGGGGCACACACGTAGATGCTCCCATTCATTTCGCCGAAAAAGGAAGAACGATCGATCAGATTCCATTGGCGGAATGGATCGGTCCGGCGGTCAAGATCGATGTCGTTTCCAAGTGCAGGGATAACCGGGATTACCTGTTGACCGTAGCGGATATCCAGGCGTGGGAGAGCCGACACGGAAAGCTGCCGGAGCATGCCTGGGTGTTGATGTATACCGGAATCGACACCTTCCATTATCCGGATCGGAAACAAGTGCTCGGCACATCGAAAAGCGGCAAAGAAGCGCTTGCCGAACTTCGGTTTCCAGGATTTTCCGCGGAGGTTGCGGAATTTTTGATCAAGGAAAGAAATGTCAAGGGCATCGGCCTGGATACACCAAGCATCGATTATGGCCAGTCAACGGATTTTTTGGTGCATCGAACATGGTTTGCAGCCGACAAGCTGGCCATCGAAAACATTGCGAATCTGGACAAACTGCCTGCCACAGGTGCCATGCTCTATCCAATGCCTATGCTGATCCGGGATGGCACCGGAGCGCCTGCCCGGGTTTTTGCCATTCTTCCGTAAGGGTTGATGGACTTGCAAAAAGTCAGGGCGTTTCTGTCGAGTCGCGGGGTGAGTGGGTAACCTTTTCCGCTGCTTCTCAAAACATTACCCGCCTTCCTGCTGGAGGCCCGGCACTGAAGGAAAATCCGAGGATGGCGACTTGTTGCGAGCTCATCAAGGGTTATCTCCGAAACAGGTCGTCCGGCTTTTTCTTGATAGAGGAAAGGCGAAGAAGGATATGGTGCGCCAAGGCCTCCTTGCCATCCTCGACGTCATAGGCGGTCTATACATTCTTGTCAGATCTGAAGCCCGAACGATGCCGCCGTCTCTACATTCCTCCCTCTGCCCCCAGGGCTTGTTTTTCCAGATGATTGTTCATGGTGCGAAGTTCTATCCTCGTGTATGAAATGCATGGGGTACGACACCCCTTGCCCATACCGTAGCGGGCAGTTGCGACAAATAGAACGAACGTTCGATCTTTTCGATTGACTTCTGTTTGTTGATCCGATACGGTCTTCCGGAACGAAAATCGATCCCATCCATGGTTTCATTCCCCCTCATGATCTTCAGGAGATTGCCATGAATTTTGAAATTCCGGAAAAGATGCAACTGATCACCCGCATGATCGATGAGTTTGTCGAAAAAGAACTGATTCCGCTCGAGCCGATCGTTCTTTCCAAAGGGTTTCGGGCGGCATTGCCCGAGCTGGAAAGAAAGCGTGATATGGTCCGGCAGATGGAGCTTTGGGCCCCAAACCATCCCGTCGAATACGGCGGCATGGGGCTGAGCCTCAAGGAACACGCTCTCGTTTCCGAATGTCTGGGACGATCGATCCTCGGGCATTATGTCTTCGGATGTCAGGCGCCGGATGCCGGAAACATCGAGATCCTGCACATGTTCGGCACACCGGAACAGAAAGAAAGATGGCTTCGACCTTTGGTCGAAGGCAAGATCCGAAGTTGTTTTTCGATGACCGAAGTCGAGATGCCTGGTTCCAATCCGACGATGATGGATACGACGGCCGTCAAGGATGGGAATGACTATGTCATCAACGGTCAGAAATGGTACACGTCCTCATCCGATGGTGCGGCCTTCGCCATTGTCATGGCCGTCACGAATCCCGATGCACCGATCTATCAACGCTCGAGCATGATCATCGTTCCCACGGACACACCCGGCTTCAACCAGGTACGCAACATCCCCGTCATGGGAGAGCCCGGAGAAGATTATTTCGGACACGGTGAAATTTTGTACCGGAACTGCCGGGTTCCGCAATCGAATCTCCTCGGCCCGGAAGGCGGTGCCTTTGCCATTGCCCAGGAGAGGCTCGGCCCAGGCCGCATCCACCACTGCATGCGTTGGATCGGCATTTGCAATCGGTGTTTCGATCTGATGATCCAACGCGCTGCCACCCGTCCCATCGCTCCCGGCAAAACCCTAGCGCACAAGGACATCGTTCAGATGTGGATCGCTGAATGTGCGGCCGACATTCAAGCGGCCCGCCTCATGGTGCTGTATGCGGCGGATCGGATCGATCGGTTCGGGGCGAAGGCCGCCCGTACGGAGATTTCGATGATCAAGTTTGTCGTGGCCAACACCATGATGAAGGTGATCGACCGGGCGCTTCAAGTGCATGGCGGCTTGGGAATGACCGATGACACGATCATCGCCTGGCTGTATCGGCATGAGCGGGCAAGCCGCATCTATGATGGTGCGGATGAAGTGCACAAGTTGGCCGCAGGTCGCCAGATTCTGAAACGATATCTCGGAAAACAGGCGGTTGCATGATGTCCGAATCAAAAGCCGAAGCTGCAGTCACGCCACCCGCTTCCCGTAAACGAAGGGTCATCCGTTTCGACCGATTCATGGAGAGCCTGCACCTGTCGAAGCAGGAAATCTATCGCCGTTCATTCGACGAAAAACAGAGCGAAGGCAAAATCCGTAAGGATCGTACGGTGGTACGCAACCTGGACCGAATCTTCGGGGCTGTGTTGAAGATCAGCAACCAGAAGGGTTTCAAGGCGATGAGCATGCGGGACCTGAGCCGGGAGAGCGGGCTTAGTATGGGGGCGCTGTACAACTACTTTTCGGGGAAGGACGATTTGCTCGAAATGCTGCAGCACCAGCAGCGCCTGATGTCGGCCACGATCCTCGAGCGAAGCATTGCCGGGGCGGTGGACCCCCTCGAAAAACTCCGATCCATGGTGGTGACCCACCTCTATCTCAGCGAAGCCATGCAACCCTGGTTCTATTTCTCCTACATGGAAACGAAGAACCTAAGCGGAGAAGAGCGGGAAAAGGCCATTGAAAGCGAGCGGGCTACAGAGAAGATGATCTGCGACATTCTGATCGAAGGGCAGCAAAAGGGGGTTTTTGTCGAGAAGGATCCGCTTCTGTCTGCATCTCTCATCAAGGCCGTGTTGCAGGACTGGTATCTCAAACGCGGTAAATACGCAGAGCGGAAGATCACGGTCGATCGGTTCGCCGAATTCGTGATGGACTGGATCGAGGCATGGGTCGTGAAAATGTAGTTGGTGGGTAGTCGGCAGTGGGCAGTCGGCAGTGAGTAGTCGGCGGTGGGCTTTTGGTCTGTTTGTTCTGAAAAGCAATCGGACTTGTAGATGCCGACTGATCGGTCGCCTCCTACAGGTCCCGCGAAGGCCATGGTCTGGATTCCCGCCTTTGTCGAGAAGGAGGAGGACCTGGATTCTCATCGACAGGGTCGAGGCGGTGCATCCGGAACATGGATGGTGAGAAGGCCTTGAGGAAGGAGAAACGATGGACAGTCAATGGATCGACGATGCAGTTGAAGTTCGAACAGGAGAAGAACTCGATCTTCCGAAGGTCGAAACCTTCCTTCGGGACAGCATTCCCGGACTGAAGGGAGCGATGGTGCTGAAGCAATATCCGGGCGGGCATTCCAATCTTACCTATTCCGTCCGTTTTGAGAATCGTCAGCTGGTGCTGCGCCGGCCCCCCTTCGGTACCAAGGCCAAAAGCGCCCATGACATGAGCCGGGAGTATCGGGTGTTGAAAGCCCTCAAACCTGTCTATCCCTATTGCCCCAATCCCGTCGTCTTCTGTGATGATCCGGCAGTCATGGGATGTCCCTTCTACGCCATGGACCGCATCGAGGGGATCATCCTGCGGCGCAATCCACCCCGGGGATGGTCGCTTTCCCCGGATCAGGTCCGAACCCTCTTCGAAAAGGTCATCGAAACCCACTATGCGCTTCATGCGCTCGACTATCGGGAAATCGGACTCGAGAATTTCGGAAAACCCGAAGGGTATGTGCACCGTCAGATCGAAGGCTGGATCGGCCGATATCGCGCGGCCCGAACGCCGGATGCACCGGACTTCGAATCTGTGATGGCCTGGCTTTCGGAGCATCAGCCCCCCGATTCGGATCGCCCCTGCGTCATTCACAACGACTTCAAATTCGACAACATTGTGCTGGATCCATCCGATCCTCTGAGGATCATCGGCGTTCTGGACTGGGAGATGGCCACCATCGGCGATCCGCTGATGGATTTGGGAAGCAGCCTGGGCTACTGGGTCGAAAAGGATGATCCCGAGGAAATGCAGGCCATCCGGACCTTGCCCACCCATCTGGATGGAGCCCTGACCCGTCGCGAAGTCATGGAACACTATTCAGCTCTTTCCGGCAGACCGATGGCGCATTTCGAGTTCTACTACGGGTTCGGGGTGTTCCGGCTGGCCGTCATCGCCCAGCAGATCTACTACCGATTCTATCACGGTCAGACGCGGGACAAGCGCTTCGAGACACTGATTGTTGCCGTTGCGGTGCTGGAGAGAACCGCCAAAAGACTTTTGGGGCTCTGCTGAACGCGTCAAGAAAAAAACCGGACATCATCCCGGCCGTGAAGATGGCTGGGGCGACGGACACGCCGATTCATGAGATCATCGTGGACAATACCCGGTGATTGTTCGGTTGCAACTGACGGGTTTGGAATGGATGCCTACAGTGGTTTTTGAAGCGGCGATCCAACATCATGTCGAACGGGTCAACCGGGAGCTGTGGGTGATCCGAAAACGATTGCGGCACTCCATCTTGTATTATTCTTCAACTTCGGTATGATTCCAAACAACGGTCTGGGCGACCATCGCAATGGATTGGTATGCCCTGAATGAATGTGGGGAAAGGATGGAATGGAGAAAGGGGGGATGCCATCATGACGCCGCAGCAGATCAAGGAAGTCATTTTGCAGGAGCTTCCGTCCATTTTGGAGAACGATCCGGAAATCGGGCGGTATATCCTGCAGCTATCCCGCAAGCATTTTGCCGACAAAGCCCAAATGGAAGATCGCTTCGATCGTATTCTGGATGAATTGCGACGTGACCGCGAGGAACAGCGTATCAAATGGCATGAGCAGAACCGGAAGTGGGAAGAGCAAAGCGGGAAGTGGGAAGAACAGAATCGTAGATGGGAAGCCAATCAGAAAGTCATCCAGGAGATGTTGACGGAAATCCAGGCATTGGCCAGGAAACATGACAGCACGATCGGAGCGTTGGGCGCTCGATGGGGTCTGCACAGCGAACAGGCTTTCCGCAATGCGCTCAAGGGCATTCTAGAAAAATTTGCCGGAGTAGAAGTGCTCAACGTCATGGAATACGACGATGAGGGAGAGGTGTTCGGCCGACCGGATCAGATCGAACTGGACATCATCATCAAGAATGGGCTGTTGATCATTGTCGAGATCAAATCCTCGATGAGCAAGCCCGATATGTACATTTTCGAACGGAAGGTCCGTTTCTATGAAAAACGTCATCAGCGTAAGGCGTCCGAGATGATCGTAATTTCTCCGATGGTAGCGCCGAATGCGCTTCCGGTGGCGGAAAAGCTGGGCATTCGGATATACAGCTCGGCGGAGGATGTCCGGTTGTGATGGTTTTGTAAACAGCACATCGATTTTTTTTAGGTCGACCTGCTGCCGACCGATCGTCAGATCTGCCCCGGGGAAGGACCGAGTGTCTTTCGAATCGCCTCCATCAGGTCCTGGACATGGTATGGCTTTTCGAGAACGGCCTGCGGAAACTCCTCATGCTCGCCAGCCAGAACGTGTGCCTCTTCATATCCACTGGCCAATATAACCGGGATGTCCGGCCGGATGCGCCTTAGCGCGGACAATGTCTCCCATCCATCCATGATCGGCATGGCCACATCCGAAATGACGAGGCGGAACCGCTCCGGCGTTTTCTCGAACACCTGGACGGCCTCGACCCCGTTGGATGTGCAGACCACCGTAAAGCCAAGTCGTTTCAGGATGGTCTCGGTTACCTCCCGCACCAGTACTTCGTCTTCTACCAGCAGCACGACTCCTTCCATCTCGACAGGCGGCCCTGGGAGATCATGGTTGGGTTTAGCCGATGGTTCCAATGAAACAGTTTGGCTGACCGGAAGATAGATGCGGAAATGACTGCCTTGATTGGGTTCGCTCTCGATGTTCAGAAAGCCTTCATGACTTCGAAGGATGCCGAGAACGACAGCAAGCCCCATGCCTCGCCCGGTGAACTTGCTGGTATAGAAGGGATCGACAATTCGGTCGATTTGAGCTTCCGATATGCCACAACCGGTATCAGCGACATCGATGCACACATACGGGACATCCATTGGATCTCGGTCCACGGGATGGCGATGCAAGACGGGGATCTCAGAGCCATTGACCGTTTGAACGGTGATTCGAATCGTCCCTGGTCGATCGCCGATGGCTTCGATGGCATTGGTGGCAAGTTGCATCAGGACCTGGCGGATCTGAGGGCCATTGATGTTTGCCTGGAATCCCGCCTTCGGTATATCCGTGTCCAGCCGGATATGCGAAGGAACGAGGGATGCGAGCGCCGGCAAGCTCTGTTTGCACATCTCGATGACATCGGTGGGTGCGCGCCGCTCGAAGCTCTGCCCCAAATAGACCAGTACGAGACGCCCGATTTCAGCGGCCTTCTGGGCGGCTTTCCGCATGGCGTCGAGGTAGGTTTGGGCCTGTCGATCGTTGGCGCAGCTGTCGGCAACCATATCCAGATTGCCCAGAATCACCATGAGCTGGTTGTTCAAATGGTGTGCAATGGAGCCGGCCATTCGGGAAAGGCTTTCTGCCTTTTCGATCAGCTGGAGCCGCTGTTCCGTCGTCTGGCGCTCCGCTTCCATCCGTTTCCGTTCGGTGATATCTTGCACCAGTCCGAGCACATGAACCGTTCCTCCGTCGGTTTCAGCATTGGAGGTCGAAATGCTCACCCATCGCTTCTCGCCGTCCTTTCGAACGATTGGACATTCTACGTTTTGCAAATGATGTCCCTCAAACGTTCCTCGGATGAGCTCGGCGGCGCGATCCGTGGTGGGCCTGTCCGGCACCATCAGCGGGAGCCATCCGCTCTGGTTGATTTCTTCCAGGGTATAGCCTGTTATCTGAATCATGTTCCGGTTCCAGATGGTAAACCGGATGAAGAGATGCTCGGCTGCTTGCTGGCAGACAAACAGCCCTTCAGCAATGTTCTCGATAATGGTGTTTCGGAAGGCATATTCCCTGTTCAGAATTTCCTCGGCTTTTCTGCGGGAAGTCTGATCGATCATGACGGTTAGAAACAGGCGTTCTCCCTGATTTTCGATGACTTCTCCGTAGAAAAGCCCATTTCGAATGCTGCCATCCTTGCAACGGATGTCGAGCTTACAATCAAAAAGCCTACGGTCTCGATACAATGTCTTTTTGGCGTCCTGATGATCCTGAGGCAAAACGAACAACTGAAGATCCGTCACAGGTTTTCCGATCACCTCCTCCCGGCTGTAGCCGAGTGTATGGACAAACGTTTCGTTAATATCGACAAAAACACTGTCCGCAACACGGGTGATCGCCATGGCGGCCGGGTTGTGGTGAAAAATCCGATTAAACAATTGCAGGGCTTCCTGTTCCTTGCGAAGGTCTTTGCAGATTCCGTAAATGCATTCGATGCCGTTCCACTGGCCGAACCACACCCGGGTTTCCACAGGAAGAAGGATACCGTCTTTGGTTGCGAGCGGCAGGGGGCAAACATCCCGCTCGCCCTGCAACATGGCCGAAAAGATGGATTCGGCTTCGGAGCGTTTCTGGGCAGGATGGAAATCCAAAATGTGCATGGCTGCAAGATCGTCTGGAGTATAACCCAGTTTCTGGCAGACGGCGGGGTTGGTATAAAGGATCTTGCCATCCCGTGTGCCAACGACGATCATGTCATCCATGGTTTCAAAAAAAGTGCGGAAATTCCGTTCGCTTTCCTGAAGCGCTTTCTCTCGGGCAAGAATCAGTTCGGTCTGACGGTGGACCGTTCGTCGAAGCTGGACATTCCAGAACCAGACGCCGATAAGACCGACCAGCAGTGCTATGAAACCCGCTGCGATTTCCTTTCGATGTGTCTCAACATAGGATGATGGATGACCGAACGCTTTTCCGAGCCATTTTTCCTGGATCTTGTCCAACATCCCGTTCGAGCGGGCTTCGGCGATGCCCTTGTTCAGAATTTGAATGAGGAGAGAATTTTCCGGCCTTGAAGCCATGCAATTTTCACCGATGTACAGCGGACCTCCGATTCTCTTGATTTCCTGGTTCAGGCGGTTTTGATAGATATGGTAGAGCACGATCTGCTCGTCTCCGATCACGGCATCGGCCCGACCGGCAATAACGGCATCCGTAGCTTGAGCGAAATTGTCCGTATCCAGAACCTGAAAACGAATGCCGCTGGTTTCCAGAAACTCTTTGGCATAGTCTCCTCGTTGGATGGCAATGACTTTTCCGTTCAAATCCTGGACCGAACGCATGTCGGTTCTTTCGGCACGCACGAAAATGGAAGCCGGCACATCGAAAAGCGGCTCCGTGAACGAGAACCGCTCCTGTCTCTTTTGGCTGAAAAAAAGGCTGGTCAGGACATCGGCATCCCCGGAAAGAACCGCTTCCTGTGCCTTCTGAAAGGAGTTTGCGAAAAATACGGGGTGAAAGCCCATTTCAACGGCCATCCAGCGGGCGACATCGATCATGATGCCTTCATGCTGGCCGTTTTCATCGACGAACTCGAAAGGCGGGTATTGGGCCTGGCTGATGAAAACGATGCGCTTCTTCTGCTGCAGGAAGGCTTGTTCTTCCGCTGTGAGTTGAAGTGCAAAGGCGGCAGATGCTTCAATGAGCAGAATTGGAATCAGGATCGACGACAGAGCAATATTCCAACCTTGAAAGAGATGAATGTGTATCCTCATATCGATTTTCAAAAATGAGTCCTTTTGGCAAGGATGGGTTGATAAAAGTCTGAAGTCAGGGGGCGGGAGTTGGAAGTCGAAAAAACGGTGGATGGAGCGGTTTCATTTGCAGCTCGGACCACAACCAGTCTCTCCGCTTCACCTCATCACGTTCGAACGGTTTGCATGAAAGCGGAAAGCTCCTGCATGCGATAGGGCTTTCCCAAAAACCCATCGGGACGAACGGCATGGGCTTCGGCCATGACGGTGGCCTCGTCGTATCCGCTCGATAAGACGACTTTCGCTTGCGGATCGATGGACCGCAGGACAGTGAGTACATGCCATCCATCCATGTCCTGCATGGTTAGATCGCAAACGACAGCATCGATGGTTGCGTGATGCTGTTCGAAAAGCGCGATTCCTTCCTTTCCGCTTGCAGCCTGAATGACATCGTAATCCAGTCGGTTGAACATCATGGTGGCAATATCCCGAACCATGTTTTCATCATCGATGAGAAGGATCCTGCCCTTCGTGACATTCAGGGTCGGTTTCACCGAATGTTCTGCTGGGGATAAGTCGGAAAAGGCCACCGGTAGAAAAATCCGAAAAATGCTGCCCAGATTCGCCTTGCTTTCGACGGTAATACAACCGCGATAAGCCTTCAAGATACCGAGAACCGTCGGAAGCCCCATGCCTCTTCCAATGAACTTCGTCGTAAAGAAGGGATCGAAAATGGATTCGATGTCTTTGGGGAGGATGCCGCAACCATGATCTTCGACCGTCAGGCAGACGTATCGGTCTTGTTCGGGACGCCAATCGAGCGGGAATCGAAGAGATGTCGAAATATGGATAGAAGGAACCGTTTCCACGGCGATCCGGATGCTGGTGCAGGATTCAGTGGATGCTTCCCAGGCGTTGATCACCAAATTGGCAAGTATCTGGCGGAGGAGGTGATCGTCCGCTTCGATGAACGGTCCTTCAGCCGGGAAATCGGTTTCGATCACGAGCCACTTGGGTGCTGCAGCGTGAAGAAGGGGGAGACTGTTTCTGCAAAGCTCTGAAAGATCCAGTTTCGTTCGTATACCGCTTGTCTGGCCGATATAAGTAAGCATCATCCGACTGATGTCGGCTGCTTTCCGAGCGGCTTCCTGGATATGCATCAGTGCGGGATAATTGTTTGACCCTTCGGGTGTTCTGTCGATGAGCAGTTCAACACCGCCGATGATAATCTGCAGTTGATTGTTGAAATGATGGGCGATGGCCCCTGCCATTCGTCCTAAACTTTCGGTTCGCTGAAGCTGACGGTTGTGGGTTTCGAGAATCTGCTGTTCGGCTTCGGCCTGTTTGCGCCGGGTGATATCGCGGCTGACGCCCAGAACACCGATCGGTTTACCCATTTCGTTCCGCAGAAACGACAATGTCGATTCCACCCAGATCGTCGATCCGTCTTTTCGGTATTCTTCCAGTTCGATCGTTCGGGTTCGATTGGGATCGGCAGTACCGGATTCTTCCAACGCCAGTTCTTCCGAAAATACGTGAAGCGCATGCCCGAGGGATTCCGGCGTGAGGGATTGATGAGCCGGCTGGTTGATTACTTCCTCTGCTGGAACTCCATACATCCGTTGCACGGAAGGGCTCACATAGACGAAGCGAAAATCCAGGTCCATGACCCAGACGGTATCAACCATGTTCTCCGTGATCATCCGATATCGTTCACTGATGTCACGGAGTCGTTCGGAAATTTCTCGTTGATTCATGGGTTTCAACCATCGTGGGAGGTGGTATCACTCCGATGAGCCGGAGTATCTCATGCTTTCGTGAAAGCGAGGGTTTTTTGAAACTTCATTCTCATTACGTTATTTCTCGGAATGTTGTCAATGACATTTCCACGAAGGATAGCCAACGACAACTATTTGGAATGCTTGCAGACGAATGACGATTCGGTTCGCTTGAACGCTGAGCAAAATTCCCCTGCATTGTTTCAGGTCAAGAGAGAGTGCCGAACTGTTGAAGACCTCATCCAATCATCCCTTCTCAATAGGTCTCTTTTTTTATCTTGACGATATCGAGAGAATCCTGTAAAAATTCCAACGATTGAGGGATCGTCTAGCGGCAGGACGACGGGTTCTGGCCCCGTTAACCAAGGTTCGAATCCTTGTCCCTCAGCCAGGTCATTTCAAGGGGGAAATGCGGTGACGCTTTTCCCCCTTTTTGTTTGCAGGGGATGTTCTCATCAAACAAAGGCCTTGGCTCTTCCGTCACGTCGTTTTCCCAGTTCACACCGCAGCCCGTCTGTCTTGTCAGACCCCTACTTGAAAAACCCGCAGGGATGACGTAAAGAAATCCAATCTTGTTTTCTTCCCACCATCCAACCACAGGAGGCGGTTGCATGAGAGATCTCAGTGTCTACGATCTGTTTGTCCGAAATGCACGCATCTATCCCGAGCAGACGGCAATCGTACAGAACGACATCCGGCTTTCCTACAACCAGCTGCTGACCCGGGTCGACGGGTTGGCTTCCGGTCTGACGGCCGCAGGCATCCAAAAAGGGGACCGGATCGGGGTCTTGGCTTTCAATGATCTGCGGTTTCTGGATGTATTCGGTGCTGCGTCGGCCGTCGGCGCCATTGTGGTGCCCATCAACTGGCGGCTGAGCATGGACGAAATCCGGCACATCTTGACCGACTGCAGCCCCAAGCTGCTTTGTGTGGACAAAACCCATGAAGATCGAGGCCGGGAACTGCAGCAGACCTGTGGCATCCAGGATGTGTGGGGCTTTCATGACGATGCGGTCGTTCGGATCGATGAGCGGATGGTGGCAGGTAAACCTGTCGATCGTCAACCGGTTGCAACAGATGATCCTTTCTGCATCATCTATACGGCAGCCGTCGGAGGAAAGGCCCGAGGGGCGGTTCTCAGCCATGGAAACATCCTTGCCGCAAACATTCAGACCATGGCCACCCTTCCCGTAGGTCCGTCCGACAGCTACCTCAACATATTGCCCATTTTTCACATCACCGGCTTGAACCTGGCTCTTGCGGTGCTGCATGCAGGGGGTAAAAACGTGATTCTGGAACGCTTCGACGCCCGCAGGACCCTGGAGCTCATCGATGCCGAATCCATATCGATCATCGGGAGCTTTCCTCCGATCCTGTCCACGCTGTTCTCCGAAATGGAGGGAACCGTGCTCCGGACGACTTCGTTGCATCATGTCCTCGGTCTGGACAGCCCCGAGACGATCGCCCGGTTCGAGGCGCAAACGGCGGCCCGATTCTGGACCCTCTACGGTCAGACGGAAACATCCGGGCTCGTCACCTTTTCGCCTGCCCGGGAGAGGCCTGGTTCTGCCGGAAAGCAGGGCCTTCTGATCCGTATGCAATTGGTAGACGAAAACGAAACACCCGTTCCTGTGGGAGAACCCGGCGAAATTGTGGTCCAGGGGCCGCTCGTTTTTCAGGGATTCTGGAACCAGCCGGATGCCAACCGATTCACGTTCCGAAATGGGTGGCACCATACGGGAGACATGGGCCGGCTGGATGCCGACGGTTATCTCTGGTTTGCCGGCCGGAAACCCGAAAAAGAGCTCATCAAGCCGGGCGGTGAAAACGTCTACCCGGCCGAAGTCGAGGCCGTCATTCTCGAGCATCCCGACGTCGATGCGGTGTCGGTCATCGGTGTACCGGATCCCACCTTTGGAGAAGGCATCAAGGCCGTGTGCGTGCTCAAACCCGGCAGAAGCCTTTCTGCCGAAGCCCTGATCGAATTTGTGGCGACCCGCATCGCCCGCTACAAGAAGCCGCGGTACGTGCAGTTCGTGGATACATTGCCCAAAACGGCATCGGGTGCAATCGACCGGATGAAAGTCAAGGAGCGCTACGGCGCCTGAACGGCATTGGTCTTCGGTGACCGACTGCAGCAGTTGAAAACCTTCTTCGGCATGCAAGGAAACCCCATGATGGGTCCATTCGAAATTCAAACGATTGTCGCACGCTTCGTTTCCCCCTCAGGAACGCTCGTCGATAAACCCATCCAGGTTCGGACGAACCCGATCACGGGTAGAACTTGCCGAATCACGGTCCATCGGGGCGAAGAACGGGAACCTGGAACCGAGGCCTTGCCCGATCCTCCCCCATTTGCGGAAGATCGCAGTGTCTGCCCCTTCTGTATTCCTGCAGTCGAAAGCCGGACCCCACGCTTTTCGGATGACATCACAGTGGGCGGCCGGTTTCGATACGGCACATCCATCCTGTTTCCCAATCTTTTTCCCTATGGCGCCCATTCGGCGGTGTGTATTTTCGACGATCGGCATTTCGTTGAAATCGGCACTGCATCGACCGAATCCTATCGGGACGGCTTTCTGAACGCCATAGTCTATCTTCAACGGATGCTTGTGGTCGATCCGGCCTCTCGGTACATGGCCATCACCCAAAACCACTTGCCTTCCGCAGGCGGCTCCCTCCTTCATCCCCATCTGCAGATTCAGGCCGATCCGCTGGCATCGAACCACCATCGGGATTTGGGCGCTCGAGCGGCATCTTACCGGGAACGGAGCGGCCGCTACCTGTTCTCTGATTATCTGACACATGAAACCACGGATGGAAGCCGGATGATCGGAACAACGGGTAGGTGGCAATGGCTGGCTGCATTCGCTCCGGAAGGATTTTTCGAAATCTGGGCGGTTCTTCCCGGAGCCACCCGGCTGGAACATACGGACGACAGGGATTGGGCGGCGCTTGCAGGCGGAATCCTTGCCGTTCAACGCTATTACCGAAGCCTCAACCGCAACGGTTACAACCTCGGATTGCTGTTGATCGAAGATCCATCGAATGCCCTCGAATTGCGGGTGGTCATGACGGTACGTTCGAATTACGCGCCCTGGGTACGAAGCGATTTCACCGGATTCGAGGTCGGCTTGGGGGATATGGCGACGTTTACACTCCCGGAAAGAATCGCTTCGGAGGCAAGAAAGTTTTTCGAGGAAACGGGTACGACATGATGAAGTCGCAAAAAGTCGAAGCTACCCGGATTTGGTTCATTGCCGGGCCTGAGCATGGCGGGGCGACCGCTTGTTGATGCTGCAGCGGATGCTTGTTTGAAGCCGCCGGAGATCGTTGGGCCGGGCGTCGTTCAACGAAGTACCATCGTATGAAAATCAACCCGTTCCGTTTGGATGGCCTCTATCGAATGACTGCCCTGACGCCCGGACCTTACGAGCTCGGGCGGCTGAGTTCATCCGATGCAGCATCAACAGGCGGTTGCTTCGCCATGCGACTCAACAGAGACGCACTGACTTTTTGCAACGTCATCACGACATCAACCGGATGAGTTTGGAGCCAAAACCGGGATCAGAGGGATAGGGGGCGCTTTCAGGCCGCAACAGGGAGGCATGGCAACCGAATTACGGGCCGGCTTCGATGAGCCTCAGAAAATATCGATGGAAGCGGTCGTCGTCGGAAAGCTCCGGATGAAAAGATGTGGCCATGAGCCTGCCCTGCTGCACACCGACGATCGTTCCGTCGGGCAGGGCGGCCAGAATTTCGGTTTGGAGCCCAGTCTGTTCAATGCGGGGAGCCCGGATGAACACGGCGTGAAAGGGTCGGTTTTCCCCATCCGAAACGGAAGCGAGCACAGGGATGGTCAAATCCGTTTCGAAGCTGTCCACTTGCCTGCCGAAGGCATTGCGTCGAACCTTCATGTCGAGAAGTGCGAGAAGAGGTTGGGGGTTTCCCGTATCCCTTGCCATCAGAATGGCCCCTGCACAGGTCCCCCACACGGGATGATCGGCTGCGAACCGGCGGATCGGTTCGATCAGGCCGAAGCGAACCGCCAATTTACCGATCGTGGTCGACTCGCCTCCCGGCAGAATCAATCCGTCGATCCCCTCGAGATCCTTCGGAAGGCGTACTTCTTTCGGGGATGCGCCAATCCGGGCGATGTGCTTCATGTGTTCGATCACACCGCCCTGAATGGCCAACACTCCGATGATACAACCGTTGCCGGTCATCATACGGTCACCACCCCCGAACAGCCAATTGTTCGGACTCGGGAAGCGATGCGGCCGTCCGACCCACCATCGCTTCTCCCAGATTTCGGCTGACTTCCGCAATGATTTTGGGATCCCGGAAATGGGTGGTGGCCTCGACGATGGCCTTGGCCCGTCTGGCCGGATCGCCCGATTTGAAAATCCCCGATCCAACAAAAATCCCATCGACTCCCAGCTGCATCATCAAAGCTGCATCGGCAGGCGTGGCGATGCCGCCGGCAGCGAAATTGACAACCGGCATCCGACCCAATGCCTTGGTCTCCTTGACCAGCTCATAGGGGGCTCCGATCGTCTTGGCGTAAGCCATCAATTCGTCGTCCGGCATGGCGCACAGTTTGCGGATTTCCCCGAGAACGGTCCGGGCATGGTACACGGCTTCCACGACATCCCCGGTTCCGGCCTCGCCCTTCGTGCGGATCATGGCAGCGCCCTCGCCGATGCGGCGCAGGGCTTCCCCGAGATTTCTACAGCCGCAGACGAAGGGGACTTTGAAGGCATGCTTGTCGACGTGGTGTTCCCGGTCTGCAGGGGTGAGCACTTCGGATTCGTCGATATAGTCCACCCCGATGGCCTCGAGCACCTGAGCTTCCACGAAATGGCCGATCCGGCATTTGGCCATGACCGGAATCGACACGGCTTCCATGATGCGGATGATGATTTCCGGATCGCTCATCCGTGCCACACCCCCATGCGCCCGGATATCCGCAGGTACGCGCTCCAAGGCCATGACCGCCACGGCTCCGGCCTCTTCGGCGATTTTGGCCTGCTCGGGTGTCACCACGTCCATGATGACACCGCCCTTCAACATTTGTGCAAGTCCCCGCTTGAGGGCTACGGTTCCAACTTCCTGTTCCATGACTTCTATATCCTCACTTCCGTTTTGATGAATGGCGAAATGCTTCGATTGCAAGCAGCTGAACGGTATGGGCATCTGTTTCGTGGCTGCCTGAAACCATCTTGGATGGCCTCGCAAAAAGTCGCCGCCGCTTGGCTTTGGTCGATTTCCGGGCCTGAGCATGGCGGAGCAACCGCCTTTTGATGCTGCAGCGGATGCCTGTTTGAAGCCGCCGGAGATCGTTGGGCCGGGCGTCGTTCAACGAAGTACAATAGTCTGAAAATCAATCTGTTACGTTTTGATGGCCTGTATCGAATGACCGCCCTGACGCCCGGACCTTACGAGCTCGGGCGGCTGAGTTCATCTGATGCAGCGAAAAAGGCGGTTGCCCCGCCATGCGGCTAAACAGAGACTATCTGACTTTTTGCGACTCCATCATTTTTGATGGAGTCGCAAAAAGTCAGGTCCCCTGGATGAACCCGCAGGAAGGGCGGGTGAATTTTGCTCAGCGTCGGAAAAACTCAGCAGCCCGATCTCGTAGGATCGGGCGGACAGCCAGAATGGTTAGAATGGTTTTCTGGAATTCAACATTCTGTAATTCAAGCCAAAAGTGATGAATTGCGTCCGCCCGATCCAACGATCTCCGGCTGCTTCAAACAAGTTTCCTCCGCTTCGCAAAACATCACCCGCCCTCCTGCTGGAGGCCCGACTTCGAACGAAAACCGGTGATTGTCGACTTTTTGCGACTCCATCATTTTTGAATCTTGAAAAATTATCCCCAAACGGAAGGAAGGTCAACAGCATTCTCGAAAAAGCTCCTTGCTCTGTTACTGTTCCGGCTTGTCATGTGACGTCGCAGGAGGCAAATCTTCACCCGGTCCTCCCACGTAGCGGTGATGGAATGTCTGTTGTTTCAAGCGGTTTCATCGATTACTCGGAAATACAGGACGTCCCGTACGGAAGCCTTGCGCCGGTCCGCGAATACCGGCTCGACGCGGGCGCCGATCCGGATGCGGGATTCGTCCTGAATGTCGATGTAATGCTGGAACAGGGTGTCTGCACCATCGAGCCGGATGAAGCCGTATCCGTAGGGAACGGGTTTCTGCTCTCCGGTTTCCGGATCGATGAATGCATAGCGCAGGATCGTGAAGGTTGCGATCCGGCCTAAAGGACCGACTTCGACGAAATCCGTCATTTCGACAAGGCACTCCCCGCATACCCGCCGGGGTGGCACGAACACTTTTCGGCATTTCGGGCATCGGATGCCCATAAAACGACAAGTCTCTTTGAGTTCTTTCAGAAAGACGCTGCCATAGCTTCCGACGGCATATCGGAAGGGCTGGCAGACGTCGCCGGATTCGATGATGAGGGGCTCGTTCTGCATGGGACTCCTTCTTTCTAAAAATCGGGTTTGTTTCGGCCGTGCAGCAGCATGTCCGTCCACATGCATCCGCCGAAACCGGTGCTGACGGCGACTTTGGCATCCGGAACCTGACGGGCTTCGGCCTTGCCCATAATTTGAAGTGCGGCCTCCGCACATCGGATGAGCCCTGTCGCACCGATGGGATTGCAGGCGATGACGCCGCCCGATGGGTTGATCGGCAGCTCCCCACCCATGTCGGTAGCCCCGCTCCAGATGTATTCCGCTCCCTTTCCCCGTTCCACCAGTCCCATATCCTCGATCCAGATGATTCCGGCAAAGGAATAGGGTTGGTACAATTCGATGACGTCGATCTGCTTGCGCGGTTCCCGAATGTCCGCCTTTGCGAAGAGTTCTTGGGCGGCTTCGCTCATGCTGTCGAGCTCGCCCCAGTTGACGTCTCCCAGATAGGTGTAGGTGTGTCGGTTGGCTGTAGCCCAGATCCAGTCCGGAACAGGGGCGAGTCTTTCGGCGACCCCTTCGCAGGCCATGATAACGGCACATGCCCCATCGGTTCTGGGGCAGACATCGAGCAAATGGATGGGGTCGGCCAGCATTGGGGAAGCCAGGACATCTTCAATGGTGATGGGCTTGTGAAGCTGGGCGTGGGGGTTGTTGCAGGCATGGCGTCTGTCTCGAACGGCCACTCGGGCGGCATCCCGGTCTGTCGCTCCGTAGCGGGCCATGTAGGCCTGAGCCTCTGCGGCAAGCCCCGAAATGGCTCCGGCAAACACCAGCCTGTCCCACACTGGATCGAAGGCCGTGGTGATGGCTCCCGTGGTGTCGGATTCGGAATTTTTCTCCCATCCGACGATGAGCACCCGATCGAACATTCCGGAGGCCACCAGATGAACGCCTCCGATGGCAAGCGTGCTTCCGGTCGTTCCTCCGGTCGTCAGCTTGATGACCGGCTTCATTGTGCCGCCCGTTCCGTCCACACTCCAGCAGTCGACGGCGTTGATTCCTTCGAAATGGTCCATGTTGCCGATGACGATGGCATCGATATCCGCAATGGTTAGTCCGGCATCCGCCAGGGCCAGGCGGACGGCTTCGTGAATGAGTTCCTGTCCGTTGACGTCCGGCCTGTGGCTTCGATGCAAGGTTTGGCCGGTTCCAACGATGGCGACCCTTCGTTTTCCCATGATCCCTCCTATTGTTCAGAGCCCAATACCCAGACACAGTGGGATTGGCCGCAAATGCCGTTGATGCCGTGGGCAAGCCCGATTCGGGCGTCGTCCACCTGATAGGCTCCCGCTTCCCCTCGTAGCTGTCGGACGACCTCGGTCATGCGGATCAGACCTGCTGCAATAACAGGATGTCCGGAAAGAAGTCCGCCCGAAGGGTTGACCGCCAGTCGGTCCTGAATGCCGAAGCGGCCGGAGGCCAGCAGTGTTCCGGCCCGCTCCGATCCGCAGAGACCCATGGCCTCGATCCACATCAATTCCTGAAATCCGAAGGCATCGTAAACTTCAGCCACCTGGATTTCGGATGCCGGATTCGAGATGCCGGCCTGTGCATAGGCCGATTGAGCTGCCTTTACAAGGGCCGGCGCTTCCGCCAGGTTCCGATCCCCCAAATAGTAGGCATCCGAATAGAAGGCGACCCCCTTGATCCAAACCGGCTTTCGGCCGATTTTCCGGGTACGCTCTTCACTTGCCAGAACAATGGCGCAGCATCCGTCCGAAACGGGGGAGCAGTCGAGTTTGTGCAAGGGATCGGCGATCACCTCGGATGCGAGGACGTCTTCGACGTCGATGTCCATAGGAAGTTGGGCGTAGGGATTGTGTCGGGCGTTTCGGTGGTTTTTCACGGAAACGAGCGCGGCCTCTTCCGGTGTGGTGCCCGTGCGGTGCATATACATGCCGGCTTGAATGGCTGCAGCTGTAAGCGCATCGAGCCCAAGGGCCCGGTCGGTCAGGGGATCGAAGGCCGCATTGGTGATGAGGCTCGAGACACTTTCGCTTCCCTTGCTGTGAGCCGTCACGAGGGTGGTGCCGTATGCGCCGGAAAGAATTCGGCACAGGCCGTAGAAAGCCCCGAAGGTACCGTCGCCTTCGACGCAAGAGACGTTCTTGTGCCGAACGCCGCTGGCATCGCCGACAGCCATGCAGGAAATGGTCCGTCCGTCCCAGAAATCGTTGGATGTCGTGATCACGTTGTCGATGTCGTCAAAGCCGATGCCTGCATCTGTCAGAGCCCGGGTGACCGCTTCCCAGGCCATGTCTGCGAAGGTGTCCCGCGGCTTTTGGGCATCGATCTTGGTCATGCCGATACCGATGATGGCTGTTTGTTTCATGGGATATCCTATATCGTAAAAGTCAGAAGTCAGCAGAGGAGCGGTCGGAGGCCGTATCCATTTCGGCAGGTACCCTTCTCATCCACCCTTTGATCTTCAGATCAAGGGTTCCAACTCTATCCAGAAGCGACTGGACAAAAATACGCGATATCGAGAATATGTCCTTTGCGGACCTCGGCGAATATGGCCTGTACCCGCATTCCGATGTGAACCGTTTCGGGATCGACGCCTGCAATGAAATGAAGCATCGACGTCGTGGAGCCATCCAGCAGAATGAGTCCTACCACGGCAGGAACCGGCCTCTTCCAAGCGGCCCTTGGCTTTCGGATGATCGTGAACCCTTGAACGGTGCCGATAGGGGATACTTCCTGCCAGGGAAGGTTTTCGGCAAAGCACAGCGGACAGGTCTTTCGGGGTGGTATCATCACCCGACTGCAATGGTCGCATCGGGTGGCATAGATTCGACATTCGTCCCGCAGGGCCATCAAGAAACGGCCGATCGTCTCCCCCGCCCACCAAGAGTAGGGGACCCGGATGCCGCTTTCGACAACCAGCGGTTCGACAGAAGCCAACAGATCGTTCATCGTCTCTCCTCCTTCATTCGGCATACATCGCCTCGATTTCCGATTGATATTTCTGAAAAATGACGTTTCGCTTCAGCTTCATCGACGGGGTCAGTTCACCGGTTTCCTGGGAAAGCTCGCGTCGCATGATGTGGTATTTCTTGATGGTTTCGAACCGGGCCAGATGCGTGTTGCGTTCTTGAACATGGTCGTCGACGATTTGGAGGAAGGCCGGGTTGTCCAGCAGATCCGAAGGTTCTTTAAAGGGGATTCCTCGAACCCGGGCCAGATAAACCGCCTGATCGAGTTGGATGCCGATCAGCGCACTCAGGAATTTGCGGCGTTCTCCGATGACGATCACATATTGGAACAGCGGATCGCTCAGGAAAAGATTCTCGATTTTCTGAGGGGCGATGTTCTTGCCGCCCGAGGTGATGATCAAATGTTTCTTTCGGTCCGTGATCGTCAGAAAGCCGTCCTCATCCAATACACCGATATCTCCGCTCCGCAGCCAACCGTCTTCGGTGAACACGGCGGCTGTTTCCTCCGGCAAATTCCAGTATCCCTTGAACACGTTCTTTCCTTGGATGAGGATTTCTCCGTCTTCTGCGATCCGAATCGACACGCCGGGGATGGCTTTTCCGACCGTTCCGATCCGGTAATCGTCCAGGCGGCTCATCGTGGCCGGGGCAAAGCATTCGGTCATGCCGTATCCTTCGATCACGGTGATGCCCGATGCGTTGAAAAACAGGATGATATCCCGGGCGGTCGGGGCGCCGGAGGCCGTCATCCAACGGACCCGGCCGCCGAGATTGTCTCGAAGCTTCCGAAAGATGAGTCTGTAGGCCATTTCGTATTGCCACTTCAACAGCGGCGGAATGGATTGGTGGGCTTCCCGGAGGGCGCTGATCCGAAGCCCGATATCGTGTCCCCAATAAAACACCTTCTGTTTCCATTTGGGCTGGGACTGCACCTGCATCTGTATCTTCTGATAGACCTTCTCGCATACCCGAGGGACGGCCAATATGATGGTCGGCTTCCGCTCCGCAAAATCGACCAGCAACGTATTGATGCTCTCGGCATAGGAAGAGGTGATCCCGACATACATGCCGTAGAAATGTCCGGCCGCACGCTCGAACACATGGGTGAGCGGCAGAAAGGGGACGGCCTGGTCGGTATCGTTTGCAAATTTCGGTTCGATGGCATCCAACGAATGGACAACGGCCATGATGTTTTCGTGGGTGATCATGGCGCCTTTCGGAAGACCCGTCGTGCCGGAGGTGTAGACGATGGTGGCGAGATCCGTCGGCTCCACTTCTGCGGCCAGAGTTGAAAACGCTTCCGGTGAGGCGTTTCGCAATGCAGCGCCTTTTTCAAGCAGGACATCAAAGGTCATTATCCGGGGATGGTCGGTTGCCGATGGGCAGGGATCGCAAACGACCACATGCTCGAGTGCGGGAAGCCGATCCCAAACGGCGATGGCCTTATGGAGCTGTTCCTCGTTTTCGACCACCAAAATCCGGCTTCCGGAATCCTTCAGCAGGTGATGGACGTCATCTGTCGTCAGCGTTGGGTAGACGGGTACCAGAACCGCGCCGATGCCCAGGGTTCCCATATCGGTGTAAAGCCATTCGAGTCGGTTTTCCGAGAGAATGGCGATGCGATCTCCCTTGACGATACCCATATCCCGAAAGGCCAAGCCGACGGACGATGCTCGTTCATAATACTGCTTCCATGTGGCTCCATGCCAGATACCACCCCGCTTCTTTTCGACGGCAAGCCGGTTCTGGTATCGTTCACATCGGTTTCGGAACACCTCATTGATGGTCTTTTCCATGAAAGCCCCCTGATGTTCAATCGGTTTGGAAGTGCCTTCCGAAAACGGGCCTCTCCTTCAACAACAATCTTCTTCGACTCATGAAGAAAGTTCATGTTTATAATTAGATTCAATTTTATTGACTTTCATTAATGTACCGACTATGAAAAGTCAAACGATAAATGCGCATCATGTGCTGCTTGGAATATGGAATGTTCGTTCAGGCCTTAACCTGCAACCGATCAGCGGAGGACAAAGATCATGGATACCGACTTTTTCATTCAAGGACCGAAAAGCGTGGAAGACATCGAGAAGGTTCCCTATCTGGAACGGTTTCCCGAACGCAACACCCTGCAGGCGATCGAAGCCGGGGCCGCCATTGACCCGAGTGCCGTCGCCATCAGTTTTCTCATGAATGGGGATGCTTATGAAACGCCGATTCAGATCACATACGGCCAACTGATCCACCGGATCCGGCAATGCGCCAACATGTTCGCCGATCTGGGAGTCGGGCCGAACGATGTCGTCACGTACCTGCTTCCGAATCTTCCGCAGACCCATTTCGTACTTTGGGGGGCGGAGGCTGTCGGAATCGTCAATCCGATCAATCCCCTGCTGGAGGCAGGCACCATTCGGGATATCTGCAAGGCCGCCGGGACAAAGGTGCTGGTCGCCCTCACCCAGTTTCCCGGCTCCCAGATCTGGGAAAAAGTCATGGCCATCAAGAACGAAATCCCCACGCTCACCCACGTGATCCGGGTGATGGGACCGTCCGATCCGGCGGAGAACATCCTCGGTTTCGACGAAACCATCGAGAAATATCCGGGAGATCGGCTGACCTTCTCCAGAACCATCCACCCGGACGACATTTCCTCCCTGTATCATACCGGAGGAACCACCGGAACGCCGAAACTGGCGAAAAGAACCCATTTCAACGAAGTGATCATGGGATGGGACATCCGGGCGATGGGCGGATTGAGTCGTAGCTCAACCCTGCTCTGCGGCTTGCCGCTGTTCCATGTCAATGGAACGACGGTAACCGGCCTGGCGCCCTTTTCGGTCGGGGCCCATGTTGTCATCCTTTCTCCGTCCGGGTATCGGGAGCCGACCATCATCAAGAATTTTTTCAAGATCGTCGAAAAATACCGGGCGACGAATTTCTCGGCCGTTCCGACGGCTCTTTCCACCCTTCTCGATGTGCCGGTTGCAGGTGCCGATATCTCCAGTCTTCAATACGCCATCTGCGGGGCTGCGCCGCTCAGCGTGGAATTGTTTCGAAGGTTCGAGGCGCACACCGGTATGAAGATTCTGGAAGGTTATGGGTTGACCGAAGGGGCATGCGCCTCGTCGATCAACCCGAAAGACGGAGAGCGCAAGATCGGAAGTATCGGTATCCGCATGCCCTATCAGGGGATGCGGGTCGTCATTCTGGATGAGGCGGGAAATTATGTCCGGGATGCAAAGCCGAACGAAATCGGAGTGGTGGCCATCCACGGTCCGAACGTGTTCAAGGGTTATGTGGAAGACGTGCACAACCAGGGGATCTGGATCGACGGCGACTGGTTCAATACGGGGGACCTGGGCCGGATGGACGAAGACGGTTATTTCTGGCTGACCGGCCGAAAAAAGGAGCTCATCATCCGGGGCGGCCACAATATCGATCCGGCGGCCATCGAGGAACCCATTTACCGATTGCCGCAGGTGAAGGTCGTCGCCTCCGTCGGAAAACCCGATCCCCATGCCGGAGAGGTTCCGGTGGCCTACGTCGAGCTGGTGGAAGGTGCGGGGCTCACAGAAGACGCCATTCTGGAACATGCCAAACAGACGGTCGGGGAGCGGGCGGCCGTTCCCAAGGAAATCATTGTCGTCGACAAGATTCCGCTCACGCCGGTCGGCAAGATTTTCAAGCCGGCGCTTCGATGGGACGCTATCCGGCGCACCTACAGCCAGGAATTGACGGCACTGGGCGGCCTTGTCCGAAAAGTCGACGTTCAGGTGGGGGAGGACAAAGTCCACGGCACGCTTGCAACCTTCCACCTCACGCCTGCAGAAGGTGTCGATCCGGAAACGATCCGGGAGAAAATCCGGGAAATCCTTGCCCGATATACCGTGAAGTACGAGGTGGTTTTCGGGTAGTCCGACGTTGGATGGCCTCGCAAAAAGTCAGGAAGTCTCAGTCGAGTCGCGGAGTGACTGGGGAACCTTTTTCGATGCTGCGAAAAAACTCAGCCGCCCGATCTCGTAGGATCGGGCGGATAGCCAAACTTGGAATACAGAATTGCTGAGTTGCAACATGATGTTTTTCAAACAAATATT
>JBFMBE010000026.1:0-29542 GCA_040755275.1 Thermodesulfobacteriota bacterium | reverse complement strand
AACAAATATTGATGAAGCATCTCCGCCCGATCCAACGATATCCGGCGGCTTCAAACACGTTTTCGCAGCAGTCTCAAAAGGCTTCCCCAGCCACCCCGCTTATGCCCGGCATTTACGAAAAGCACGGAAAAAGCGACTTTTTGCAGCGCCATCAAGCATGATGGCGTCGCAAAAAGTCGTCGCTACCCCGCTTTTGTCGATTGCCGTGCGACGATGACGAAACTTTCCGACTTGTTGCGCGTTCATCATGCATCATGACTTCGTCGCCAATCGTCGATACTTCATCGAAAGTGGACATCCAGCCAAACGAATCGCCTCCTTTATGCTCCAACCCCTGTGATGGCCGATGATGACGGCTTGCTGCAACGCCGCCCTCTCGATCCTATCCCAACAGAAATCATCCGTTGTTCTTTTGCCTCCGGTTATCAGAAATTCTCCTTGACTTTCACCGGTTGCTCAATTAATAAAATCCAGTTTCGACAGAGTTGTCGCGAATAATACGGGCACAACGGGGTGCCCTTCTCGTGAAAAAGACAAAGGCGTCTTTGAAAGAAGAAAAGATGCCTTTGTCTTTTTTTGTTTGGTAACTGGATTAAATTAATGAAAATGGAGGAAAATCAATGAGTTTTCTGCAGGCAAATGCAAATGAAGCACTCCAGACAGCAAACCGATCCCGCAACGTTTCCCCGCAGTCCGGTATCTGCAGCCGATGCATCGACGGATGCCGGGGCAATTGCGACCTGTTCAATGCAACCTTCCGGGGGAGGGAACTGCTCTATCCTTCGCCGTTCGGCAGTGTTACAGCCGGTGCGGACAAGGATTATCCGGTCGACTATACCCATTTGAATATCATGGGCTATGCCCTGGGTGCAAAAGGGATGGATGCCGATTCCGACAAGGCCACTTTTCCTGCAGTGAATACAGAAACACAGTTCGGAACGAATCACCCGGTGAAAATGCGGGTGCCGATTTTTACGGGTGCTTTGGGTTCCACGGATATCGCCCGGAACAACTGGGAACATTTTGCCGTAGGGGCCGCCATCAGCGGGATTGTGCTGGTTTGCGGAGAAAACGTCGTCGGTATCGATCCCGGCCTCGAGCTCAAGAACGGCAAAGTCACCAAGTCTCCGGAAATGGAGCGCCGGGTCAGTGAATACCGCCGGTACTATGACGGGTATGGGGATATTTTTGTTCAGATGAACGTGGAAGACACGCGAAACGGCGTAGCCGAATACGTCATCGAAAAACTGGGTGTGGAAACCGTCGAATTGAAATGGGGACAGGGTGCCAAGTGTATCGGCGGAGAAATCAAGGTCGATAGTCTAGAAAGGGCCCTCGAGCTGCAGAAACGAGGGTACATCGTCACACCGGACCCATCTCTTCCGGCCATTCAGGCAGCCTACAAAGCCGGGCAGATCAAGCAGTTCGAACGGCATTCACGTCTCGGATTCATCGATCAGGAAGGGTTCATGAAAGAAGTTGAACGGATCCGCAAATTGGGTGCCAAGCGGGTCACCCTCAAAACCGGCGCCTATCCGATGCGTGAGCTGGCCATGGCGATCCGCTGGTCGAGCGATGCAGGCATCGACCTGCTGACCATTGACGGTGCACCTGGCGGAACCGGAATGAGCCCCTGGCGGATGATGTGTGAGTGGGGTATTCCCTCCATCTACCTCCATTCGATGGCCTATGAGCTCTGTGATCGACTGGCGCAGCGCGGAAAACGCGTGCCAGATATCGCCTTTGCCGGCGGCTTTTCCTCCGAAGACCATATTTTTAAGGCGCTGGCACTTGGCGCTCCCTATTGCAAAGCTGTATGCATGGGTCGTGCCCTCATGATTCCTGGCATGGTCGGCAAGAATGCAGAAAAATGGCTTAAGGGCGAAGACAAGGGCCTTCCGGCCGGTGTTGCGCGCTATGGCAGTACCAAGGAAGAGATCTTTATCAACTATGAAACCCTGCGGGAAAAATACGGTAAGGACATCGATACGATGCCGCTTGGCGCCATCGGCATTTACAGCGCGGTCGACAAGCTGAAGGTAGGGTTGCAGCAGTTGATGGCAGGATCGAGAAGCTGGGAAGTCAAGTACATCGATCGTAAGGACCTTGCCTCTCTAACTGAAGAATGTGCCAAGGTGACGGGTATTCCTTACATCATGGATGCCTATCGGGAAGAAGCCCTGGCAGTCATTTACGCATAATCATTGAAACCTGCGGGGGTGATGCCGCCCCCGCAGGCTCCCTCTCTTTCCTTCGCCCCTGTGACGGGCCCATCCCGATGCCCTTACAACGCTTTCCCGCCCTCCCTCTTTCTTCAGCAAGCCCCCATTTTTGCTTGACCCCGAAGGGTAGACCATGACAATGATGAAGTGACTGGAAATGGTTGCTCAAAGCTTTTTTTCGAAGCCTTCAGGATGGCCTCGCAAAAAGTCAGGACCTATGGATTGACCCGCAGGAAGGCGGGTGAATTTTGTTCAGCAGCGGAAAAACTCAGCAGCGAAAAAGGTTCCCCAGCCACCCCGCTTATGCCCGGCATTTACAAAAAACACGGGAAAAGCGACTTTTTGCGGCTCCATCAACAATGCCTTCTTGTGAAAAGGCCGATTGCCCATGGTGCAAAGCCCATCCGAACTTCCGGCGGAATTCTATTCCCAATTCAAACTCTTCCATGAGCTGATGGCCCATAAGATTCGGGAAATCCTCCTGGTTGCGAGCCCGTATGACGCATATGTCCTCGAAGAAGACGGAAGTCTCGCAACCCGGATCATCACGGAATACAGCGGCCTCAACCTCAGCATGCCCCCACGGGTGACCCGGGTTTCAACCGGAGCCGAAGCCATGGATCGCCTTCAGACAAAGGTTTACGATATGGTCGTTACCATGCCCTTCGTTCAGGACATGGATGGTCAGACGTTGGCTGGATGCATCAAGCAAGTGAGCCCGAAACTGCCAGTCATTCTGATGGGCCACAATCTTCGAATCCTATTCCCAGGCGGTGTGACGGAAAAGCCTCCAGGTGTCGACCGGGTCTATGTCTGGTCCGGGAATTCCGATCTATTGCTTGCCATCGTCAAGAATGCAGAAGACCGGTTTAATGTGGTTCACGATACGACCCGGGGCAATGTCCGGGTACTCGTTTTCGTCGAGGATTCTCCGCTCTACTATTCGATGCTCCTTCCGTTGCTTTATAAGGAGATCGTCCAGCAGACCCAGGCTGTTCTCCATGTCGGATTGAATGAGGAGCACCGCCTGCTCCGGATGCGTTCCCGGCCGAAGATTCTGCATGCGGAAACTTACGAAGAGGCGCTGGCGCTGATCGACTGTTACAGGAATTATCTGATCGGTGTCATCAGCGATACCCGGATTCCACGCTCTGGAAAACCCGATCCCGAAGCAGGCATCGATCTGTTGAGAACTGCTAAGGGGGACAATCCCGATTTGCCGGTTCTTTTGATGAGCTCCGAGTCGAGCAACCGAAAACGGGCCGAATCGATTCCTGCGGTCTTTCTCGACAAAAATGCCCCAGGATTGTCGGCAGCCCTTCACGGCTATTTTCTGGAATATCTGGGGTTCGGGGATTTTGTTTTCCGGATGCCGGATGGTTCTGAAATCGGAAGGGCGGCCAGTCTGAGGGCCTTGGAACGCTATGCCAGGGAGATTCCGGATGAATCGCTGATGTATCATGCCATGCGGAATCACTTTTCCAACTGGCTGATGGCTCGAAGCGAGTTCGCGCTGGCCGCTTCCTTTCGGGAGGTCCGAACGGCTGACTTTCCGGATACGGCATCCCTCCGGCACTTCATCGTATCGGGAATCCGGAAACTGCGGCACCTACAGCAGAAAGGCATCGTCACACAGTTCAAGCCGGAATCCTTTGATCCGGAAGTCCTCGATTTCGTCAAGATCGGGGAAGGCTCCATGGGCGGAAAGGCCAGAGGACTCGCCTTCCTGTCGTTTCTGCTGAACCAGCATCCGAATTTGCTGCAGGCCTATCCGGAGGTGACGATTCGTATTCCCAAGAGTCTGGTCCTGACCACCCAGGTGTTCGAAGCCTTCATGCAGCAAAACGCCCTGAACCGGTGTTACGCTTGTGAGCAGACGGACGACGAGATCGCTCGGCTCTTTCTGCAGGCGCGGTTTCCAGATGCTTATCTGGAAAGTTTATCGGTCTATCTGAACCAGGTGAACTGTCCGCTGTCGGTACGATCTTCGTCGCTCCTGGAGGATACCCATTTCCAGCCTTATGCCGGGCTCTACCATACCTACATGATTCCCAACAACGATCCGGATCCGGCCGTCCGACTGCGTCAACTCGTTCAGGCCATCCAACTGGTGTATGCTTCCACATTCACCGAAGATCCCCGGGCATACAGGCGGAACACGCTCGGAGAGGCTCAGACGGAGGCCATGGCTGTCATCATTCAGGAGGTGATCGGGGAGGCATATGGCAGCCATTTCTATCCGGCTGTTTCCGGGGTCGCCCATTCCTACAATTTTTATCCGTATGGTCGTATGCAGCCAGAGGACGGTGTGGCGAGTATTGCTCTGGGAATGGGTAAAACCGTGGTTGAGGGAGAAGCTTGCCTCCGGTTTTGTCCGAAGCATCCCGGAATCCTCCCGCAGTTTCAGACCGTCGCTCAGATGCTTGAAAACGGGCAGAAGCGGTTCTATGCCCTGAGAACGGACGGATATCCGGAAAATTTGCTCTTTTCCCAGAGAACCAATCTCGAGCGGCGGTTGATCGACGAAGCCGAGGAGGAGTTTCCGGTTCGGTTGCTGGCCAGCCGGTACGATCCGGAGGAGGAGCGCATCCGGGATGGAGGCTGGCATACCGGATTTCCGGTCATGACGTTTTCTTCTCTGCTGCATCAACATGTATTTCCGCTGCCGAACCTGCTGGCCGATGTTCTGGATTTCGGCAGCACTGGAATGGGCTGTCCGGTTGAGATTGAATTTGCCGTCAACCTTGGGACGGAAAGTCACCGAAAACAAGAGTTCGTGCTGTTGCAGATCCGGCCGCTCATGACGGACGTCGATCGGACAGCGGTGTCCATTGAAGAGGCGGAAGAGAAGGATGCATGGCTGATTTCCTCGAATGCACTGGGGAACGGCATTCATCGGTTTTCGGATGTCGTTCTCGTGTGCTCGAAAAGTTTTCGTGCCGAAGTCACGGAAGAAATCGCCCGGGAGATCGGAACACTCAATTCAGGACTGTGTGCATCCGGGCGCCGGTATCTTCTGATCGGTCCCGGACGCTGGGGAACCGCGGACCGATGGCTCGGCATACCGGTCAAATGGCATCAGATCAGCGGAGCGGGCGGTATCGTGGAAATCCGGGACGAGCGTATTCAGGCGGATCCATCGCAGGGATCCCATTTTTTCCAGAACATCGCCTCTCTTGGAATTCCGTATATCACGATCGATCCGATATACCGTAAGGATCGGTTCGATGAACATCGACTCGAAGCCTTTCCGGTGGAAAACGCTACACCCCATGTGAAGCATATCCGAGTCGATCCCTGCATCGAAGTCCGAATCGATCGGAAGAACAACCGGTGTGTGGCGGGGATTTGGGGGGAAAGAAGATCATAGAGATCCGGGAATAGGAGTGAATTGGGCCGTTGGAGATGAAATGCGGTAGGCAAGGAATACGGATGGATGGGGGAATGATGGGTACTGCAGGGGCGGGGTATGGGAATCGATGTTTCGAGTGGAAAAATTCCAGCATCTGGCTTTGGTTGTGTTGAACAGGTGGAGCGTCC
This sequence comes from Thermodesulfobacteriota bacterium, assembly GCA_040755275.1. Classification (GTDB taxonomy): domain Bacteria; phylum Desulfobacterota; class Desulfobacteria; order Desulfobacterales; family Desulfatirhabdiaceae; genus Desulfatirhabdium. Next base: position 23,780 of record JBFMBE010000026.1, on the reverse strand, counting down.
GGCGGAGTTCTGCAAGGGTGGGTAGGTCCAATACCTTGGGTGAGAAAAGAGAAAGGAGCGAGCCATGAACGATGTCATCGAGCGGATGAAAACGAAGGATCCTTATGAGAAGGAATTCCATCAGGCTGTCGAAGAGGTATTCACCACGGTTCAGCCGGTGCTGGAGCGCTATCCCGACTATCGGCATGCAGCCATCTTGGAGCGGTTGATCGAGCCCGAGCGGGTGATCCAGTTCCGGGTCAGCTGGATGGACGATGCCGGCCAAGTTCATGTGAACCGGGGATATCGGATCCAAATGAATGGTGTCATCGGCCCATACAAGGGTGGGTTGCGCTTTCACCCGTCCGTCAACCTGAGCATTCTGAAATTTCTGGCCTTTGAACAGGTGTTTAAGAATGCCTTGACGACGCTGCCCATGGGCGGAGGAAAAGGCGGATCGGACTTCGATCCGAAGGGAAAGAGCGATACCGAAATCATGAGATTCTGCCAGGCCTTCATGATGGAATTGTTTCGCCATGTCGGACCCGATACGGATGTACCCGCGGGAGACATTGGGGTGGGTGCGCGGGAAATCGGTTATCTTTTCGGCATGTACCGAAAACTCCGGAATGAATTTACGGGGGTGTTGACGGGAAAAAGTCTCGGCTGGGGAGGAAGCCTCATCCGGCCCGAGGCGACGGGGTACGGCAATGTCTACTTCGCAGCCGAGATGCTTGACACCCGAAACCAAACCCTGGAAGGCAAGACATGCCTCGTGTCCGGATCCGGAAACGTAGCGCAATACACGGTCGAGAAACTGATCGAAATGGGGGCCAAGGTCGTTACCCTCTCGGATTCGTCCGGATATATCTACGATGAGGCCGGTATCGACCGGGAGAAACTTGCCTTCGTCAAACGCCTCAAGAATGTTCGTCGGGGAAGGATCCGGGAATATGCGGATGCCTATCCGGGAGTGGTGTATGCTTCGGCGGATCCGGCTGCGGACAGCAATCCTTTGTGGAACCATCCCGCCGAATGTGCCTTTCCCAGCGCCACGCAAAACGAAATCAACGGAAAGGACGCCGAAAACCTCGTGCGAAACGGCGTCTACCTGGTGAGCGAAGGGGCCAACATGCCGTCGACCCCAGATGCCATCGATATTTTTACGGACCATGGACTGCTCTATGCTCCCGGGAAGGCTTCCAATGCCGGGGGTGTAGCGGTTTCGGGCCTGGAAATGAGCCAGAACAGCATGCGCCTGAGCTGGCCGCGGGAAGAAGTGGACGGCAGGCTTCGGACGATCATGAAGAACATCCACAGGACCTGCCTCGATGCCTCGGCCGAATACGGCAAGCCCGGCAATTACATGGTCGGTGCCAACATCGCCGGATTCGTCAAGGTGGTCAATGCAATGATCGATCAAGGGGTCCTATAGGCCGACGATCTGATGCGCGTGCATGGATTTGCTTGCATTAAGGTATCATTCCTGATAGTGGTTCCCATTCGGTTGATGGTGCGGTCATTCGAACATGAGCTATGGAGAGGAAGGCATGGATCATTTTGTCAAGGGATCGGTTCTGATCACGGGGGCTTCATCGGGAATCGGTCGAACAACGGCCATTCACCTGGATGCTCATCATTACAGGGTGTTCGCCGGCGTACGAAACATCGCAGACGGTGAACACCTTCGAGCAGCGTGTTCTCCTTGGCTCACTCCCGTCGTGATGGATATCACCAAGCCGGATGAGATTACCCGAGCCGTTCAATACGTTCAGGAACATATCGAGCAGAAAAGTGGATTGATCGGATTGATCAACAACGCGGGATCTGGAGTCGGTGGGCCTTTGGAATTTCTTCCCATTGAAGATCTGCGAACTCAATTTGAAATCAATGTATTTGGGCATATCGCTGTGACCCAGGCATTTCTCCCTCTCCTGCGGCAATCTCGGGGGCGTGTCATTAATGTAGGTTCCATGGCCGGTCGGGTAGCCTTGCCGTTTTCAGGACCGTACGCATCCTCCAAGGCTGCACTTGCGGCATTGACGGATGCCTTGAGGCGAGAACTTTCCTGGTGGAATATTCCTGTCGTTTTGATGGAAATCGGTTCCGTGAAGACGCCTATTTGGGAAAAGGCATTTAAGGAAGCCGAAGATCGTGCGGCAACAATGCCTTCCGTGGCGCGTGATCTCTACGAAAAGCCACTTCGAGCGATGAACGATTATATGAAAAACCTGGTTCGGCATGCCACCGTTTCGGAAAAGGTGGCAACGGTTATTCAGGTGGCACTGGAGAGCCCAAAGCCGCGAACGAGGTATTTTGTCGGATTGGACGCTTATTTAGGCCTTTTTTCCAGACTTCTGCCGGATCGGGCCCTCGATTGGCTTCTTCGAAAGGAACAGGAGCGGCGGTTTTCCGCCTGAAGCTGACCCCTTCAGGGGTTTCTCAGGAGTTATCGATGTATTTTGATTTTCGACGATTTTTCAGGGCGATATTCCTCTCATTCTTCAGGTGGAGAGAATCGCCTGCACCGTTTGACGCCAAAAGAGTGGCCTTCCTTGTTTCTTTTACCATCGGTTATTCTCTTGTGGAGGTTTTTAACCGTTTTTGTTTTCTTCTTGATGACTGGCTGTATCCGGAATGGAAACAGGTAAGACTGAACCCCCCCGTGTTTATCGTGGGTAATCCACGCAGTGGCACCACGTTTACACATCGGGTCATGGCAAAGGATGAAGGGCAGTTCTTCTATTTTAAAGCATGGGAGATATTTTTCCCGGCGATTGTACAGAAGAAGGCCTTGGCGCTTCTTGGCAGAATAGACGATAGGTTCGGCAGTCCGCTCGAAAACATAGTCAGAAGGATCGAGAGTAGAGCGTTTGATGATTTCAATAAAATGCATCGATTGAGTGCATTCGAACCCGAAGAGGACGATAAACTTTCCCTGCACATTTTCTCTTCTCTGGATCTGCTGTGGTTCTTCCCGTTCAAGGAGCTGACGGTCGAGTTCGCGCATTTCGATGAAATGCTGAGCGATACCGAGCAAGACCGTATTATGGGTTTCTACAAGGATTGCATTCGAAGACAGGCGTTTTTCAAAGGAAGCTCGGGACGGTTGTTATCCAAAAATCCGGTATGCCCTCCGAAGGTGAACAGCTTGTTGAAGCATTTTCCGGGATGCCAGTTTATCTATCCGATTCGGAACCCATTGGAAGTGGTTCCATCGATGGTCAATATGGCCCATGAGATGTGGAAAGCCACCATTCGTATTCCAGATGGATTTCCCATGCAGGAAGATGTTTATGAGACACTCAAATATTTTTATACCTATCCGCTTGCTCGTTTCAGGTCGCTTCCGGAACATGCATATGCGGTCATACGATATGAGGACCTGGTTTCCCATCCGAAGAAAACCATTGAAGGTATTTACGAAAGACTCGGATGGTCGGTATCGGAAGCGTTTTCTCATATTCTGAGGCAGGAAGAAGAAAAAGCCCGGCAATACAGAAGCGAGCATCTGTATTCCCTCGAAGCGCTGAAAATAACGAAGGAAAGGATTCTCACCGATTTGAAGGAGATCTTTCTGACATATGGGTTCAATTCAGAGCTTTCCCGGGATTTCAAAGAGGAGGATGTCTTGATGGTCCAGCAACGAGTCGATGGCTCGCAGCTTTCTGGATGTTCATGAGCTGACGGTCACTTTAAAAGCCGAAAACGGCTCATTCCATCACTCCCGCCGATCCCTGAAATCCTTTCCCTGAAATCCTTTTTAATCGTATAGTGATCTTCCTATCGATCCGAAAGTTTTGGCAAGGGGAACAACCTGTTGCGAGTTCATGTTCATTCATCTGTCTAAACTTCAATTGGGGACGTAGTGATGCATTTTGAATTTCGCACGTTTCAGCAAGTGATCCGCCTGATTCAAACCACCAAGGGGGAAGTGGAAATCCCTTTGACTTCGAAAAGGATTCTCTTTCTGGCGTTTTTTTTGACACTCTATCCTCTATTTGAAATCTTCAATGCCGCTTGCTTCCTGCTTGACGACCTTCTTTTCCCGAGATGGAGAAAGGCGGAACTGCGTATGCCGGTATTCATCATCGGAAATCCGCGCAGCGGTACCACTTTTCTGCACCGTCTTCTGGCTATGGATCGAGATCGATTCTTTGCGTTTCTTACCTGGGAATTGATCTTTCCTGCTATCATCCAGAAGAAGACACTTGCGATGTTGGGATATCTGGATCGAATCACTGGCGGGCGTATCGCACGCAAGATCGAAAATCGAGAACGCCGTCTTTTCGACGAATTCGATAAAATTCATAGAATCGGTCTTTTTTCACCGGAAGAAGACGACAAACTTTTCATTCACAACTGCTCTTTCCATGGCTTGATGTGGTTTTTCCCATACCAGGAATTCAGTAAATTTCATAAATTCGATATGTGTTTGGCTCCAGAGGAAAGAACACGTATCATGGCTTTTTATCGTGATTGCCTGAAACGACAAGCCTATTTCAAAGGGGCTGGGAAGTCTCTTCTTTCCAAAAACCCCGTATCTTCGCTGAAAGTCGATAGCTTACTTCATTGGTTTCCCGACTGCAGGATCATCTATTTGGTTAGAAATCCTTTGGAAGTGGTGGCTTCGACGCTGAATATGGCGCAATCCATTTGGAAGCGTACTGCAGGGGTGGAACGAGACGATGACGTGTTTCAGAATACCGTATATGAAATCGTAAAGCTATTTTATGAATATCCTCTTTCAAGATTACAAAGAGAACCTGAACACGTCTATCGCTGTATTCGATATGAAGATCTCGTACGCGAACCGAAACGAGTGGTCGAAGGGCTCTATGAATGGCTTGGTTTTGATATGAATCCTGAGTATCGGAGCGCACTGGAAGAGGAAGACCTAAAATCTCGTAGGTACACCAGTGAACACATCTATTCTTTGGACCGGTTCATGATCCGACCGGAGCAGATTCGATCGGATCTGGACGCCATTTTAAAGCGCTTCGGATATGTGGATGGAGATCCTTCTGTTGGTGCGTGAAGGGGTGATAGCGATCGATTGGGAGAAATGTCATGGAAATGATGAAATATTGGTTGAAAAATCACCTGAAGACCGTTGTTGCTGCAAAACAAGTATTCGGAGTGGGGGAACCGTTTTTGCGCGCCCTTCTCGGAAAGCCGGCAGCGCTTTGCTTGGATCAAGTCTGCGGTTTACTTGATCAATTGTTTTTTCCATCGTATCGAGATCAGAAAGTTGAAAACCCCGTTTTTATTATGGGCCATCCAAGATCGGGGTCTACCTTTCTCCATCGTTTTCTACATAGTACGGATGAGTTTGTATGCTTTCGCTTCTGGGAGATATTGTTTCCGTCTCTGACCGCTAGAAAGCTAATGACCCCCTTCATGCTCAAGAGGATCCGGCACGGGCGAAGCGTGGTGCTTCCTCCGGAGACCGGTCACGAGCAGAATCTCGAATCGGTCGAGGAGGAAGAACTCCTTTTCTTCAAATATCTGAATACCCAATTCATCCTTCCGATGACCCCGCTTGCCTTTTCCGATGTTCCATGTGACGATCTCGTCTTTGCAGATCAGCTCCAGCCCGGTCGTCTTGTCGATGAAAGCATGAGGTATCTTCGTACATGTTTTCAAAAGCAGATCCTCTGGACCGGAAAGAAGCGAATTATCGCAAACATGAACTATTCTGCGATGCGGCTGCGAGGTTTGTTGAAAGAATTTCCGGATGCGAAAGTGATCTATTTGATCCGCTCCCCCTACGAAACCATTGCGTCCCATCTCACCCTGCACTATCATGTGATTGATTACAACTGGGGGATCGGCAATATTCCCAAGAAGACCATCGCTCAGTACTTCGAACATCGTTACCGCTATAACGTGGCATACTATTTGTATGTGGAACATCTGATTGAAAGCGGCATTCTGGATGGTGCCAGGACATTGGTGTTGAAATATGATTTCATGAAAACGTCCTTTCAGGAAATGATGGTTCAAATCTTCGATTTTATGGAAATTAAGATGAGCAATACCTTTCGAACAGAGATCGAAAAACAGGCAATTGCGCAACGGAGGTATCGACCCATTCATCAGAATTTCAAACTTGAATGGTTTGGTGTCACCCGGAAGCAGGTGGCTGCTGATTTGGGGTGTATCTTTGAACGATATGGCTTTGACATTTAATCAGGGGGGGATCATGGGAAAAACAAAGAGAAATGTTATTATGCTCGAACTGGTTATGATCGTCGTTCTGTTTCCCTTTTTTCAAAATCCCGCCTTTGGAGCGCCATCCGACGAACTTTACAATTTTTGGCAGAATCTTTACGCAAATTCTACTAGACAGGAGAGTCCAAGCCTGCAGATCGAATTGCTCGGCAAAGCTCCGATCGATGAGTGTTTTTATGGAGTGGGAGACGGCAGAAATCTGTACGGTGCGACGTCATGTGATCAAGGGCGTTGGAAAGTGAACGGAGGTCAGTTGTGGGGAATGGTAAAATCCGGTAACAAACTGTGGTTTGGAACAAGGGAAAACCCGATGTGTGTCACCATGGGAATGTCCGGTGTTCGTACGCCATTGCTGACGGAATATGAGGTTTGCGAATTTGGACAGAGTTTCTTGGTTCCTCCTCTTCCCGAAAGTATGGGAGACTGGCGTCCTCCAGCCATATATGAATATGACATGTCGACCAGGCAGGTTCTTCAGAAAGTGCATTTACTTCCAGGTTCAATGGATGGGTTGCCTATTGTTCATGGAACGAGAGGAGCCGCCCAGAAGGATGGCATCGTCTTGATGGCTGCTGTGGCCGGCACGGATGCTGCGAGCATGTCTGTAGTTCTTTTTGCGTACAATTCTGATTCCGGTCAGTTTTTGGGGTGGAAAACCCTTCTGGATCCAAATGGTATCCCATATAAAAGCACAAGACATTGGTTGAGTCACCGGGACCAGATCTATGGATGCTTATGGGTAGAGAATGGTGGTCGCATCCTCAGGTGGTTGGGGAATACGCAGGCAATCAAAAGCGGGGATTTGTCCTCTTTGTGGGCATTTGAAGAAGTTGGGGTGCTTGATCAACAACCATCCACGATTGCTGTGTACAATGGCAATCGACTTGTCGTAGGAACAAGGCAGACGGATACGAAGCGGTTGCTCCGGGGCGGAGAATTGTGGTTGAGTCCTGCATTCGATGATTACCTGCGTACCAATGATGCATCCAAATGGAAGGTGGTATGGAGTGTCGCTCAATACGATCCAGACCTTGTTTCCGCCGCAACAACCGCCATTGGTGCTTTGGCGTTCTTTGACGGCTATCTTTGGTGGGGGACGGAAACGGAAATCGGAAAGGCCTGGGAAGTTCATAAACAGTTTTATGGTAAGATCAAACCCGGTTATCCAAATGATGAAGAATCCCTTGCGGCATTGTATGGCACCTGGCGTCCTCTGAGTCTTTTTCGTGGAAATCATCTTGAAAAGGTGAAACCGCAGGTTGAGCTCGTATCGGGTTTCGCTGCTCTCCCAAAATATCACTTCGACGCGGTATCCAGAAAGGGAAGCTGGAAGATTGTGGCCAATCGGATGGAGAAGCAGCCCTGGGGTATTGGAGGCCTTGGAAATTGGTATCAGGTGCAGGCATATTCCATGACGGTTTTTGGAGGAAAACTCTTTGTTGGGACCAATGAATACAGTCACAGAATCGCTACCGGAGGTATGCAGCTTCCCGCCTTTCCTTTGCCCCAGCATCCGGATCAGAGTTTATGGGGGGCAGAGTTGTGGCGATTCGACAACGTGAATTCCTATCCCATAGCGGAGAGTCTTTCTGGAATCGGGAATTATCTGAATACGGCCGTGCGGAATATGATTGCAGATGATGCGATCTATGTCGGTACCGGGAATACAAACAACCTTGCTACGGTGGATACCGGCGGTCTTCGGGGAGGCTGGGAGGTGTTGCGATTAGTAACGCAGGAATGAAACATTCACGAAGGCCATTCGTTCATGACTGAAGAGGAAGGGGGGATATCGGCAAGAATTTCGGATAAAGAGGGGTTCGGTTGAGAGGCACTGTTTGTGTCTATAAGATGAAGGAACGACAACCGCAAACCTGTATGAGGATATCGTTCCCCGGATGATGTCTCCCAAAGCTTTGATCAGCCGAGGGGATGGGTTCAGAAAGACGTTTATCAAACCAAAAACAATCTTTATGAATTAATGAAGGGGAAACTATATATGAAACGATATATGTTCAAGATTGCTGCTATTGTTTTTACGGTGAGTGCACTCGTGTGGAGCCTTGATGGTGCAGCCGATGCCCGTATACAGAGACCTGGATTGACGCAGTCTGAGATCAAAGAGAAGGGAAAGGCAGGGCATGAAAAGGCCATGAACCGATGGGAGGATCTCAGTCCGGAACAACAGCAGCATATGGAGCAAGTTGCCAAACAGCGTGCGACCCAAGCAAATCAGACTGGAAAGGAATTCTGGAATTCGTTAAGTCCTGAAGAGCAGCAGAAACTCGTGGAGGGCAAAGGCCGAGTCGTGAATAATGCGAAGGGAAGATGGCAAAAGAAGCCCCAATGATCAATGATGTTTGATAGGCAGGTGCGGTATATTTCTCCGCACCTGCAAGAAACGATTCCCCTGGTAGCTCTTAGAAAGGGTCTTCCGCGTGAAGTCCATTACTATCTCCGCGCTTATTATGGCTGCAATTCTTGTCGGGCTGGCGGGATTTGCTTACTGGAAGGATCCAAGGCTTCCTCTGGAAGGGGTTAAAGATGGAGGGAAGGCGTTCTTTCAAATCCTGCCAGCGATGGTTCTTGCTTTTATCGCTGCAGCCCTCATCTCGAAGCTCATACCAACCGATGTCATGATGAAATGGTTGGGCAAGGAGGCAGGCTTTCGAGGGATTTGTATCGGAACGTTGGCGGGTTTGCTGACACCAGGTGGTCCTTTCGTTCAGTTTCCAATTGTCGCGACACTATACGAAAGCGGGGTAAGCGTAGGACCTATAGTGGCCTATCTCAGTGCTTGGGCATTGCTCGGAATCAATCGTCTGCTGATTTTCGAAATTCCTCTATTGGGATGGCGGCTTTCTTTGTGTCGATACCTGGTTACATTTGGGTTCCCGATAGTAATCGGTTGGATGACACAACAGGTGTGGAACAGAATGAGTTGTTCATAGTTTTTCAAGTTCTTCGTTCTACATACACGCTAAGGAGGTTGTTATGAAAAGCAAAATGGTGTTTTTGGGTATCGGGTTGATGCTGATCGGTTTCACCCAAGTACATGCAGCTACCAACTACTGTAATCATGCTCTTTTCCCAATTCAACCCCAAGCGGAATGGACATACAGCGGAGATTGGCTTGATTCGGAAAACGATGGATATACGTTATCCGTTCAATCCGTTGTTAACAGATCCGAAAAGAGTACAGCAATTGTAAATATTTCCTCTCATGCTTTGGGTGATACAGCATACCCATTTTTGCTTGAATGCAATGCATCCAATGGAATCAAGATTGTAGAATTTAACAATATCCTGATACCTCTGCCAAATGGTACGATTGTCAAGCTGACACTGAATGAGCAAAGCGGAGCGATCCTCCCTCCTATGGACCTTTTGCAGGTTGGATTTTCCTGGCCATTTATTCTGGATTTCAATGGAAGCTATACCTCCGAGAAGGGAAGATCGGTTGCCATTAGAGTGATGATAGAGGTCAATTCTCGGTTGTCGGAATTGATGGAGTCCATCGAAGTTCCTGCCGGTACTTTTGAAAATGTCTATGTGATTCAGCAGGATGTATCGATGCAGCTGACTATCGCCAGAATGAAAAAGCCGATTAGGATGCTGAACGCGACTCGTACCTGGTATCTCGCGTGGGGAGTAGGCCCCGTCTCTGCTTCATTCCTTGACGCGGTGTCGGAATTGATCTCTTATTCTCTTCCAAATGTTGCCATTGAATAATGAGAAAGTACAGGGGTAATGGGTTATTTAAGAGGGCATTCTTGAACGAAAACCTGACCATGGATTGCGATATTCACAAACTGAAGTGATCGGCTCAGAAGAGGTCTTTTTCTTAGAAGAGGTGCAGAAGAGCGGAAGAGAATCTTCGCGTATTAGAGAGATTCTCTCTTTACCCATTCCACCAAGGTTATTCATCATTTACTGTATTCTTCGGTATCGCTGGAATGATGAATAGGCTGTTTCTCGACTTTTTCCGATTTGATTCGGGAGTGATTTTTGAAGAATATCCTTTTAATTTATTATACTCAGAGCGGGCAACTCTTTGAAATAGCTCGATCTTTAACCAAACCTCTTTCAGATAACCCTGACATCAATCTTGATTTGGTTAACGTGGAGCCGCTTATTCCTTATCCCTTTCCTTGGCCTTTCCTAAGGTTTTTCGATGTCCTTGCCGAAAGTGTCCTGATGGTAGCTCCTGAAATGAAGTCCTTCCAGATCAATAAGGGATCCACCTATGATCTGATCCTGTTGTGCTATACAGTGTGGTTTCTTTCGCCTTCCCTTCCTATAACCGGTTTTTTAAAGTCATCTGACGCTCGTATCATGCAAGGGGTTCCCGTCATAACGATCGTCAATGCTCGAGACAAATGGGTAACGGCTCAGGAGCAGGTCAAGCGATGGATCGATCATCATGGTGGCCGTTTGGTGGGTCATATCGCTGTCATCCCCGATACGCCAGCCTTGGCCGGGCTTGTGACAACGCTTCGATGGTTGTGGGCGGGTAAGAAGAAAGGGTTCTGGAGATTCCCGGACGCAGGTGTTCCGAAGGCTCAGATCGACGGGCTCGAAAGGTTTGGAAGACTGATTCGGGATGGCTTGATGGATGGGAGTATTGACAAAGGGCTTCCTGTCCTGGAAGGATATGATTCAGCAGCAATAGATCCCGATCTCGTCCGACAGGAACGGGTGGGATATCGCGTTTTCCAGTTTTGGGCGCGTGCCATCCACTCTTGTGGTCCGCCGGGGGATTGGAAACGTCTCCCGATCATTGCGTTTTTCATGATCATATTGGGAACCCTGATCGCTTTGTCCTTCCCGATTGGTATGGTACTGAAGTTCATCGTTAACCCGTTAAGAAAGAGCCTCCTGATAAAGAATTCTTCTTGAAAATATTTGTTTCAAATATCAGAATAGATAAATGTGACCTCTTGATTTTCCAAAACTATAGCCCCAAACAAACGCCCTTTGATACTGTACATAATACCTTGATGGCCTAGCAAAAAGTCGCTGACAATGGATTTTCTTTCAAAGCCGGGCATCCAGCAGGAGGGCTGCTGAGTTTTTCCGCTGCTGAGAAAGATTCACCCCCCTTCCTGCTGGTCGATCCAGAGGGCCTGGCCTTTTGCGAGCGCATCATACCTTGCGTCTTAGGATATTCTGGCAGCTTATGGTTGGGAGTTTCGTTGTCGTCATGAACGTTCGTCGGATCGACGTTTTCAGTAATGAGAGACATGGCTTTAAAGGGCCGTTACCAATTCATTGATCGTTCTTTTGAAGTGCAGGGGATACCCACAATGAAGTCTGATCCAGAGAACCTCAAGGAGATCTTGCAAAAACAAAAGGTCGCCATTACAGGAATCGGGATGCTTTGTAGTCTTGGAGTAGATACGGACACCTGTTGGCAGCGCATGGTGGAAGGCTGTTCGGGAATCCGTCGGATTACACGGTTCGACCCAAGTGGATGCAAGACGCAGATTGCAGGGGAGCTGCCGGAAGCGTATTTTCAAATGGAGAAGGATTCGTTCAACCCCAAAATTCTTCGGCAGAGTACCATGGCTTCCAGGGCGACCATTTTGGCGGCCAGACAGGCAGTGAAGGATGCCGGACTGGATTTGGGAGTTCTGGACAGGGAAAAGGTTGCCGTGATTACGGGATGCGGCGGATCTACATATGGGGATGAGATCGCATTTGTCGAAAACCAGCATTCCAAACGTCGAAGAAAAGTGCCGATTGTATCGCATGGGATGCTGAACGCTCTTTCGGCATGTTTAACCATTGAATTCGGCTTCCAGGGCCCCTCCTTCAATGTGGCGACGGCATGTGCATCGGGGGCACACGCCGTGGGGCTCGGCTTTGATTATGTCCGTCATACGGGTGGGTTGTGTATGGTTGTAGGCGTCGACACACTGATGTATGAAGAAACGATCGAAGGGTTCAACGCGTTGATGGCGCTCTCGGAACGGAATGAAGAACCGGAGAAAGCGAGTCGTCCTTTCGATGGACTTCGTAGCGGGTTTGTAATATCAGAGGGAGCTTGTGCTCTGATGTTGGAACCTTATGAAGACGCTGTTTCCAGGAGGGCTACGGTCTATGCCGTGATCACCGGTTATGCCGCGACGTCGGAAACCCACAATATCATTGCCCCGGACATGACCGGCGCTGGGATGGCTACGACGATGAATCTGGCGATCGAGCGTGCCGGAATATCGAAGGAAAATGTCGGCTATATCAATGCACATGGGACATCCACTTATCATAACGATCTGGCGGAGACTCGTGCGATCAAAATGGTTTTTGGGAATAGGGCTTATCAGATCCCTGTGAGTTCCGTCAAATCGATGATCGGTCATTCCATCGGTGCGGCAGGGGCCATCGAGGTGGCCGTATGTGCACTGACCCTTCAACGGCAGATTTTGCCCCCTACCATCAACCAGGAGGTGAAGGATCCGGAGTGCGATCTGGATTACGTTCCGAATCAGGCGAGGCCGGTAGAGGGGTTGCGATGCGCCATTTCGAATTCTTTCGGTTTTGGTGGGCATAACTGTAGCATCGTTCTGGCGCGAAATCCGCAGGACGCAGTTTAGACAAAGGAAACGATCATGCATTTACCGGAAACCAGGCGGTTATGCTTATCTCTTGAACACGGCATCCTGCTTCTCGAAATCAACGACCCTCCCAATAATTGCCTCTCTCTTCAGGTTCTCCAGGATATTTCCGAATGTCTCGATGTGATCCGTTCTTCAAACGTGCGAGCCGTCCTGATTAGAGGAAAGGGACGCAATTTTTCCAAAGGGGCAAATCTGGAAGAAGTAAGCCTGCTTTCGAAGGAATTGCATACGGATCTTCTGCATTCTGCCAACCGGGTGTTTCTGGAAATGTCGAGAATGACGAAACCCGTGATTTCAGCCATCGAGGGTGCGTGCTTTGGTGGAGGTCTCGAACTTGCCCTCGCGTGCCACCTGCGATTTGCTGCGGACAATGCGTTTCTGGGGCTGCCCGAGCTGGGTCTGGGGTTGCTGCCCGGGCTTGGAGGGATTCATCGTTTGATACGGGTCATTGGAGAAGCCAAAGCGCTGGAGATGATTCTTCTGGGTGACCTGGTGAGTGCTGAAAAGGCTTTGGAAATGGGGCTTGTCCATCGGGTGTTTCCTCGAAAAGCGCTGATGGAAAGGGTCAACCTGTTGATACGGACCATTCTTTCGGTGCCGCAACAGGCCATCGAAGAGACATTGTCCCTTATCATCTCGTCCAGGCCTCAGCAAGAACCCGTTTGGATCGATCAGGCAAGCGAAGGGTTCCTCCGACTGTTGTCGTCATCTACCATTGTTAGGAAACCGGAACAAAAAGAATGATAAACTCGTAAGATACCAGGCACTCTCTCTTGACCGCCCTCCTAATTAAGATCGGGCATTCAAGGGAAATTTGGCCATGTTTTACGGTTTCGTCGATATTCGCGGAGGGATGATTTCCTGCCGAAAGCAGTTCGTCGCATCATTATGAATCATGAAGAAAGGGAGGCATGTTTATGGGAAGGGTGGTAAGCAAGGAAGAACGCCAACAGATTTTTGAAGATATTCGGCAGTTTCTCGCGGACGAGCTGGAGGTGGATCCAGAACAGATTACGGAAGCCACCGATGTCGTGAATGACCTGGGTGGAGATTCGGTAATCTTTCTCGAAATCGTGGAGGAGCTGCGTGCGAAATACGGCATTCAGGTAGAGGTACGGACCATTGGGCAGGTTATGTTGCGAAAGGCGATTTCGAACATCGGTGAAGCCGTAGACGTATTGTGCGAAGTGATCGAAAAAGGCGAAGAACTGGTGGAAGCGGAATAAGGAGACCCTTTTGTGAGGCATCAGGATTCTCATTACGGTGGCCATCGAAGGGTCGCCATTACAGGCATCGGGATGGTGACACCCCTTGGCATGAATACCCGGCAAACGTGGGATGCCATGCTGAAGGGGAAATCGGGTGTCCGCCGAATCACCAAGTTTGATCCCTCTTCCTGTCAGACACAGTTCGGAGGGGAACTTCCGGAAGATTTTTATCACTGGGAGCGAAACAACCTGCCCAAACGCTTGTTCAAGCAGACGGTTCGGACATCACGGATCATGCTCAAGGCTGCAGAAGAAGCGATGCAGGATAGCGGAATTGTGGCTGATGAGCTAAAATCGCATCGATGTGCTGTCGTCATGGGAAGCAGCGGATCCAGCATCCGAAGTCCACAGGACATGCCTGAGCCGGGAGGGGAAAAATTCAAGATCATCCGGGAAATGGTGAATGCTATCTCCTCATGGGTCACGATGAAATATCATTTGCAAGGGCCCAGCTACACCCTTTCTGCTGCATGTGCCTCAGGATCCTATGCCGTTGCCAATGGTTGTGATCTGATCCGTTGGGGAGCATCGGATGTCGCCTTGGTCGGTGGGGTCGATACGCTTCTAACGGAGAATACCATTCTTCGAGGCAATTTTCTGCAGGTGCTGAGTCGGGATAATCATCCGAAAGCCATGCGTCCTTTTGATTTCAAGCGTACCGGCTTCGTACCGGCCGATGGGGGGTGTTGCCTGATTCTGGAATCCGAAGAGCATGTTCGTGCGAGAAACGGCCGAGTCTATGCCTTCATCGAAGGATACGGAACCGTGTCGGAGGCCTACAACATCTTTCTTCCGGCCCCACATGGCAAGGCGATGGCCAGGGCGATGGATGCTGCTCTGTCACAGGCGGGTATCCCAAAGGAAAAGGTCGGTCTGATATGTGCAAACGGTACAGCAACCATCATCAACGATTATTATGAGACCCAGGCCATCAAGGAAGTATTTGGGGAGCATGCCTATCGGTTATTGGTTCCGGCCGTGAAATCCATGACCGGACACACGGTCGGCGCTTCTGGGGCTATTGCGGTGTCCGTTGCTGCCATGGCACTTTACACAGGCTGTGTTCCACCCACCATCAATTACGAGCATCCGGATCCGGACTGTGATCTCAACTATGTCCCGAACCACATGGTTTGTGCAGAGGGGTTGCATGCAGCGATGGTGAACGCCTTCGGTTTCGGAGGACATAATTGTTCGATTGTCCTGACAAAATAGTTCTGCTTGTTCAAGGAATCAATATATGGAGGAAGGTGGGATGGGCCTGATTGAAGGGAAAAATGCTCTGGTCATTGGTGTCGCCAACAAAATGAGCCTGGCATGGGCAATTGCCCGAGCCATGCATGACCAGGGTGCACATGTAGCCCTTGGTTGTGTGGAAAGTGCTCGAAAACGGGTGGAAAAGCTCGGCAGGGAGATCGGATGCAATCAGGTCCTTGTATGTGACGTTCGGAAAGACGATGAAGTTCATAGGCTTTTTCAGAGAACCGGGGATTTCTTCCAAGGGCGGCTGGACATTCTGGTTCATTCTATTGCGTATGCGGATTTGCAGTACCTCGGAGGTGAATTCATCGGGGTTACGAGGGAAGCATGGACTGAAGCTCTCGAGATCAGCGCCTATAGCTTCGTGGCGTGTGTGCGTGCAGCGAGGGACCTGATGAGGGCCTCAGAAGGGGCAAGTGCCATGACGCTTACCTTTGCCGGAGGGCGGGAAGTTGTTCCAGGGTACAACATTATGGGAATTGCCAAGGCCGCATTGGAATGCTCGGTCCGATATCTGGCATACGATCTCGGTCCAGAAAAGATTCGTGTCAATGCGATTTCCCCGGGTCCTGTGCGGACGATCTCTGCTTTGGCAGTTGCAGGATTTGAAACAGGATTGAAAACGATGGTGGAACATGCACCTTTGTTGCGCAACGTTCTGGTGGAAGAGGTTGCCCATACCGCTGTTTTCCTCGCTTCTTCTCTGTCCAATGCGATTACAGGATGTATTCTACCGGTGGATGCAGGTGCCCACATCTTGAGTCGTCCTTCCATAGCGCGTAAAGAACATCAACGATAATTTGAAGGAATTCTGTTCATGAGCCAAAGGCCTGCTTATATTACCGGGATTGGTTCCTATTCACCTGGTGATCCAGTTCCGTTTGAGAAAATTGAACACGTTCTTGGAAAATTGACGGGGGTTTCCCAAAAACTGGCCAGACGAATCGAACGATTGAACGGCGTGTTGAAGGAAATGCTCGGGGTTGAATACAGCCATTATGCAATTGATCCAGATACGGGGCAAAGTAACGAATCCAACGTGAGTATGTGTGAAAAATCGGCCCGTCAGGCCCTCAAACAGGCTCGAATCGAGCCTCGGAATGTGGAGTTGATTGTATATGCCGGCATTCTCTACGATATGATGTGTCCGCCGAGCAGTGTGCTTGTTCAGGATGCTCTCGGAATACCATACTGTGCGGAAATGAGCATCCATTCCAATTGCACGGCCATTTACAAGGCACTTCAGGTTGCGGCGGATGCGATCCGTTTGGGAAGGTACAACAACGCCTTGGTGGTCACGTCCCAGATGTCTTCTGCTTTTCTGCGGGCGCCCTATTTCAATCAGAAAGCCGTCACCGTCGAACAGGTGATCTTGAGATGGTTCTTGAGTGATGGGGCCGGAGCATTGGTGCTTTCGGCGGATCCGGGTACCGAGCTGAACCTGAAAGTCACGGAAACCTATCTGGAGTCGGTGGGTCTTGGGATCAAACCCAGTATGCGCATGGTGGCAGGTGCCTTGAATTCGAATTTTCTCGAGGTCTATGAAAAGGGCTTGCATCATCTGGAGCAGGATATTTCAACGGTTTCGGAACTTGCCCCCAAATTGTTCAAACAGGGCTTCAATACCATGTTGGAAAAGACTGGTCTAAATGTTCGGGATATCACCTGCTTTTTCGCCAACATTCCCACCAAACACATGATGGATTTGCTCGTCAACGGTCTTCGAAAAGACCATGATTTTCCCGAATTGAAATTCTATACGAAACTGGCCCATCGTGGGTATCCTGGGGCGCCGGCTGTCGTCATTGCGCTGGATGACTATATCAAGGAAGTTGGAACGCGTCCTGGAGATCGTCTTGTGAGTTTCGTGACCGAATCCAGCAAGTGGATGCATGCGGGATTCATCCTGGACGCCTGTTGAACCCTTTGGTTGATTGGTTCCGTGAAAGATGCAGATTGGCATGGAGCAACGAGTTGTCGTCACCGGTTTTGAGTTGATCACGGCGTTGGGCCTGGATTGGCAAGCTACCTGGAAGGGCCTTCTGGAAGGGCGAAGCGGGGTTCAGGAGATTCGCCGCTTCGATGCGTCGGGATATGACGTCCGGATTGCTGCAGAGGTTCCCGAAGAATTCGTTTCTTATGCCCGAAATTTTGTCAAGGCTAGGCGCGCAAAACAGATGGCCAGGGCGACAACCTTGTGCTACGTATGTTCCCGGATGGCTGTGGCCAATAGTGGCCTGGATTTCGAGACAGTGGATCGAGACCGTTGTGCTGTCATCATGGGAGCGGTAGATACAGGGCATTCCATCATCGAAGACCAGAAGTTTTGGGTGTTGAAAACCATGCCCCATGCAATGAGTGCCTGGGTAGCCATAGATTATCGACTTTCGGGTCCAAACTATACGGTATCTGCCGCATGCGCTTCCAGTGCTTTTGCGATCGCCCACGCCTATGACCTCATTCGAACGGGGAAAGCCGACGTGGTGCTGACAGGGGGGGCGAGTTCTATCGTCAATCCGGAACATGTTGCAGGTTTTTCCGAGCTTCAGGCCCTTTCAACGGCCAATCGCGATCCAAAGACAGCCAGCAAACCGTTTTCTCGGAATCGAGACGGGTTTGTGATCGGGGAAGGAGCCGGAGTGCTGATCTTGGAGTCTGAAACCTCCGCTCATCGCAGACAGGCCAGGATTTGGGGTGAAGTCATCGGCTATGCGCTGACCAGCGAGACCTACAATATCATGGCGCCTGCAAAGGACGGAACTGGAATGGCCCATACGATGCGGCTTGCCTTGAAAGATGCACGCCTTGAACCGCAGAAAGTGGACTATATCAACGCCCATGGGACTTCGACTCCATTCAACGATCGCTATGAAACCATGGCCATCAAGGAAGTTTTTGGAGATCATGCCTATGCAATACCGATATCTTCCACCAAGTCGATGATCGGTCATACGGCGGCTGCAGCCGGGGCAATTGAAGCCATCGTGTGTTTTCTCACGATGGCCCAAGGTGTCATTCATCCGACTATCAATTATGTCCCCGACCCGGAACTGGATCTCGATTACGTTCCTCATCAGCCGAAATTGAAGACAGTGAATATCGCCCTCTCCAATTCTTTTGGATTCGGTGGGGTCAATTCAACGCTCGTGTTGGGTCGGTATGCGTAACCGAAACCCAAAGGAGAGCTTTCAGACATCAGTTCGGACATACCTGCGAACTTACCCGTTGCTGAAGGAGCCTTTTTGGTGAATCCGTTGCTTTGCGCCGTTTTCCCTGCTTTCGAAATGAAATATCCAAGCTACGATATTCGAAAGTTGGCGGGATATGTAGAACTTTTGGAGAAAAATCTTCGAATCCTTCCGGATGTGTGTATTCCGGATGTAGAAATCTTTCGGGCGGCTTATGCTTCCCGTGACGACTATGAAAAGATGACGGATGAGCAAAAGCATCATCTATGTTACGTCAGTAGCTGCACCCTCGTGGATTATCTGAAACGTCAGCAGCTCGTCTTGGGCTGGATCGCTCCCTACAGCATGGGGCTATTTTCCTCCCTCTATGCAGCCGGATGTCTTTCTCTACAGGATGGCTTTGCACTCATGAATCATGTATGCCAAACGGCCCAGTTGGTCGCGAGACACCTGAAGGGGTATGGCATGGGGACGATTGTCGGGCTGCCGCGTTCGAGGGTGGAACGCCTTCTACACGCATGCTGCAGCGAGGTGCAGATTTCGGATGAGCTCACAGATCATTTGATCATTCTCTCCGGAAAAACGTCGGAATTCGATCCGCTGTTCGAAATGGCCAGGAAAGACGGTGCCATTCATTGTAAGCGCATTCCTGTGGAATTGCCGTATCATTCGCGTTTGATGAAAGATGCGGAGCCGATGATTCGATCATTTGTGGATACACTCCCTCTTCAAGATCCGGTGTGTCCTATCGTGGCCTGTACGGATCAGAAGATTTTGACAACAGCCGCTGATGTACGTGAAGAAGCCTCCACCAATGTGACTCGTCCTCTCAATTGGAAACGAACGGTCGAAGTCCTTCTGAAAGAAGGCGTCCATCATTTTATCGAATGCGGATTCTGTGAGAATCTGTCGAAGATGATCAAGATGACGGCAGGATCTCTGCGTGTCTTTCATCCAAAACGGTTCGAAAAGCTGTTGTCTACGGTATCAACAGAAGGTCAACAGCAGCAGATCGATCCCCCAACATCCTGAATTTCCGGCTTAACATCATGACCCCATCAACGACTGACAGGGAACACGGATCTGTACACGGCGGAACGGTGCATTGCCGAAGAGCGGGTAAGGTAGGGTATATCCGGTTGGATCGTCCCAGAAAGTCGAATAGCTACACCCGGGCCATGTTGGGAGAACTGGGGCGATGCTTGGATGAAATGGAAGGTGATCCGGCGGTGCGGGTGGTTGTCATTCAGGGAACGGGCAACCGGGCTTTCTGTGCCGGAGCCGATCGTGTGGAGATTTCCAGATCCGATTACCGCCATGCTCTGAATTTGTTCAGCGCACGAATGTTTTCCCGTATTGCGGAGGCGCCTTTCGTTACGCTGGCTGCAATTAACGGTGCGGCTGTGGGAGGGGGATTGGAACTTGCGCTGGCATGTGATCTTCGGATTGCATCTGAAAACGCTTTTTTTGCGTTTCCGGAGCCCAGCCTTGGGTTGATTCCTGCTGCAGGCGGTACCCATCGGCTCCCCAAAACGGTGGGAATCACCCGGGCGAAAGAATTGATCCTGGGCGGAGTGACATGGCAGGCTTCGGATGCATTGGCCTATGGATTGATCAATCAGGTGGTCTCTGCCGAGAAGCTCGAAATGGAAGTGGAGCGATGGGTCGAACGAATTTGCAGACTGGATCCGCTTGCCTTGCGCTTGGCGAAGAAGGCGCTGAATGCTTCTTCACGATTTGTGGAAGGCCAGGATCTGGAAACGGTTATACAGGCACTTCTTTACCATCTCAGATGGGAGCGGTTCAACAACAAAACAGGTGATTCACCATGACACCCACATGTCCGTCTCTGAAATCCATACCGGTTGAAGCACCACGGATCCTGTCGGTAGGAACGGCCAATCCTCCAGACAAGTATACTCAGGAAGAACTGCTGGAGTATTACAAGGAAACAGACTGGAAGATTCGATCCATATTCCTCGGAGGTCATATCTCCACCCGCCATCTATACCTTCCAGAACCCGTCAATGGCATGATGCCGGAGGAAACCAATGAAGAGCTGATCCAAAAACATCTTCGGGGAAGCCTGGAGATCGGTTCCCAGGCCATCAGCGAGTGCCTGGAACCGCTTGGATTGGCCCCGTACGATATCGATTTTATATGCTGTCTGAGCTCAACTGGATTTCTATGTCCTGGCATAACGGCCCATATTATCAAACATATGGGATTCCGGGAAAATGTGCGCAGGGCCGATATCCTAGGGATGGGTTGCAATGCAGGGATCAACGGGCTGCAAGCAGTGACCGATTTTGCGAATGCGAACCCCGGAAAGTATGCTCTGCTGGTGTGCATCGAAATCTGTTCTGCGGCGTATGTATACAACAAGAATATCAATACGGCGGTTGTGAATTCGTTGTTTGGGGACGGGGCTGCAGCCATCGTGGTTTGTCGCGATTCCCGGCTGACATGGCAGGATGGGCCTCGGGTGCTGGACTTCGAACCCCATATCATACCGGATGCCATCGACGCGATGCGCTTCGGTCTGGAAGACAACAAGCTGTCCTTTTATCTGGATCGAGATATTCCCTATGTCATCGGTATGAATGTACTCAAACCCATCAGCAGACTTCTGGGAAGGCACCAGATCAAAAAGCGCCATATCCAGCACTGGCTTGTTCATTCCGGAGGAAAGAAGGTTATCGATGCCATCGCATACAATCTTGGACTCACCCGACATGATTTGCGTCATACGATCCACGTATTGAAGAATTTCGGCAATCTGTCGTCAGCATCCTTCCTTTTTTCATACAAAGAATTGCTCGAGGAAACCTCTTTTCAGGAAGCGGATCAAGCGGTGATGATTACCATGGGGCCGGGAACATCCATTGAAACCGCCCTGCTGCAATGGTAGAGGAGATGAACATGAAAAATTACAAGACACTCAGGGTCACTCAGGAAGGCAACGTCGTTACCGTTCGGCTTCATCGGCCTGAAAAAGAAAACGCCATCAACATGCAGATGGTGTATGATCTAAAGGATGTGGTGGATGTTCTGACGGATGCAAACGATGTATCCGTGATGGTGCTTCGAGGAAGTGAAGGGATTTTCAGTAGAGGAATTGATTTGTGTGATTTTTCGCTGGACAAGCCACCGGATATTTACGGTCTTCAGCATTGGGAGAAAATGTGCCGTCAGATCGAGCGGCTCAACAAGTATACCATTGCAGTTGTTGAAGGGGAATGCATCGGAGGCGGTCTTCAACTCGTACTGCTCTGTGATGCTCGGATCGCGGAAAGAAAGGCGGTTTTCCAATTGCCGGAGGTCAAGCTGGGGTTTCTGCCGGGAATGGCGACGTTTCGTCTCGCAAAATACGTCGGACTGGGGCGTGCCAAAAATATCGTGTTGACCGGGAAAAGGTTCAAGGCGGAAGAAGCTCTCTCCTGGGGGATCCTGGATCAAGTATATGACCCGGTCGAGCTCGAAGAAATGCTTCAGCAAAAAATCAACAAACTGTTGCCGCTGCATCAGGAGGTTCTGGAGTTGGCGAGGCGCCTTCTGTTGGAATCCTATGCATCGGAATATGAAGATTTTATCGGAGGATTTCTGGCGGCCCAACATCGGGCGATTCATTCCGATGCCTTTCGGGAACTCATCTTGAAGGCTCCATCCGGGACGAAGGCGAAGGAAATCTTTACCGCCAAGGATGCCTCGAAGCATTCTCGAAAGAAATGAGTTCAATCCTCCCTGTTTTTCGGATGTTCGTTGTGCCCTGAAAACGAAAGCCAGTCCATCCGAAAATCCCTAGGGAGGGGGGTGATCCAAGGAGAATATAGATCGATGCGAGTTGGATTGATCGGTTACGGGAAAATGGGAAAGTCGCTGTTTCATCTGCTGGTGCAGGGTGGACATCATGTGACGGTGATTTGTCGTACAGAAGACAGTGCCAAGGAACATGAGGCCCAGTTCCTGAAAAAAACAGCCAACGCTTGGAAAAGGGCGGGGCACTCTCCGGATCAAATTTCCGAAAAGATCGAAGCCATGAAGACATCGATCCGTTTTTCGGCCTCTTTGAATTCCCTTCAGGCCGTGGATGTCGTCATGGAAAGCATGACCGAAGATCTGGAATCGAAGAAGCGCATTTTTCGGGAGATCGAAAATGTCGTTTCCTCCTCCGCATGGATCCTTACCAATACGTCTTCCCTATCCATCGATGCCATGGCTGAGGTCCTTCGCTGCAACGAGCGGTTTTGCGGTTTTCATCTCTTCCATCCTACCGTCCTGATTCCTCTGGTTGAAATTGTCACCGGCCGATCGACTTCTGCGGAGCTTGTTGAAGCCTTGTTTCCATTTGCCCGAAGTCTGGGAAGAACTCCGATTCGGGTGGCAGATGGGCCCGGTTCCGTCATCAACGGCATTCTGGTTCATTACTACGCGGAAGCCGTATATCTGATTGAAGAAGGGCTTGCGCTTCCCTCTGGGGTGGATCAGGCGGCAAAGCAGTATTTCTACGTCGGTCCGATCGAGTCCATCGATACCATTGGAATCGAGCTATTTCTAACGGGCGTGAGATCAGCTCCCCCAGTATATTCCGTCTGTCCGATCCGTTTCCATTCCGATGCCGATGGACGAACGGGGGAAGCTCATCCGGAAGTCGGGGCGCGGCCCGGGTATCATTGTCCCCCGTTGTTAACAAAGGTCTTACGGGATGGGCGTATGGGAAGGGCGGCCGGAAAAGGAATCTACCTCTATCAGGGAGGCAAGGCAATCGATGACGATCCCATGTATTATTTGGATACAACGAGGTTTCCCAAGGGAATTCATCGAAGGATAGAGGATGCTGCCATCGTCAAGCGTCTGTTGTATGCCGTGTTGAATGGAGCGCTTTGGGTGCTTCATCTGGGTGTAGTGACGCCGGAAGCCGTCGATATCGGCGTTCAGGAAGTGCTGCAAATGAAGGAAGGGCCCGTTGCCATGATGCGGCGCATGGGGTATGAAACGGTGAGGGAACAATTCGACGCCCTTGCTGCCGAATGGGGCCCTCGGTTTCATCCTCCCAACCTTCCATCCATTTTTGATGAGATCGCAAACAGCCGGGCAGTCACAGTTTGATGGCCTCGCAAAAAGTCAGGAAGTCTCTGTCGAGTCGCGGGGTGACTGGGGAACCTTTTTCGATGCTGCGAAAAAACTCAGCCGCCCGATCTCGTAGGATCGGGCGGATAGCCAAACTTGGA
>JBFMBE010000025.1:0-29603 GCA_040755275.1 Thermodesulfobacteriota bacterium | reverse complement strand
ATCTCCAGGGCGCACATATTGGGGGCAGGTGGGGTTGAGTTATTCGTGCTCATATCCGTATCCCTCCTTTCGCCCTCTACTCTAAATTTTCTTGATCAATCTGTCCAACTCATATTGGCACAGAGGGGGGTGACATTAGCCGGCAAACTGGGTTTGGCGTCATGCATTTTTACACTGATCGTATCGCGAGTAACATCAATCTTAAATACCCTTTGGCGATAGCTGATCTTCCCCTCAGCTGCTGCTTGCAGATAACGACCATCTCGCATTGCTAATCTTTGTGCATCCTTCAATGTGCCTTCGGGACCGTCGTAAGCCCACCAATTCGACTTGTTGTTATCCCGCCACAAGTAACCAGAACGCCCGTCAGGCAACCGGACTTTCACGACATCGGGGTTTTCTCCCAACCCCTTGGGGCGTGCCCGCAACGCTACTGATACACTACTACCTGCTTTCTGGTAACGAGATGCCTCTTGGGACAGACGATTGGATGTCCACCCAGGGCTTAACTGAAGACCATCTCTGGTCATACTCAAACGGCCTGTCCCAAACTTAGCCTCTCCCACAAGTAGGGCACGTGGATTGCCAGAGGGATCCCGTTTGATATAAATCCCGTCAATGCCTTGAGGTGTTGGGGACAAGTTGATCGTCTGCCATCCCCCCCCACGATGAGACCCCAGTACGATGCGGTCCATTACCGCTTCACCGAAAGCTCCGCGCACATGGCTGTAGTTAACTATCGAACGGCATACCGCTTCTTCAGCATGAGATAGGGAACTACCCATCACCCCATAGATGGCCCCGGCGACGGCCTCATCAGCAATGTATGACTGGGCGAGTACCTGTTGACAACCCAACAAAACCCAAAAAGTCACGAATACCCCGAGAAACCTACTTATCATTAGAAGTTCTCCAGTCGTTTTTTTTCCGTTGCAGCCATTAGATACTCGATTCTTGCACCATCTTTGGCGTTCAGTTTCCCAATCAAACAGGATATCACGTGATTAAGAATCCGATTAACCTCTGGCACGATAAGGTTTTCGTCTATCTTTGCAATCTCGTGTCTCACAAAGAATTTCTCCGCTTCATCAGAACTTACGTGCAAATTGTTGTTCCAGTCCGACATAAAGCCATTGACACACTTTAATGCCCATTTCTGATAGGCCGTCCTTCGGTTGAGTTCAATTAACTCCAATAAATTGCGTGTCTCTCTAATCCTCTTGAACAATTGAAGCCTAAGTTTGCCAGATGTAATCGCGTCAGCCTCATAGGTGGCCTTTTCCAATGCCTCTGTGATTCGTTTGATACGAGCTGTAAAGTCGCCACTTACATCTGCTTCTGCCTTATGGAGGAGTGCGACCGCTTGGTCATAAGAAGCAGCCGATATCTTTTCTTGCAGCTTCTCCTCGATTGCTCTCATCTGGGAAGGAAGCAACTGCAACTTCCTCTGCATCTCACTCGGAAGCTCAGCCATTCCTCCCCAAATCTGTGCAAGAACTCCTTGGGATGATGCGCTTAAAGAGGAGAATAGTGCCACATCCGGAACATCAGCCTCCACAATAGCCTGCATTTGTGCCAAGCAAACCATGACATGGTTGTACAGGGGCAGATTTCTTTCGATGTGCTGGAGGCTTGTTGCCAACTGGGCAGATTTACCCATTACACCCAAGTAGCTATCATCCTTAGCTGGCGCCCGCGAAGCATCTATGATCTGCTGGAAGAACTCGATCTCCGACAAGCCACTAGCCACTTTCGCACCATCAGTCCATACCGTGTCAGGGGCATACATTTCGTAAAGTTTCTGAACATACTTCTCCGCATCGTCTAACGACATCTTCGGAATCGGTGGTGGGGCAATCTTGGCTCGGAGTGCCGAAATCCTGTCAAGCACAACCGAGATATCATCGGGCGCGACTTGCATGGTCGCGAGTTCCAAGATTCCCAATGCGCGTTCGACAAGTTCATGAGATCCGGACTTTAGCGCCGTTTCGGCAACATTCATAACCAATTCTATTCGGCCTGGGTCGTGGTTCACTCCATTAATAAAATAGAGCAACGCCTTGTCTATTTGACCACTTTCAAGTTCTTTCTTCCCCAAATAGAGCGCCCGTTCCCCGGCTGCTGCCTGCTTTGCCCCAACATCAGCGGAATTGCCAGAGGGCGCAGCATCCTTGGCCAATGCCCGTAAAATGTCGTTTTTCGCCGAAGTGGTGGCCTCGACGTTCTTTTCGAGTTCCCTGCTGATGTTGCCACTGTTGTTGACAACGACAGCTATAGATTTAGCCATAATATCGAATTTGTTTTCGATAGCACCGATCAGACTGTTCTTTGCAAGGTATACACCAAAAAGCAGTATGGCCAGAAGCATCAAAAGAGTTGTTCTTTTTACCAATTCGGTCTTTCCAGTCATATTTGGATCCCTATTCTTGCCATAATCTTTTGAATTCAAAGGGCTTTCTTCTGACATTTTGCAATCTCCTTGAGAATGCAGCGCGAATGGGGTGGGTTAGCTTTGGGAAGGCAAGACAGAGCAAACTCCGAGCGCAGTCCAAAGCTGAAGGAACCGACCCAATTCGGGATGCATACCCGCCGTCCGCTGTAAGAGCCGTTGTTCAAGCAAGCCGCTTCGCGGCAGTTGACGTTTGTTATTTCCGGTCTGAATTGGCGCCATTTCTTCCGGTGAAAAAGGAGCCAAAAATCATCCATTTTCTTCCCACCATCTTCTTCCCCAATTTGCGATAGCAAATTCCTTTTTCTTCCCGGATGCATGTTTCCCGATTTCCGTAGGCATCTTCCTTCCATGGGATCTTTTCTTCGGATATGGTTTCCCCAACAAAGGAGAAGAGACCATGGGAACCATTCGATGCCAGTGCTGTGGAAAGATCGTTCGGTCCAATCCTCGTGTAAACAACCAACGCTATTGTTCCGAGAAAACGTGGAATCGGTTGACAATACCGGACATCAAACCATTATGCTGCCTTTTTGATTTCATAATACTGACGCTCAAAGGCCGCTGGTGAAAGTTAGCCAAGCCGTTGCTGAATCCACTGGCGGTTGTAGAACACTTCGATAAACTCTGTTATTTCACGTATTGCCTGTTGGCGTGTAGTGAAATGCCTATGAAATACCAACTCCATCTTCAAAACAGATCACGGGGCATTGTCATAGCAATTACCCTTCACACTCATAGAGGACTTCGTTTCAAGACGTTCCAGAATGCTCCTATATTCTTTCGAACAATACTGGCTGCCACGATCACTATGATGGATCAAACCCTTTGAAAGTTTCTTGTTGTGATATGCCCGTCTAAGAGATTCCATGACCAATACCATCGTCAGGCGACTTCCCATCGCGTAACCAACGATCTCTCCGGTATACATATCTCGATGTGCTGCCAGATACAGCCATCCCTTATTTGTGTATATATAGGTGATGTCGCTCAACCAAACCGCAGATGGACGATCGATACGAAAATCCTGGTTCAAGAGATTATCAGCCACCTCAAGGGCGTGATTCGAATTGGTCGTAGCCTTGAACTTGCGTTTCTGTTTGCAACGAAGGCCAAGCTTTTTACGGATTCTTTTAATCCGGTGAACTCCCACCTGCACTCCGTGCGCTGCCAGGTCTTCTTGAAGTCTTTCGGCTCCATAGCTCTGTCGCGTTCGTTTATGAGCGGCAAGGATTTCAACCTCAAGCCTGGCTTCCTGCTGGCTCCTTTGACTCGGTTGTCGATTCTTCCAATCATAAAACCCGCTTCTCGACACTCCAAACAGCCGGCACAATGTCGGTATTGGATACTGGAGTCGCATCGTTTCGATCAGCGCGTACCTTGCAGCGACTCCTTCGCAAATTACGCTGCCGCTTTTTTTAGGATTTCGTTCTCCATCCGAAGAATGGAGATTTCCTTTTTGGTTCTGGCTAATTCAATCTCGATTTCCGTAAGCGGTTTCTGGGAAGCGCCTATTTTCTCCAATTTTCCCGCCTTGAATGCTCTGATCCAATTTTCAAGCGTGGATTTGGGAATCATTAAACGATTTGCCGTTTCTGCTGCCGATAATCCCTGTTCTGTTACCAATCGGACCGCTTCAACTCGAAACTCTTTACTGTACTTCGCATCCGGAATCTGTTTCATAGGGACACCTCCTGTCATGAAACTACTCTTAAATATGGTGTCCGATTTCAACTTATCAAACTCTTATTGGGAAAGCCCCTCAAATGAGTCTTTCTTTGTCTCAATCCCCTCAAGGCGGGGCAATGGTTCGGACTTTTCCAAGTCTTGGATCATAAACTTGATCCAAGACGTCTCAATCCCCTCAAGGCGGGGCAATGGTTCGGACATGGGTGGACGGTAGTCGCCGCAGGGAACAGAGAAGTCTCAATCCCCTCAAGGCGGGGCAATGGTTCGGACTCAAAAAAGATCCTGACTGGCCGGACGACTTCGATCGTCTCAATCCCCTCAAGGCGGGGCAATGGTTCGGACCTACGGTTATTAATTAATCTTTTGTTGAAGTCTATCGTCTCAATCCCCTCAAGGCGGGGCAATGGTTCGGACGACAATTTTGTTTATTGCGGTGGATGTGGAAGATATGTCTCAATCCCCTCAAGGCGGGGCAATGGTTCGGACCAATCTTGAAAACGGTGTAATAAGACTTTCCGGGGGCGTCTCAATCCCCTCAAGGCGGGGCAATGGTTCGGACACCATCGTGGGTCCACACGAGTAGTTCAGACACCCTGTCTCAATCCCCTCAAGGCGGGGCAATGGTTCGGACCCTATCGAATTTCATGGTGGCATACGAACAGCAAAGTCTCAATCCCCTCAAGGCGGGGCAATGGTTCGGACCAATGCATCTCTGATCCAAGATGTGCCTGAAGACAAAGTCTCAATCCCCTCAAGGCGGGGCAATGGTTCGGACCGACAAACGAGGAAGACTCGTTTATAAACTAGACTAGTCTCAATCCCCTCAAGGCGGGGCAATGGTTCGGACAAATTGAGGAGGCCGTTGTAAAGTTGTTTATATAAGTCTCAATCCCCTCAAGGCGGGGCAATGGTTCGGACAAATCTGTCTTGAAGCTGTTAGAAGAGATGGTTGTGGTCTCAATCCCCTCAAGGCGGGGCAATGGTTCGGACATACGTTACCGCTCGCGTACTCTACAAAGAACTCAAGTCTCAATCCCCTCAAGGCGGGGCAATGGTTCGGACAGGTGAACGGATGAAGCTCGAAGGAGACTTTAAGATGTCTCAATCCCCTCAAGGCGGGGCAATGGTTCGGACTCAACTTCGACTTCGACAGATGATATTTCAAAACAGCGTCTCAATCCCCTCAAGGCGGGGCAATGGTTCGGACAAAAGAGGAAACACCGAAACCGGATACCAAATCTAAGTCTCAATCCCCTCAAGGCGGGGCAATGGTTCGGACAAAAAACCATTGCCACCCGTTCATGTCTTTCAGCAGTCTCAATCCCCTCAAGGCGGGGCAATGGTTCGGACAAAAATTCCCAGTGCAGAAAATTATTTTACTGGTTTGTCTCAATCCCCTCAAGGCGGGGCAATGGTTCGGACAAAATGAAAAAAGGAATTAGTTTTTTGTTTTTGGCGTCTCAATCCCCTCAAGGCGGGGCAATGGTTCGGACGTTTTCGGTCAACTGAATGGAAAGAAATGGCCGGGTGTCAGTCTCAATCCCCTCAAGGCGGGGCAATGGTTCGGACCTAGACAGTTTGTATATTGGTATCGAAATAGAATTGTCTCAATCCCCTCAAGGCGGGGCAATGGTTCGGACGGATCGAGCGATCTGCTCACCCTCAACCACCACGTTCGTCTCAATCCCCTCAAGGCGGGGCAATGGTTCGGACAGGTGAGGAGGTTGTTCTTGAGCCAGTGGAAGATAAGTCTCAATCCCCTCAAGGCGGGGCAATGGTTCGGACAGAAAGGAGGTGAATAAGAAGTTGCCCAGCGAGGCGGTCTCAATCCCCTCAAGGCGGGGCAATGGTTCGGACTCAAAAGATGTCGAACACGCTGAATCGAAACCTTTGGTCTCAATCCCCTCAAGGCGGGGCAATGGTTCGGACCGTTTTTTTGCCTCTATCGAGGCATTAAAACGGTACGTCTCAATCCCCTCAAGGCGGGGCAATGGTTCGGACGCGTTTTCGCGGTTGCTCAGCTTCCCTGTCTCCCACGTCTCAATCCCCTCAAGGCGGGGCAATGGTTCGGACCGGACTGGAACGGTTAATGGATTGGAGAGGAGGGGAGAGGAAGGTCTCAATCCCCTCAAGGCGGGGCAATGGTTCGGACTTAACAGATTCTTTATTGAAAAATGCCCTCTACATTGTCTCAATCCCCTCAAGGCGGGGCAATGGTTCGGACAATACCTATGAGAGATACGCCTCTATAGTCGAAGGAGTCTCAATCCCCTCAAGGCGGGGCAATGGTTCGGACCTACATCAGGTCAGCCATCGTTTCGCCCTCATACTAGTCTCAATCCCCTCAAGGCGGGGCAATGGTTCGGACCTTAACCCTTATAGACCTATTCACCCCTCACTCAGACTGTCTCAATCCCCTCAAGGCGGGGCAATGGTTCGGACAAATTTACAGCCCTGCGCTTCAGATCGGATTCCGAGAGTCTCAATCCCCTCAAGGCGGGGCAATGGTTCGGACTATGAAAAAGAAAGTTACTGTTGTCGAGGCATTAGGTCTCAATCCCCTCAAGGCGGGGCAATGGTTCGGACGATGGAAATCTATGTAATTATTAACGAGAAAAAACAGTCTCAATCCCCTCAAGGCGGGGCAATGGTTCGGACAACAATGAAAACGAACAAAGAGACAAGACTGATCGTCTCAATCCCCTCAAGGCGGGGCAATGGTTCGGACAAATTCTTGAAAGGCAAGAGGCTGAAGCTAATGCCAAGTCTCAATCCCCTCAAGGCGGGGCAATGGTTCGGACGCAATCGAAGGAAATTCAAAAACCAAAAACGAACCGGTCTCAATCCCCTCAAGGCGGGGCAATGGTTCGGACTCTGGGGTCTGGATTACAATAAAATTGAATGGGATGCAAGGTCGAAATGACGGACCCCCCTCGAAAAGGGGGTTGGCAAAAATTGATCCACCCCACTATCGGCCCTATTTTTCGATAACCTTATGAATTCATTAGAACAGAGCCTTCCGACGGATAAATTTTACCCATCTACATGCATCCCATTCATTTGATTCAATATCGGTCGATTTGTCAGATTTTCGAGCGCTGTCCAATTTGCTCCGTCACAGGACATCCGATGGCAACCTTTCCATCACGCCCTGCCACTTCCAAAAGCCGCTTGTTGACCATCCGACCGTTTCGAATCGTAAGCCAAATCCAACCGATCTGGAAAGGAAACGATTCGACAAGAACGGCCTCCCTTCGACAAGAAGCTCGTTTCTCAGGAAAGGAGCCACTTCCGAATGCTCCGTTCGACATACGCCGGCGAAAGTTCGGCGTCTCGGATGCCGTTTTCGATGCGTCGAACATATTCCGCCTCGATGCACCCCTCTTCGACGATCGGATCGACATAGATCATGGCATGGGTCACATCCCCGTTCAACAAGATTCGAACGGTTTTCTTTTCATAACAACCACTTGCAACCCCTTCATACCGATCGAGCTCGGCCTCGTCCGATTCGGAGATTTCGTACAAAACCCCTTCCACGGCCTCCTCCTGGCAGGGGACGACGTTGGCGTATCCACGGGTGGTGATGATCCAGCGGTAGCCCGGAAGCGTGGCTTTCCCGATGCGCCGGTTCTCCGGACAACGAGAATTCATCTGAGCCCGATCCATGTTGGAGCCGTAAGCAAAATAGCGCTTCATAAGTGTGATGTCCTTTCTTCATCCAGATTGATAGGTTGATCCGATAGGTGCCCTGACCGCTACGGAAACCATCCCCGCATACGGATCTCCGGCCTATGAGACCGAAAGCCTCATGGTGGTGTTGCGGACCCGGTGAATGAAAATACACGGTATTCCGGCACGGAAAGCCTCGATCAAAGGCTCGTGCCACCCCCCTACGACGGCCGAGACGGGTGCACCCCCGTTCCCATTGCACCGGCGACCTTCCGGCCCCCGGCTTCCCATGTTCCGGCCAATCTTCTCACCATCCCCTTGCACAAATCCATAATAGCAACGTTGCCATCGTTGTTGGAGAACTCAACAATTGAATATCATGTTCAAAACTCTTTGGGAAGACACATCTTGCCGGTCGTCAGGCCTCCCCATCGAATCGGCCCCGATTTCCGGCAAAGCCGTTGGTCGTATCATCCCATCGAACAGGAGGTGCCCATGAACGCCGCGCAACTTCAGCCCAATCCAGATCCCACTAACGCCCAGCCCCAGCCGCATCCGGACCTGGTGGACGACGAATTCCTGCGCTTCGAGGATTTCAAGCACGGACATTCGGACGTTCTCCACCACCGCAGCAGAGGAATCCTCTTCGAACTCGAAGCCTGCATTCGGGAAAACCGATGGGAAGACATCGTCGCCCTGTGTCATCCCATGCCGGAAAAGCTCCCGGATGTCATCGACACACCGTTTGAAGGCACGATCCGCTCCCGGCTGGCCTTTGCCTTCAGCCAGCTCCAACGATACGACGACGCCATCGAGGAATTGAACACCTGCATTCAGAAGGATCCGGAAAATTTCATCTACCACAGCTCGTTGGCCTACACAGCCTACAATTCGCTGTATGCAGCCAAGAACCGGGAAATCTTTCTGGCCGGACCTCTCAAAGCCGAACGCATCGAAACGGCGCATCGGCATTTCCGAAAGGCTCAGCTGCTTCGACCCGACGGCATCACGAATTTTTACCGGGAGGGCATGCTGTTCAAGCAGATCGAAGGCAAGTCGCGACTGGCCCTGCCGTTGTTCAAGACGGCCGTCTCCAATTGGGAAGCCCTCGATGCCGATGCCCAAAAGGAGCGGCATCAGGAAAGAAAAAATTACATCAAGGCCCTGTATCAGCTGGCCGGCGCCTTGCTGGATCAAGGAGACGCCCTGCAGTCTTTGACCGTCGTCCAGAAATGCCTCCGGGAGGATGAAACGACGAATCACTTGTCCCTCGTGTTCAAGTATTTTGCGCTGGGCAAGGTTCATTTCCATTTGCGACAGCTTTCCGAAGCCCGAGATGCCCTGATGTTCGCAGCCAACTGCGCCAACGAAATGGCTGCGGACTTCATCTACGAGCTTCTGGCCCGGGTGTATCTCGAAATGGACAACCCCACCAAGGCCCTCGAAGCCGTCGAACAGATTCCGCAGAAACTGAGAAGGCCCTACGTGCGGTGGACGGAGGCAGACATTTATTGCGCCATGAAGCAGTTCGACCGCGCCCGATCGATTCTCATCCATTGCCAGGAGCGGGACAAGCGCGGCCGTCACAAAGCCCTGATTCGGCTGGTGCGTATCGAGTACTTGCATGGCAAATACCAGAAGGCCTTCGAATACGCCGAAAAAGCCGTGAAGTTTTTCGAAGAGAATTGGGGCAAACCGCTCGATGACGGTCTTTTCTGGATGGCGGCCTGCCAGTTGCGGATGGGTAACGTCGATCGTGCACGAGACCTGGCCCGCGAGCTGGAGCGTTACTACGCTCGGCATTCGAAACTGTCGAAACTGCTTCGGGCCATCGAGGAAAAGCCCCCTGCTGACGGCCGGACATGATTCCCGGGCCAACGGCGGCCATCGTTGAAAGGAAGGAGGCCGACATGAACGAAGCACCGAAACCGAAACAAAGCACCAGCTCCTCGATCGATTACAGCATGATCGTCTCCCGGCTCAGGACCGAACTGCTGCAGGGCCATGACATAGACCGCTGCAAGACCCTCCTCACCCAACAGAACCTTTGGCGGAACATGCCGCCGGACATGCAGCTTCAATGGGCTTCCATGTGCCAGATGGCCGGAGAATTCGATACGGCGATCGCCATCTACGACGAGCATCATCGGCAGGCACCGGAACGGGTGGAGTCATGGCGGGACCATATCGAGCTGCTGCGCCTTCTGGGAAGACGTCGGGATATCGCCCAAGTACTGGCTACCGCCAAGACGGTTCTTCCGGAGAAAGCCTGGCAAACCTGCGCCCGGCTCGTGGAAGCCGAAGAGGATCCGCCGGAAGACACCGATCTGGATGCGGCAACCGCCCCCTTCAGCGGGCTTCGGGAACGACAGCGCTGCATCGAGCACTATATGAACTTGTTCAGCGGCCGGGAAGACTGCTTCGCCCGGCAATGGACGAACAAGGAAGAACAAAAAACCGGCTATTATCCCGTACGACGCCCCCTCGAGCCGACCGATGTGGAGGATCACCTGAGCGGCCGGATGACCTATGGCATTTACCTGCTGCGACAAGACGCCACGGTGCGGACGGCGGTCATCGACATCGATCTGGCCCAGGCCTTTCGAGCAGGGAAGCTGCCTGCAGCAGACATCGCCCGCATCAAGCGGGAACGGGACTGGCTGCTTCGTCGCATCCAGGAACTCTCGAAGGAAATGGGGCTTACACCGATTGCCGAGTTCAGCGGCGGCAAGGGCTTTCATTTCTGGTATTGCTTCGAAACGCCGGTTTCGGCGGCTTTCGCCCGTGGCGCCCTCGAGTCGATTCGAAAAAGCGTTGCATCCGACGTGGGCGCCTTCGTCCTCGAGGTGTTCCCGAAGCAGGATCACTTGTCCGGAAAGGGGTTCGGAAACCTCGTCAAGCTGCCGCTCGGCGTACACCGGGGCACGGGCAAGCGATCGCTGCTCTTGGGCCTTCAGGACACGAGACCGGAGGCCCAACTCCGATACCTGCTGCAGCTCCACCCCATATCGGTGCAGCAGATCCATCCGCCGAAGGCCATACCCCAGGCTGCGCCCGTCGTCTTGCACCCGAAGCTCGAACAGTGGGTACGGGAATACCCGGAACTCCACCGTCTGGAGCAGGTTTGTGCACCGATCGGGATGCTGATCGCCTCCTGCCGCAACCGCAGCCCCCTATCCATGCGGGAGGAACAGGTGATGTTCCAGACCATTGGGTTTCTGAAGCGCAAGCACACCCTGCTGCATGCCCTGATGACGGACCAGCCGGACTACAACCCCCATCTGGTGGATTTCAAGCTGAGCCGCTTGCGAGGCACGCCCCTGGGCTGCAAACGCATTCATTCGCTGCTGCACTATACCGGGGATTTCTGTCACTTCGAACATGTGTCCTGCGAATACGCCCATCCCTTGCTGCATGTTCCGGAGGAAACCGGGCAGACAGGACCCAAGTCCGAGAAGATCGAAAATGCGGCCGATGCCATCGACAACTTGAAGCGGGCCATCCGACTGGTCGAACATTTCCTGGGGTTGGAACGGCCGCCGTGACGGCTTGACCAGGGTGGTGGTTGGGATTGGAAAGGGAAATCGGGAACAACGCTTTGTCGATATCGGGACGAGGTGCCGTCATGGCCGAAACCCTCTATGTACTCGAGCCCGGAAGCTATCTGCGGCGGGAGGGGGACACCCTGAAGGTGGTGCACGAAGGGAAAGTCTCGGCGGAAGTGGCAGCCGGCGGTTTGAAAAAGCTGATTCTGGTCGGCTACGTGTCGCTTTCCGGCGGCGTGCTGGATTACCTCATTCAGCACCGCATCGAGACGGTGTTCCTGACACCGACCGGCCGATTCCGGGCAAGGCTTGCCATCGATGAACACAAACACGTACAAATGCGGCGCAATCAGTACCTGCGGCTGAGCGACCCGAAAACGGCGCTCGGCTTCGCCCGAAAGATCGTCTCCGGCAAGATCGAAAACGGCGCCCGTTTCCTGTTGCTGCGGGCCAGACAGCACCGAAAGGATAGCCTGCGATCGGCCGCAGCCCGAATGAGGGCCGTCCAAGGCTTCGTCGATTCCGTGGACGATCTGGATCAGCTGCGCGGGCTGGAAGGCACGGCTTCGAACATCTATTTCGAAAGCTTCAGCGAACTGATCCAAAACGACGCCTTTTCGTTCACGGAGCGGAACCGCCGCCCCCCGCGCGACCCGGTCAATGCCCTGCTGTCTTTTGTCTATACCCTGCTGACCAACGAGGTGTTGTCGGCCATCAAAACCGTCGGTCTCGACCCCTACCTCGGATCTCTTCATGCCGTCGATTACGGCAGACCTTCTCTGGCCTGCGATCTAGTGGAAGAATACCGCAGCGTGTTGGGAGATCGTCTCGTGCTGGGGTTGATCAACCGGAAACTGATCAAGCCCGATGATTTTGTGTATCGAAAGGCCGACCAGAAGACGTACATCGATGGAGAGGACATGGCCCGCAACCGACCGGTTGAAATGAAACCGGCGATTCAACGGGCCTTCATCGCAGCCTACGAAGAAATGATGAACCGCCGGGTTTGGTACGACCCGCAAGAACAACACATCCGTTACCGATGGCTCATCCTGCAGCAGGTGCGTCGGTTTGCCGAAGCACTCGAAACGGAGGACGGTGCGTATCAGCCGTTTGTGATGAAGTAGGTCGAAGCGAAACGGCTGGAGGCGGTGATCATTTCGGAGAAGCCCGCCTACAATCGGCCCTACCCGGATGGTCTTGACAGCCGGCTCTACGCATGACAACAGCGGCCCTTACAGCCGCCGGGTTGGATGTATCTGATTCGATCGATGGGCCCGATAGTTCCGGCTTTGATGGAAAAGCGTTATATGAACGTAATCCGATTCGACCTGAAGAGCCGATCCGATCAAGTGATGCCCCCGCAACCGAACGTCCCGACCCATTCCGATGGCAGGATAGCATTCTTGTATGGTGTGCATGGCATGCTTCAGGAAAACGGGGATTCCATCCATCGATTCCGGATCGGAAGCCGGCTCCCACAACGAGATATCCATCACGAGGCTGCCCAGAAGCTTCTGATGGAGATCGGCGTACACCGAAGGACGGGAGATCACCTCGAGGCTTACGACATTCCCATAGATCACCGCCAGCATGCCGCACTGGTTCGGCAGACAGGGAACAGCCTCCCAAAATTTCTTCATGTCGTCCCGTTTGGCTTCGAAGGTATCCCTCATGGCCAAGGTCTCGGAAGCAGTGCCGTACGTCCTCGACAACTCATGAATATCCCTCCATATCTCGCTCTGATTGCTTTCGTAACGACCCCGTACCCTGAGATTGTAGTAGACATTTTCATTTTTCCGCCCGCGCATCCCCGGACTCATCACCACATTGGAATCCATGAATTTCGGACTGTTCCAGTGCCATCGGCCTTGCTCGGTGCAGGATACCGGCAGCTCGAGAACGGCACCAGCCGGAATCAAGACAGTGGTGTTGAGGACCCGGTTCTGTTTGGATCCGGCCAGTTCCTCCCCATCCACGATCAACACGTTCGAATCGGTTTCATTGAACGCCTTCAACGTAGGTACAGTTCCCTCCTCTCCGATTTCGGTGATCCGAAGCCCGTTTTCCAGACCCTTCTTGAGCGAGCAATAATCGGGTCCGACGATGGCGTTGGCGATCAACGGGATGATCGTCAGGCCGTCATGATGTCGGGCTTCTTCCATGTGTACGTGCTTGTCGAACCATTGCATGATCTTCATCGCTTACCTCCGGATGGCTCATATGAGCCGAAAGATTTCGGTTCGGGGGGGTTCCCCGATACCGGAGCATTCCGCCCGCCACAAGCAGTCTTTCGATAGATAGTAGTACCGAACCGAGTCCTGGGTGACGTCGATACAGGCTTCGAGCCGCATCTTGAGGCGGATGAACTGTTTTTCGGTGAGATCCGGGCACTCGAAGACGGACTTCTGGACCCTGAACCCATATTGTTTCAGAATTTTCACCGCCCGATAGCGGACGCGGTCATCCACGATGTCGAAGCAGACGAGGTAGAACATGCCCGAGTTGTAGCGAACGATGGATGGATGAACAAGGATGGCAATGTTGCCAAGGGAGGAAAATAGGGGCGGGTAATGGTCGCCGAATCGACAGGATCGAGTCGCAACAAGTCAGGCAGTCTCGGTTGAGGCGCATGGCGAAGCAACCGCCGTTCTCAGGCCCGACAATCGACACAATCGGAGCAAAGGCGGCTTGTTGCGACGCCATCCTTCAGGCCGGCTTCAGAATTCCGGAAGCTCGATGCGCTCCCGCGGCATGCGGATTCCATAACGGGTGTAAGGCCTTGCGCCAATGCTGGAGATCTGGATCAATTCAGCGACATCCGGCCCGACATGCTTTTCGATTGCGATCTTGATCTTGGATTTGTAGGATGTAAAATTGGCTGCGTCTAATTGATAAATCCCTGTGTTGCTTGGATTTTCGAGAGGCCGACTGGTGCCGATCCGGCGGTAGATGTTGCAAATGACATCGGCCTGATTCGTGATGTCGTTGATATCGAGAAAACAGTCGGTACACCCGGGAACACACACCCCGTTGCAGGGATAATCCAATTTGTGTCGAATCAGAAACAAATACAGCGCCATCCAGGCTGGCCGAAGGTCGATTTCGATGCGACCGTAGACCAGAGTTTTCGTCCCTGGAACGACCAGGAGACGGGGAAATTCCTCCTGAATCAGGGCGCTCATCAAGGTCCCTGGATCCATCGGAGCTTGAAGCAGATCTTCCCGAAGCCGATCCCGAATCGAAACGAAGGGAATCGGAACCAGGATCACTTCGGCATCCCGGCTTTCCATCTTCTTCACCCGATTCTGGGCGTCATGCAGGATGATGATTCTCGATTCCGGTGGCGGATAGAAGAATTCCCGCGAACTTTCGAATTCCGGCGTCACCAGGACATGGTACAGCCGATCGCAGGGACGCCCGTAAAACTGAGCGGCAAGGGTCAGGCACGCGCTCATGGTTTTGCGACCGCCGGCAATGGAAAAATAGACGGCGGTGTCGGGATCGCACGTGAAATGATGGGCCCATTGAAGGCATTCCCGAAGAAGGATCTCGTTGTCTTCCTGCGTCACGATATCGTCGATCGGGGCACCGTTGGCCCGTTTGAGCACATGAATGGTTTCGTCTCCGAAAACGATGTCGGAAGGGTTGAACCCGTAATCCGAGAGGTATTGATGAAAGGCCCCTTCCGCTCCGGAAAGCAGCATGCCGAAAATGCGCTCCTTTCCCGTACGCGTGGTGATCACGTGGACGGCATGCACCGATTTCCCGTTTTGATGCAGGGCATAGAGGGTTTCGGTGAGCACTTGTGGAGAAAGGCCGCTGACGGCCAGAAGAATGCCCTTCATCGATACCTCGTGTTTCAAGATCACATGGGAACACTACACCAGAAACCCAACGCCCCCTTCTCGACCTGCACGCATCCACCGGCTTGGAGCCCGGTTTCCGAAAACCGGGCTCGGCCGATCGTACAAGCGACGGCCGAAATCCCGCACCGCTTCCCGGGTTTCGCCCGTGATCCGGCAACGGTCCGTCTCGCAGAAACGAAGGCCCGTTCGACGCACATCGCACCTGCCCCGTGGCGTTTCTTCAGGAAAGCGGATGAAATCACCGGGTTTCATCGACAAGCTCTTTCAAACGGGTCGCCCAAAGTTTCTTCTCTTTCAAGGCGTTGGCATATGCTTTTTTGGGAAGAGCCTCGGCCTTTTGAAGCAGCATCGAAGCCATTTGCCGTTTGGTGTCGGTATCTGTTTCCCGACGAACCGTTTGGATCCATTGTTCGACTTCGGCTTGAAGCGTTTTGACAGCGTTCAGCCGTTGCTGAAAGTTGTTGAGTTTCTCTGCTCGTAGCGTTTGCGGATCGTTTGCCGGGGCAAGCGAGACCGGTTGGGCCGGTGAGGATGAGACGGCTCTGGATCCAGTCGATTCGGTTGGACGATCCTGGGTGGCAGCCGAAAGAAACACCCTTCGAAAGGCCTCCGTTTCCACCGGTTCCACCAGCACCCAGCCCAGTGGAAGCGAAGGCGTTTCGGTGTTGGGATCTACGGCCAGGCGTCGCGTTTTGGGAAAGATCCGAACCCTCGGTTTACCCAGTTTTTCGAATTCGTTCTCTCGGATGAACGTCATGTCCTCATCCGAAATCCAGTCCCCGGTCATCCCCCGCCACCCACTGCCCCAAGCCATCCGAAGGATAAAGGAATCGGATGTATCGGCAACATCGTCCATTCGCCGGATCAAGCGATCGTAAAAATCGACCACACCCTGGGTTTCACGTCCATATTGTTGAAAGAAAGCCCGTTCCCGCTCGGCGATCTGCTTGGAATGTTCGCGGATCCGCGCGATCATCCGATCGAAGCTGGATACGTGTTCGGATCGTTTGATGCCTGCTGCATGCCGAATGGTTTCCTCGGCCAACAGAGGATCGATGTGCACCTGAGCGACCAGACTTACCCCCTGGCGCAAGGCTTCCACATGCATACCTGAAGCCTTCCGAAAATCGGCTACCGTTGTTTTACTCGAAAAATCCTTCCAACCCGGCTGGTTCTTGAACTGCAGGTTGAAGAACTTGATCTCCTCGCAGGAAAGGTTCCCCTGGGGGATCAGACTCGTCGAGTCGCTCACTTGAAGAGGCCGAATGAACATGTGATAGGGATCTCCCCCCCCAAGTTGTTCAACCTTCTTTCTGAATCGGGTCTTGTAAGTGTCTTTATTTCCCACTCGGGGACTGGGAATGCCCGACATGTCCAACCCGGTCCATAAAGCGGTGTGAATGGCGCCTTTCAGCGTGCTGCCGGCAATATAGACTTCTCCATGAGCGTTCTTGAGAAAACTCCGGATTTCTTTCGGATTCATCGCACCTGTGTATTTCAGGGTGTACATCGGCTGGAAGGACAGTTTGTAGTCCTGAATGATTCTTTCCAACCGCACATCCTTGGACAGATCGTGGATCGCCCCCGGTATGTCGGCCAGTTGTTCGGACAGGGCGTTGAAATCGATGACTTCGATGCCGGTGGGACGAACCCGAAAATCGAGATTCATGAACAACTTGTTCCCATCCCCTACATGCAACGGCGAGATCAGGGTCATCTTCCAGTTTTTTGTGAAGGCTGAAGATGCACTCATCGCGACACCTCCTTGAGGTAAGGCGGCATGGCACAGGGCAGGTAGAAGGCCCGAAAATCCCGACAGGCGCTGTGGGTCAACGCCAACTGGTGATGGTCCCGAATGCGATCGGAAAGGGTTTCAACCACACGCCCCTTGGGTTTGGCCGAAAAGAAAGAGCCTTCGGTAAACACCCGAACCGGAGGTCTCCCGATGGTCGATTGGGAAATCCATCCCGATCGGGTGCTCAGACCATAGGCGGTTGTTTTCAACAGCGCATCGAGGGAATCCTCCTTGTCGGGGTTGAATAGAGAAAGGGTCACATATCCCGCGGATTTTTCGGTTTTGCGAACCTCAAACGTCTCTTCCGATATCACCTCGAAATGTCCAAGACCGCTGCTGCGATCGGCCCCGATCCCCGTATCCCCCAAAAAATTCAGCGTCGCCCGGAATCGATCGATCCCGTTGTCATCCACATTGGCCAAAAAATACAGGCCGCTTTCCGGAGCAAAGAAGTGCAGGGAGAAGAAAAACAGCCCCCCTTCCTTTGGAATGCCAAGCCGATCCACCGATACCCGCTGCCGCTCCGTTTTGACCCAGGGTTTGAGGTTTTCAACTCCCGGGTTCCGGTTCCATTCCGTTTGGCTGACGGCAACACCGTTGTTCAATCGCCGGACCCGCTCCGATTTCAGATCGATCCATTTACCGGCCAGCACATCCTCGAAAAGCCCCTGAGACAACCAGCGGATTTCCTTGGCCGACTTGCGATCTTGGGGATCGACCTCCTTCCAAATGCGCCACACCGGCACAGGAAACAGCAGAATGCCCCCTATGTACGGAAAGGCGGAGCTCACCCGAAAGGGCGGACTGTGGAAGAACCTGTCGTCGGCCTCTTGCGGATAGAGGGCGGCCCAGCCCAGGGCCAGAGCAGCCGACAAGGTGTCGGAGCGGATGAAATCGTCCGACACCTCGGGGGCACCCGACCCCTTCGAATCCACGTGCAGGGCGGAGCGGAACTTGAGCTTGAACACCCGCATGGGACCACCTCCTTTCACGAGGCTTGCGGAGGCTGCTTCAGGGTTTCAGGAATCGTCACCTCGCAGACCCTCGCGGTCTTGCTGCTGCGGTAATCCTCTGCCGTTTTTTCGGTGATGGATTCGATATGGAAGCGGACCTTGCCATATCCCCGGCTGCCGTGGCCCCCCAAATAATCATCCTGAAGCAACTCCATGCATTCGAAGACGGCTTTCAAGTATTTCGCTTCCTCGTCTTCTCCATAGAGGTTGAGGATCAGCTCGAAGCCGAACCGGGCGCCTGCAGGAACCCGTTCGATCTGCCGGGGATTTGCCTTCGACGTGATTCGGTCGATGGCCACCTCGGTCTTGACCTCTGTCATCGGCATATCGGTATTACGGGCCTTTTCCAGTTCTTCCGGATTGAGAAGCCGGGCATCCCGGACCACCAATCGTTGCGGAACAATGTCACCTGCAGCCACGGCCCCCTGTTTGTCGATGGGAACTCCGAAGAGCTTGGTGGCCAGTTGTTTCGGATCGGTGGACGGAGACGCAGAATCCAGTTTCGCTTGACCCGATGCCATGACCGATTCCAATTGGCGGATGTCGGTCACAATCGTCCTATCTTCGAGCTTGAAGGTCATTTCACCATGAGTTCGTTCGAAGAGGCTGCGCATTTTTCCGCGGAGCGACGAGCCGGGAATGTAGGGGAAATTGGTCAGAGGGTCGCGGATGACGATCTGGTCGGCTCCGCCGATGCTCATTTCCGTAGAGTTGCCGCCGATGTGAAGGCCTGTCAGGGCCGTCAGGGTTCCCGTAATGAAAAAGCGTTTCTTGAATGTAAGGCCCATGGCTACTTTCCTCCTTCCGCTTTATGGTAGGCCAGAATGGCTTCAAAGAACCGGCAGAAATTTTGGAATCGGGGATCACGCCGTTCTGCAACCAAATCGATGGCAGAACCCAGAATATCCCGAAGCAGCTTTAACCCCTCCACCTTATCGTTCCTTCCGACGGCATAGGCCAGTTTGGGTTTGAGCAGGATCAGTTTCGGTAAGACTTCTTCGCTGTTACCGATCATGTCGAGTTTCTTGACTGTTCCGTAAATGTTGCGAATCTGGGAGGTGGTCAGTGGATTTCTCTTGTCTTCCAGCGTTTTCCTGGCGATTTTTTCCGCCCATTCAACCATTTTCTTCGTATTCTTCCCATCGAGCATTTCTATCAGCTCGGCTTGGGTCGGTTTGGTGAAATTGGTCGGATTCTGGAAATGTCCGTGCGGAGAAGTTCCCGAATTTGGGTTTCTCCCTGAGGATGAGTGTTGGGACGTGTAGGACTGAGGCATCATTTTCCTCCTTTCGTTCGATGCAGGTAATCCGTCCAGCGCAGCGGAAGCGCCAGCCAGCTGTATACCGGCAAGGTGGTTTCTCGATTCGGATCATGGTCGTCGTATCGGTTGTTGAAGAGAAGGTTCGCCCAACCTTCGATCTTTCCTTGGTTATTTCCGAAACGAC
Organism: Thermodesulfobacteriota bacterium; assembly: GCA_040755275.1. Classification (GTDB taxonomy): domain Bacteria; phylum Desulfobacterota; class Desulfobacteria; order Desulfobacterales; family Desulfatirhabdiaceae; genus Desulfatirhabdium. The sequence continues at coordinate 10,126 of JBFMBE010000025.1, read as the reverse complement.
GCTTCAATTGATAGGCCGTCCGCCAACGCCAAGCCTGATAGGCCAGTTCCTGCCATGCCTGAACGGTGGAGACCCCTCGGGTTCGGATCGCCCGATCGACCCAGAATTGATGGGCCGCCGTCATCTGGGTAAGATAGCCCAACCAGCCGCGATCCACTTTGATGTCTTCTTCGAGCAAACGGTGCAACACGCGGATTGCCGCCATGTCCTCCCAGACAATGGGGGTATCCAAAAAACAAAACCCGCTCTTCAGCATTCCCGAATCGGGATCCCAGCTTTTACGGACGATTTTGGCCCGGTGCTCGGCTTCTCCCGCCATCTGAGCTCCCTTGTAAATGGGGAATCTTCCACCATGAAGGGTGATTCCGCCCGAAATGGACATATCCGGGTTGTAACAGCAGAAGCGCCGGAAATCCTCCTGAATGGTTTCCGCCAGTGTCGGCAGTTGATCCCAGGAACCGATCACGAACAGGTCGTCGCCACCGGCATAGACGATCTGACATCGTTTGAAACGGTCATCGTCGAGCCGTGTGGGCACATAGCCTGCGAAGAACCAATGCAACTGGCGCGACAAGGTCGCCATCCGGGAAATGGATGCCATCGTCTTGAGCTTGGGAGCACCGTTTTTCATCACGATGGCCCCCCAGCCGTCGTTTTCCCGCTCCGGCCAGCGAAGACCTTCGATGAAAACCGAACCCAGGTTATCCACATCCATCCGGAGAATGCCAAGCCGCTGAATTCCGACGGCGTTTTGGGCATAATCCTCGAAATCCCACGCTTCCCCATCCTGAACCCGGATGTTCCGGTGGCTGTCCCATTTTCCAAGTGCCATCATGGACAGGGCACATGCCGGGGTGTCGATACGATCCAACCCCTCTGCCGACAGCACATCGGCCAGGATCAGACATTCGGCATCTAGATTTCGGATCGTCTTCAGCTCGCTCAGCGTGCTGCGGGAAACTAGAAAGACGGATACCCCCAGCTCTTCGATCCGGATGAAGGTTTTCTGGTTGACGCTATCCCCCACCCGCTGGGATTCAGCGGCATCTCCCCAGACCACCAGAACCGCATCCATGTCCTTGATCCAGGCGCCAATATGTTCGAGCCGATCACAGGCATCACATTTGTCATTTTCCCGTTTCAGAATGCGGCTGCCGCATACCTTGCAACTGGCCACCGGATTGAAGCTCGTATCCGGATCGAAAAACGATTCGGTCAGGTTTTCTTGAAACCGCGTCAGACGATCCCGCTCCAGGGCTTCGGCCGCCTGTTTCCATGCGGTCGACATGCTACCCTGCTCGAACATCTCCCCCTTGACGCGGCTGAATCCGATCCCCAAGAACACCGATCCATAGAACTCGCCGAGCAGCCACGCGTTGATCCGCTTCCGCGCCTCGAGGATGCGTTCCCAGATGTTTTCGGGTGCCAGCAGGTAGAATTTTCCGCCGGAATTGTACAGAACGGCCGCCCGATTGAGCCCGGCGTACCGCAGGATGAAGTCACACGCGATTCGACAGAACAGCTGAACATAGAACGATCGTCCGCGGAGCCCCTTGGCGGCTCCTTGATTGGTCAAATTGTAGATGAACTTCTGGATGCCCGAAAAATCGCCGCAAACCAGCATCCACTTGAAATCTGACTTGTTTTCGATATCGAGTTTCGGGTTCGCCTGCTGCTTCTGGAAAAGATAAAGCCCCTGGGCGATGCCAGCCGTTGTACGCAGATGATCGAAGAGCGATATGTCCGGATGCCGAAGGTTCGTGGCCGAAGGCACATTGGCGGTGTAGATCTCGAGTAAGGTGGCCAGCGAACCCGTCAGATGGGGCAAAGGCAATTCCGGATGCCGTTTGGCCAAGATGTTCAAATCGCCCATCAGCCCTTCGGCCAATTGCCGGTATCGATCCGTGAGCGGCTCCTCGGCCAACAAATGGTTCCATTGGGTTGGATTGCAAGCCGCTTCGGGCCGTTCGAAAACCGTCAGTTTCAGTTCGCCGGCACCTTTCGGAAAAACGGCATCCGAATCGAGGCTCAGCTTGCAAAGATCGATCCGGTGATGGGTCGCGGTGTTGTCCGTGTTTTCCTGAAGGAAGACGCGTTCCAGCACCGGTTCAAGCCGTGTCTTCCGATGGATATCCCGCTGATAATATTCACCCACCTCCCGTTCACTCGAGGACAAGCGATCGGCTATCCGAATGACACTGGCTTCGAAACTCGTTTCGTCATCCCGGTGATGGGCTGCGCACCAGGACTTCCAATTCTTGTCTTCGGCTTTACGCAGGCAGTCGAATCGTTCCTCCAGCCAGTCACAGAACTTCGCCGAATGGGCCGCGTGAAGATGGGTCGGATGGCCGTTCGAATCCCTGCAAAACGACAGATAGTGCGGATCGTTCCGAGCCTCCCGGAAAACGTCCCCACGCTCCAGCAGCTTGCCGACATCGTGCAACAGGCCGGCCAGAACGATCAGGTCGATCGTTTCGTTCCTCATCATTTCCCTCCTGTTTGGGTTCATCCTTCAACAAAGAACTATCCGTCGGACGCTTCGATTTTTCCGAGACCCATCGACGCACCTTTTCCGACATGAGCGATCCGGGCCGCGGCAAACCAATGCCAAAGGGCTTCGTCTTCGATCTCGAACCAGGCTTCCCCGACCAGTCCTCCCATCGGCACTTTGCGCCGCTGCCGATTCGACCAACGGGTGTAATCATGCCATCTCAAGTTCTCCGCTTTCGGATTCAGATCGGAGAATCCGTCCAGGATTTCCAGAAAACGCTCCTTGCCGAGAAACTCGCCGGAGGCGAACAAGCAACCGAGGCTCTCCAGTCTGCGGACGAGTGTTGCAAAGAAATACTTCCAGTCCATCCGGCCGAGATATTTACCGTTCTTGCGTAACCGAACCGGAGTGATCAGCCGACAGGTCAGGGCCGTACCGGCAGGATGCGATTCGCTCAGCCACTCGGAAAGGGGGGCACCCAGGCCGAAATCGGTGTATCGATCGAAATCGAGCGGAATGTCGCGGGTCGGTCCTCGGGGCGTTTTTTCCTGTACGCTCAGCAAGACATACGGGGTGCGCGCCGCGCCCAGACCGGTCTTCTCCCCGTTTTGAAGCGCCTTGAAAACGACGGGAGCGTACCGGATACACTCGCCGAACAAGGTGATATCGAGGTTCAACCGGTTCGCATCTCCGTTGGTCGACGGGTACAGAACATACCCCCGCGGCGCATCCTGAATTCGCAAATCGTCGCTCCGATCCTCCATGAGCCGGAAATAGGGACAGCTTCTCCGGATAAGGCAGGATTTGCAAACCGGCATTCGGGGAAAGGGACACAGGATCCTGCGCAACTCCCAGCCGAGAAGTCCTCGCCAGGCCGAACCCCAATAGAGGCTTTGGCGAAAGGAGGCATTATGCTGCGAAAGGCTCTCGGAGGCTGTCGCCGAATGTCCGTCATTTCCTCTGTCGGTATGTTGGACGATTTGGCACCCGATACGATAGACGGCGAGCGGCAGATCGCCAAACAAAGATCGGGGTGTCGGCGGTATTTTCATGAGCCAATATCTCCCTCGTTCAATGAAACGGCCGTGATCGGGTCCTTTCGAAAAGACATCAGGCATGAGTGGGTTGCATGAAATGAAACAACGTTTCTCTGCAATGTTCCACTATGGCAACATTGCTATCCGTTCAGAAAGCACCTGGTGACCGTCGGTCCTCCTGCAAAGATACCCCCTCCGTACCTTGGGGTGACCAGCCGACAAGGGTAGCAGATCCAGGATTCCGAAGTCGGGGGAAGAGGGGAAGGGATGAGCCGTGGATCGATGGATGATGGAGGCAGGCGTTTCATCGGGTCCTTCCATGAGAAGATGAATGTTCTGCATGAACCGGACGAAAATCGCATCGGTTGGGAAACGATGGATGACGGTTCCCGGCCGGGACGAATGAAACTATAGAAAGCCAATGGAACAACATCACTCTCACTACAGTTTGATCGTCCGGAAATCAAGGGAAAATTGAACGGGTTGACAAGGACCGAGCGAGGGGGAAGCGGATTTAACAGCGGCTGGGTTATCTTTCACCAGCGGCCTTTGAGCGTCAGGATGGTGAAATCAAAAAGGCAGCATAATCCATTGGTGTCCGGTATTGTCAGCCGATTTCAATTCTTCTCCACGGAGTTATGAGGATGTTGGCAGGGCCACAAAGCCCGCCGACCTGAAATGCTGGTCTGCGGTCAAAGCTGTGTCTATGCCCAGTTCCCGCATGACCACGAAACTCGTGCAATCGGTAAGAGAAAACGACTGATCCCGCCACTTGAAGAACCATCGGATGGCCTTTTCCTGTCTTTGATGTGTAATCCACTCGGTTCCGCATCTGGGACTTTGGGATATCATATCCCACCATTTCTCGGCAGCGGCTATGCCCAGTCGCATGCGGATGAGCGTGAGCGTTTCATCTATCACATAATTGGAGGTGACCAAAATGCCGCCCTGCTCCAGCCATCGGTCCCGGACCTGAAGGGAAGAATGATGACAGGGATCGTTAGCGTCTGCCATAGCCATCCAACCGGCCGTATCAACGAAAAGGCGTTTCATTATCCACAACTCCCGTACAGCAGCCCGTCGTGATCCGCAGCAGTCAGCCCATCGGATGATACCCCAAGCGCCCCCGATCGGTACAGGGGATCTTGATCGAGCGGGCAGGAGATGCGGTCTTCCCCGTCCACCGGAACGATGCGAAAAGCAGGCTGGCTTCTGTAGAAGACCGTGAACTGTTCCCCTCTCTTGACCCTCTGAACGATGTTGGGCAGGGTAGCGCGAAGCTCTTTTGCGCTGATAGTCTGTTGCATAATCATCCTCCATTAATAAAGTTCATCTTAAGTTTATCCTTCAGCGAGCAATGTGTCAAGTTGTGGTAAAGAGCTATGGAGCCGAAAAGCCCCAAGAAGACCTGGCGGTGCACGGGGTGCAGGTGGGAGTTCACCGGATTCAAAGAAGCGGAAAACATGATGAACTAAAACAGTCAGGCCCTCTGGATGGACCCGCAAGAAAACGGGTCCATCCAGAGGGCCTGACTGTTTGTAACCACATCAGCCATCACCCAAGCGAACTCACAACGCCGCATTCGCGGAATACAGCCCGTGAAGTTTCAGTTGCTGTTCTGTTAACACATCGCCACGTCAAATGGCTTTGAGGGGCTTTCCCGAGTTGGCCCTATTTTGAAACCATTCATAATTGGGATAGTTGAAAACACGTTTGTCGGTTTCATCCCAGACCATCATTTTTCGAACATGCTTCATCGTCGGGGATTTGTCTTCGATGTAAGGGCAAATCCTTTTGATAATTTCGTCGTGCAGATCATCCCCTTCTAAACGATGCCGCTGGCTCGATTGTAAACTGGCAAAACGCAGCCTCGGCTCCAAAAACCTTTCCCACCACTCGATCTGAACATGACAACTGCCCATACCGAGAGGCTTTGCATTGCCGATCTTGTGACGTAGGGGCCCCCGAAGTTGTATGTGCTCTTCGCCGATCGTCACCTCCACATGTTCTTCGAGGTGAATGACATAGAGCAGAAGAGAGAGCTCCGCATCGGTGAGGTTGTGATAGGTGACTTCGAAACGAAACCGGTGATGGGGCAACAACGCATCAACCTGCCAAGGTCGCGCCGAAACCGAAATCGGAAGGGGTTGAATGTTTTCCCGATGCATCGGCTGATGGAAGTAGAGTTTGCGACTCGCGCCGTCCAGCTTGCCCGTATGGGGGGATCGGTAGAAAGGCTCATGTCGCACACCGCATGAAGAGAGATAGACCTGAAAAGAATCAGTGCGACCCCTTTCATCCAGCAACGTCGCATCCCCGAAACATACCTTGCCCATATGGACTCGGGCCCTGGAACTCGTTTCCATGGCCCCGAACATCCGACAGGTGATGCACAGTGATCGGACATCCGTACATTTGCCCAATTCCGGTGGAACGGGACTCTTATGTTGTCCTCCCGTGTTCTGGACCGAGCAGCATCCGCCTCCGACAAGCTCCGCCAGAGATCGGAACATCCCTTTGAGCGAGCTGCCGGGGATGACAGGCCGTTGCTCCCGTGAAAGAAACCGCCGGGGATTCCCTTTGGATGATGGTCCGACAAAGAGCGGTGTCAGGTTTTCGACGGTGCAGCTCAGAATACCACAGTGACCGACAAACCGCTCATGGGTTTGTGGAGCACAGCGGTTTTCAACGGATTTTGCCGGCACCAGCCGATAGGGATTCCAGAACGTTTCATTCTGTGGCATGATCCGTTTCCCCTTTCACTTCCTCCAGATGGTGGTACCGAGCAAAGCGGGGCATCCCAAATGGATCCACCCAGTTTTCCACAACCAATTTGACCCGCCCCCTCGGATACGTCACCGTTGAAATCGGATAGACCAACCGCTTCGGCAGCTGATGTTCGAGCCATTCCGGCTCCAGATCCGATCGAACCCCCCAGAGCAGAAAATCACTGTACTGGGGTCGAAGCCCTGCAAGATGCCTGCTCCCATCGATCCAGCCGGGATGATTCGGCATAATCGCCCCCAGATAGACCATGCGTACGACAGGACCCAGTCGGCGCCACCGCAGCTCACCTTCCGGTGAAAACACCCGGCCTTCCTCGCTTCGATCCACCAGGGACACATCCGGACGAAAGACACCCATGACCGCCTCTACAGGGGTAAACGCCAAAATGATGGCATCTTCCGGAAAAGGATGTCCCACAATGGCCTCGACAGTCTTCTCACCTGGAAGATCCATGCTGCATAGAACGGTCATGGACACCTCCCTGTTTCCCCATAGGCATCGATTTCTTGAGGCCAGGGAACCTGGTCGATATAAGAAATGAAATCGGTCAATGCCGGCTCGAGAACCTGTTCCCAACCGGAAAGAATGTCATGAACCCAGCGAAGGCCTTCCTTCTTTCCTTCGGGCAACGCCGCTGTATGATCCGTTTCCGGAAACAGCCCGTACTGACGGACTTCATGCGGGGTACATCGGGCGGCAAGACCTTGTAGAGAATCCATCGGACGACCGTAAGAGATAATCTCAAAACGGTCGAACTCGACATGAATTCGTCCTAACCCTCGACTTTTCCCCATTCCGATCCGGACAAGTCCATCCGACATGTCCCGAAGCACCAACCCCAAGAGCCCAAGTTGCCATCGCTCGAAATTCTGCAGTTCGATCTGAGTTTTGAAAACTCCTTTGGTCAACACTTCCAGGTCGTACTTGGCTCCGCTTGCAGCGCCTCCCGTCAATCGGTCAATGGCTACACCATCCCGCCGTTCCAGAAGATAGCTCCGCCCCCCTTGTGTCTCGTCGAGATGGGCATCCGATGTACAGAACCTTCCGATAAACTGATGGGCGCCGAAGGTGCGACAGGCCGGACAGTACAAGCGATACACGTCGGTGCTGGGGATGGACTCGACTTGATGGTCTTTCAGGTATTGTTCGATCCGTAGACCACAAGATGCCTGATGGGCTTCCCCGCCTCTCTCTTGACGAGGATCGCAGACGGTGATTCTTCCGAAACCTTCCGCCCTTCTCAAACCAATTCCCGTTCGAACGAGTTCCTTCAAGTATCCGGCCAACGAAGCCGGATCCGCACCAGCGTATCGAAACAGATACACACTTCCACGCGCTATGGCGATATCGTCGGATTTGGGCATATTCCGCGCCGCATGCCATCCATGCACCGATTGTCTGCGGATGATTCGGGTCACGGGTTCGATGTGAGGAAAGTCGGGTATCCAATCGAAGGTCGCTCTCAGGTATTCGTCCACCCAAATGGTATGGCCGATCAGGGTCACACTGAACAACAGGCCTTCCGGAAGCCGTCCTTTGCTGAAGCCGGCCACTTTCTCACGAAATACAGCGTCCCAATGATTCAGATCGAATTCGGGCTCGCTACCGGCTGCAATCTGAATGGATACTTCTCCCATCCCCCGGGTTCGGTCCGCTCCAAGAAATATCGGCTCTGAAAGCCACTCACGAAGACACGCGAGTTGATCGTCGTCGAGCCACAGACTTCCCGTGAGCCAGGTATCGGTGGCGTCGCCATCAGGCCCGTTGTTCATTTCACTCATGGCTTGGGTCACATAAAAAATCGATGTGGCCACCGTATTGGTGTGGCGGTCGATTCCGGTGTGGCGCTGATAGCACATGACCACATCCGTCTGGGACGGCCGCTCCCAGTTTCCGTTCCAAAAACCTGAAAACGGTTTGGTGTCTTGACCACAGATGGGGCATACAAACGCTTCGGTTTTGGGTTCGTTGTCGATGACACCTGCTGTCCAGGCAGCCAAGGCATCCCCCACGCCATGATGGGTTTCGGAAACAAAACCGGGATGCCGTTTACAAGAGATGGCTGTCACAGGTAGGGCAAAACCGAGACCGTCGGGTTCGGCAGGCAGAAGATCCGGAAAATGAATTGGTTTTTTCAGAAACATATTCTGAAAGTCGTTGGATTCGGGAGACAGACCTTTTCGAAGAACCGACATGGCCACCGCTCCCCGAAGCGCACTGCCCGGAATATAATGAAGGCCGCCCGAAGCATTCGATTGCCGGTTTGTCTGGATCAATACGGGAGACAGCAATCTGGCTTTCAAGTGAAAGAGCTTCATACCAACCCTTTCGAATCTTGATAGAAGTCTACATCCAACAGCTCCAAGGCTTCACCGATATTCACCTGCCGGCCGTTGTATAACGCCGTCTGGATGTCGATAGCCCCTTCCATCCAACCGGCTCCTGTACTTTTCCGGCCGCCTATCCGATCGATAGCCAGAATTCCTGCGATCAACAAACAATAGGCATAGGGAGGATCATCGGATGATAGCGAGCGAAGCCGATCATGCCAGCCATCGATGGTGGTGTTCAGGGTGGTGGCAGGGCTGTATTCGGTGGTGAAGAGGTGCCGATGCCGAGCGGTACGCAACGCCCGGTATCGTGCGATATGGGTTCTTGAAAACGATCGGATGCGGTCGTTCGTATCCGGGATGGCGTCCCGAAAATACAATTCTCCACAGGCGTAATGGGTACCGAAGATCTGTTCAACGGGGGACGGCATCTCGCAAAGAGGTCTGAAATCCCATGCACCGGAACGGGTGGTGCCATGGGGCAGCCAGGGAATCGGAAAACCAAGCGTGCGATTCAGTCGCTCACAACTTTGTCGGATCACACCCTTGAGGGTGCTGCCCGGAATGAAAGGTTGCCCTGCAGCGTTTTTTCGAACCAGATTGTCGATGGCAAAGCTGCCTTCGCCGGATCCGGTGTGCCACCCGGCTGAAAAGCAAATGGTCAATTTCAGATGCAGATGATGCGCCATGATCCAAATCCTGTGATTACCCGTTGGTCCATTCCGTCAGAGAAACCAGATCCACGATCGGTGTGTCAACGGTGCTTTCGGTTTCGCGCCAGGGCGGGTGGGGGAGGCAGCCCAAGGCATCCAGCACCTCGTACAATACCTTCCGATCTTCATCCGTCCTCGCTCTTCCCCAGACAATCAATGTCTCGATATTGCCCAGCCAATACCCCTGAAATGGCGCTTCACCGAATCGATGCAACCATGATCGGGGCAAGTCGCTTTTTCGAAGGCGAACGGCCTGAGACTGCAAATTTTCGGCTTCCTCCACCGTGTAGGGCCCGCCGTACAGATTCAGGAGGGTCCCATTTGCTGTTTTGAGCACCAGATGCTGGGAGCGGCTGTCTTTGACATGAAGCTGGTTGTAACGGCTTGCCAGATGGAAATCGATACAGGCCGGCGCGTAGAATTCACTTGGGGCCATAGCTGTCCCTTTTTGTTTGGCCGACTTCAGCAATTCTTCCGCTTGATCCACCAAGATGGCAATGGGCGTATGAGAACGGCCATAGGCAATACCAAGGGATATCGTCAATCCCCTTCCCTGCAGTAGGTTGGCAAAAAACGGATCCCTTCCGATTCGATCCTTGGTTTTGCTTTCAAACCGTTTCGCCAGTTCGATGGCAAACGGAATGGCCGTATCAGCCGCCAGATAGACGATAATGTCGTCACCACCCAGAAGAAGAATGTCGGCCGGAATCTTTTCTTTCACGGGATGACAGCAGGTCCACAGGGCTTCATGACAAGCCTCCTGAAGCG
>JBFMBE010000024.1:0-30019 GCA_040755275.1 Thermodesulfobacteriota bacterium | reverse complement strand
GCAGCAAGGCGCTTGCAGCCATCGGCTTTCCAATCGACGAGGTCATTCAGCAAGGACCGGATGCCGCTCTCGGAAACGGCGGTCTCGGGAGGCTTGCCGCCTGTTTTCTCGATTCCATGGCCACACTGGGTATCCCGGGTTTTGGATATGGTATTTTTTATGAGTACGGCCTATTCAAGCAGGATATCGAAAACGGCTATCAAAAGGAAAAACCGGATCGCTGGATATCCGAAGCCGGCCCGCTCACCATCGCCCGACCGGAAGAGCAGTGTATCATCCCCCTGTACGGCCGCATCGAACATGGTCAGGACCTCTTCGGAAACTACAATCCGATGTGGCTGGACTGGAAGGTGATCATCGGGGTGCCTCACGACATCCCCATCGCAGGGTACGGCGGAAAAACGGTGAACTACCTGCGGTTGTATTCCGCCCAAGCCTCAGCCGAATTCGACATCCAGATCTTCAATACCGGAGACTATTTCAAGGCTGTCGAACAAAAAATCGGATCTGAAAACATTTCCAAAATCCTCTATCCCAGCGATACAATCGAGACCGGACGGGCGCTTCGGTTGATCCAGGAATATTTCCTCGTTGCCTGTTCGCTGAGGGACATCGTTCGGAAGCATCAGCAGCTGTATCCCTCCCTGGAGCACCTTCACGATCATGTCCAAATCCAGATGAACGACACCCATCCGGCGCTTGCAGTCGCCGAACTCATGCGGATCTTGGTGGATGAGCAGGCCATAGATTGGGACAAGGCCTGGGAAATCACCACGGCTACCCTTGCCTATACGAATCACACCCTGCTGGCGGAAGCCCTGGAGAAATGGCCTGTACCCATTTTCGAGGTCGTGCTGCCTCGACACCTGCAGATCATTTATGAAATTAACCACCGATTTCTGTCGGAAGTCTCTGTTCGCTGGGCGAATGACAACCACAGGCTGCGCCGGATGTCGCTTATCGAAGAAGGGACGGAAAAGCAGGTTCGAATGGCCCACCTGGCCATGATCGGTTCCCATTCGACCAACGGTGTTTCCGTTCTGCATACCGAATTGCTGAAGGTTTCGGTAGCGTCGGATTTCTATGACATGTTTCCGGAGCGCTTCAACAACAAGACAAACGGAATCACCCAGAGGCGTTGGCTGCTCAAGGCCAATCCCCTGCTGGCAGCGCTGATCAACCAGACCATCGGGGACGGTTGGATCGTCGATCTCGACCGACTCAGGGGGCTTGAGTCTTATGCCCTCGATTCGGGTTTTCAGGAACGCTTTGCCCAGGTCAAGCACAAGAACAAGCTACGGCTTCAGAAACTCATCTACGATACGACGCGGATCGCCGTCGATCCGTTTTCCATGTTCGACATTCAGGCCAAGCGTATTCATGAATACAAACGCCAGATGCTCAATGTGCTGCACATCATTCATCAGTACCTGTCGATGGTCGAAGACGGTCGTGTGCCGAAACACCCCAAAACGTACATTTTCGCCGGAAAGGCAGCCCCCGGCTACTGGGCGGCCAAACAGATCATCAAGCTGATTCACAACGTGGCCGATGTGATCAACCAAGACCCCCGTGTCGAGGATATGATCAAGGTCGTTTTCATTCCGGATTATCGGGTTTCGCTGGCGGAAATGCTGATTCCTGCGGCCGATATCAGCGAACAGATTTCAACTGCTGGAAAAGAAGCCTCGGGAACGGGAAACATGAAATTCGCCCTGAACGGGGCCGTCACGATCGGCACCCTCGACGGCGCCAACATCGAGCTCCGAGAAGAGATCGGAAGCGACAACATGTATATCTTCGGCTTGACGGCCGATGAAATCCACGATCAGATGTGCAACCGGTCCTACAACCCCGTGGATATCTACATGAACAACGACAGCGTCCGACGCGTGCTGGATTCGTTGTGGGGGAATCGGTTTGCACCGAGGGAGTCGGGGCTGTTTCAGTGGATCTATTACCATATCCTCGAAAAAGGGGACGAATATAGACATCTCGCCGATTTTCCCTCCTATGTTCATGCCCAGGAGGCTATTCTGAACGATTACGGAATTCCCTCCGAATGGTGGAAAAAGACGATTCTGAATGTCGCCCGAGTCGGGAAATTCTCATCCGACCGGACCATTCTGGAATATGCCCGTGATATCTGGCGAGTATCACCCGTCTTGGAGATGGATGGAACAAAGGCGTGAAACTGATTTTCTGGTTCTGTTTTTTTGCGATCGGCTATACCCTGATCGGATACCCTCTGTGGCTGTGGATGCTGGCCAAGCTTCGACCGAAGCCTGTTCGCAAGCGATGCCCTTTGTTGCCGGAGGAATTACCGACCGTCTCGGTGATCGTCATCGTTCGAAACGAGGCTGCACGAATCGAGCGCCGATTGGCCAACCTACTCGAACAGACGTATCCGCCCTCCAGCATGCAGATCATCGTTGTGGACGATGGATCGACGGACGAGACGGCCTTTCGGGCACAATCCTGGATGCAGACGCGTTCCGACGAATGTGCCTTGCTTTTGATCCGTCATGCGTCTTCGAGAGGTAAATCCTTCGGAATTGATTCAGCCGTCGAGCGGTCAACCGGCGAAATTTTGGTGTTCTGCGATGCACGGCAGCGCTTTACCCGGGATACCATGCTGCATCTTGTACTCAATTTCACCGATCCTCGGGTAGGATGCGTCAGTGGCGAGCTCGTCTTTGAAACGTCGGAAGGCAGTCAGATTCAGGTTGAGATGGGGTCCTACTGGAAATTCGAAAAATGGGTTCGGAGTCTCGAGTCTCGAACCGGATCGGTGGCCGGGGCTACGGGTGCCGTATATGCCATTCGAAAATCTCTGTTTCGACCGATTCCGGCCCGAACCATCCTCGACGATGTGCTGATTCCCATGCAGGCCGCCCTTCAAGGATACCGGATTGTGTTTGACCATGAAGCCGTTGCCTATGACGTGGTGTCTAAGGACATGCAGCAGGAAGGCAGACGAAAAATCCGAACCCTGGCCGGAAACTGGCAATTGCTCTTTCTCGAGCCGAACCTGGCGCATCCACTCAAGAACCCCGTCTGGTTTCGGTTTCTCTCTCACAAGATCTGTCGGTTGTTCGTTCCCTACTGGGGGCTCTGCATGGCGCTTTGTGCCCTTGTCATTCGGGATGGGGTTTCGATCGCTTTCTTGGCGGCCTTTTCAGTCATGCTGGGGCTTGCGTTTTTTCCCTTGTCGATCCGGCTATCCGGCTCGCCGCTGGGAAAGGCCGCCCGAATGGTGCGTGCGGTCGTCTATCTGTACGCGTTTGCAGCCATTGCGCCGTTTCGACTCCTGTTTTCTCCGAAATCCCTCTGGTCGTCATGAGTGCTGTACCGATCCTCTTTCTGATCTACGATCTTGAACCCGGCGGGCCGGAACTTCGTCTGCTCGATCTGGCTCGTTCCTTCCCCGAAGATCGACCGATCCACATCTGTGTGACCAGCCGAAAAGTGACACTTTTACCTCAGTACCTGGCCTGTCCTTGTCATGTATCGGTTTACATCGAGCCCGTCGAAAAAGCCTATCTCGACATTGCTGCCCTGATGCGGATCTATCGATACGTTCGACGGCACGGCATCCGGATCGTCAATTCCTATGACATCAAGGGGCTGATCCTTGCCACGGCGATCCGGATGCTTTCCGGAAACCGCGTCGTCACCGTTCACCACACAGTTGATCTGCTTCACAATTTCTCGCAGCTGCACAAGGTGGCGCTTCGGATTCTGCTGCGATGGACGACGGCTGTACTGTGCAATGCGCATTTCATCCGGCGGGTCATTGAAGCCGCCTACGTTTCTTCGGAGCGCATCCACGTTGTCTACAACGGCATCGACGCCGGGCTGTTTCGGAAAAACGTGACTTCCCGAAACCGCTATAGAAGAAATTATTCAATCGATGACGATGAGACGGTCATCGGAACACTGGCCAATTTCCGCAAAGAGAAACATTATCCGTTTCTTCTCGATGCCTTCTGTCGGATCCGCAAGCACCACCCTCGAACCCGTCTCCTGTGTGTCGGCGGCGGCCCCGAATTCGATTCGATTCGATCCCAGGCCGTCGCATTGGGTTTGACGGATGGGATCTTTACCGGCTATGTCGAGGATGTCGCCGGACATCTTTCGGCGATGGATTTGTTCGTCTTTTGCTCGCTGCATGAAGGGCTTCCGAATGCCATCCTCCAGGCCATGTCGATGGAGCTTCCCATCGTCAGTACTGCGGTCGGGGGCATTTGTGAATTGATTGTCGATGGGGAAGATGGGCTTCTCGTTCCTCCGAACAATCAGGACGCGTTTCTGAAAGCCGTATTCAACCTGCTCGATCATCCCGAGAGAAGGGCGGTGCTCGGGCGAAGGGCACGAGAAAAAGTGCTGATGTCCTTTTCTTTAAAGGCTATGGTCGAAGGATACGACCGATTGTTTCGACAGCTTGTACCCTCAGACGGAGGGTCTTTATAAGGAGGCTTCGCGGTGCGTACAGCCGATTCCATTCTTTTTCAGCCGTTGGCCGCTCTGGGTCGATCCGTCATTCAACCCATCCAGGAAATGGGGCGTATGGCCATTTTTCTCTTCCATGGCCTGATGCACATGTTTTCCTGGCCGCTTCAGGTCTACAAAATCGTGGAGCAGGTATACTTCATCGGAACCAAGTCGGTTTTCGTCATTTTGCTGACCGGCGCGTTCACCGGAATGGTTCTCGGACTTCAGGGATACTACACGCTGGTGAAATTCGGCTCCGAAGGCCTGCTGGGGGCAGCGGTGGCTCTGACCATGATTCGTGAAATGGGTCCGGTGCTGACCGCCATCATGATCATCGGCCGGGCGGGATCGGCCATGGCGGCCGAAATCGGCATCATGCGCATATCCGAACAGATCGATGCCCTCGAAACCATGAACATCAACCCAATCCGGTTTCTCGTCAGCCCTCGTATTGCCGCTTCTCTCATCAGCTTTCCGCTGCTGACAGCGCTCTTCGATGTTATCGGGATTATCGGGGGGTATCTGACCGGCTCCCTGATGTTGGGGATCAATCCCGGCATTTATTTCGCTCGGGTCGAGTCGAGCGTGGAAATGGTGGATGTCAACGGCGGGTTCATCAAGGCCCTGGTGTTTGCCGTGATCGTAGCCATGGTCTGTTGTTATCAGGGCTACATGACCCATATGCGGCCAGGCGGCTTCGGATCCAAAGGGGTCAGCATGTCCACGACGACTGCAGTCGTCATGTCCTGTGTCCTCATTCTGGTGTTCGATTATGTGCTGACCTCCTTCCTACTGTAGGATGGCATCGTTCAGAATTTCGATATAGCGTTCAAAAAATTGAACTATCGGCACAGAAGCGAAAATATCGATTATAACCATCTATAACCAATACTTATCGATGATTCACATAGGTGTTTTGGGATGTCGGTTCAAATAGATGAATATGGCGACTCATATCCGTAAAGGCATATGTCGGGGTCTCATTTTAACCAATTGAATTCGTTATGAATAAAAAAGTTCTTTCGGATCGAGAGTATGGCATTCTGATTGCAGTGATCAATAGCAACCTAATAATTCTTCATCTTTTTCCTCCTTTTTGCAGACGACCCACGGGTGGCTATCCCGGGGGTCGTTTTGTTTTAGGCCTACCCGATCGATTTCCAAAAGTCCTACCCTCGTCCTCATGCTCGAGCCTTGGCACCGAAATGAAATTGGTGGCTAGCCACTTGATGCGAGTATATCCATATCATCGTCCGGCTTTCCTTCGATTTCTGACTTTTCTTCCCGCGAAAGGATATTTTCATGAAACTCGTTCGATTCATCTCCAATAGCGGCATCCACCCCGGCTTGTGGCAGGAAGACGGGATCGTGGACTTGAGGGCGGTATTTCCGGACATTCCGGATATCGGTGTACGGTTCTTCGAGGAGGGGTGGTTGGAGCGTTTGAGCGTATGGCAGGTGGGCAACACGGCGGGTGCAGTCGTTCCGAAGGCTCATTTGAGTTTTCCGGTGGCCTCTCCGAGCAAGATCATCTGTCTGGGCAAGAATTATGTGGAACATGCCCGGGAAGGGGGATTTGAAGCGCCGGCTCGGCCCCTGCTTTTCGCCAAGGCACCCAGCGCTCTGAACGGCCCCTCCGATCCCATCGTGCTACCCAGAAGCAGCAAGGATGTGGATTGGGAAGTCGAGCTTGCAGTCGTCATTCGGAAGCGATGCAAACGGGTATCGAAGGCCGATGCAATGGATGTCGTGGCCGGATTTACCATCATGAACGACGTGTCTGCGCGTCAGGCCCAATTTGCCGATTCCCAGTGGTTCCGTGGCAAATCCTTCGATACATTTGCACCGATGGGACCGTTCCTGGTGACACTCGACGAAATCGAGGATATCGGTAACCTACGTTTGGAGACCCTCGTCAACGGGGTGACCATGCAGGATGGCTCAACGAGGGATCTCATTTTTGATATTCCCACCCTGATCGAAAACATCAGTGAAGACATCACGCTCCTGCCCGGAGATATCGTTTCGACGGGAACACCGGCAGGGGTGGGGTTTTTTCGGAATCCGCCGGTAGTCTTGCAGGCAGGGGATGTGGTTGAATGTCGGATATCCGGGTTGGGGGCACTGATCAACCCGGTCGTCACCGATACAGCCATTCAGGTATGATGGAGCCGCAAAAAGTCAGGCAGTCTCTGTTGAGCCGCATGGCGATGCAACCGCCTTTTTCGCTGCATCGGAAGAACTCAGCCGCCCGAGCTCGTAAGGGCCGGGCGTCGGGGCAGTCATTCGATACAGGCAATCAAAAAGCAACAGCTTGATTTTCAAGCCATTTAGTGAAGTTGAGCGACGCCCGGCCCAACGATCTCCGGCGGCTTCAAACAAGTATCCGCTGCAGCATCAAAAGGCGGTTGCCCCGCCATGCTCAGGCCCGGCAATCGACACAATCGGAGTAAAGGCGACTTTTTGCGACGCCATCAGATGTATTGATCCACCATTTCGGTGATGAATCGCTCTACTCCATCCGTTCCCTGGTCCTGTTCGATTTTCTGGATCAGGCCTTCGATGCGTGCTGTTGTGGATCTGTCAAGGTCGATGTCGTCGATGCTGCGGAATGCTCCGCCCCGTCGGCCGACCCGATAGATGAGGCGCTTCCGATCGGGTAAGTTCTGATATCGGTCGATGACGGCAATCATACGCTCCTTGTCCTGAGGTAGCTGTCCACCCACATCTTCCAACAAATTCATGATGTGATCGCTGGTGATGGTACTGTGAATTCCCTCAAGAGATTCGATGAGAAGCCGGATTTCTTGTACGACTTCGTCATCGCTCTGCATCTCGAAGCTGCCATCCTGAAGGTTGGCATACAAAGGGACCCGTTTGGGAACCCGAAGGCTTCTCAGCCGGATGAAATGAGGATCGATGGCATTTAGAACACGGGCGGTTTCCAAAGCATGCTCGCGCCACAGGGTCTTTCCGCCCAAACCTGGCATGACGTATTCCGAAACCTCCATTCCGGCTTCCTTCAATTTACGGCCTGCTTCGATATGCTGCTCGGCGCTGACACCCTTCTTCATGAATTTCAACACCGCATCGCTTCCCGATTCCAATCCGATGTGGACCCGGTCGAGTCCTGCTTCACGGATGCGCTTCAGGGCTTCGACAGTCTTTCGGATAATGGTTCGCGAGCGGGAATAGGTCGTAATGCGTGAAATATCGGGGAACTGCTCCCGCAAGAATTGCAGTACCGCGACCAAGTCGTCTGTTTTCAGGACCAAATTGTCCGCATCTTGCAGAAACACGGCTCCGGTTCCATAATAGAGCCACATCGCCATCCCTTGGTAGCAAGAGCTGTAGCGGGAATTTCCCCAAATGGAGGTGATTACCGCATCATCCACCACACCGGCCTTTCCCATTCGCCACGACAATCGGCGGATATCGTCTACCATAGCTTTTGCTGTCTGGATATCATTCAGGATTTCTTCCACCGTTCGTATGGAAAATTTCCGGTTCTTGTATACCGGGCAGAAAAGACATTGGTTCCAGGGGCAGTTACGCGTGATCCGAAGCAGAAGGCTGCGGCTTTCATTCGGCGGCCGGATGGGTCCCTGTTCGAATGTAGCTGTTTCGATAGAGGATGGATTCATGATGTACAATCTCCTCGGATGAGAATCTCTGGCTTTTTGCGACGGCATCAGGGTTTGATGGCGTCGCAAAAAGTCAGTGCGTCTTTGTTGAGCCGCATGGCGAAGCAACCGCCTTTTTCGCTGCATCGGATGAACTCAGCCGCCCGAGCTCGTAAGGTCCGGGCGTCAGGGCAGTCATTCGATACAGGCCATCAAGGCATAACTGATTGATTTTCAAGCAATTGTGTGTAATTGAACGACGCCCGGCCCAACGATCTCCGGCGGCTTCAAACAAGCATCCGCTGCAGCATCAAAAGGCGGTTGCCCCGCCATGCTCAGGCCCGGCAATGAACTAAATCCGGGTAGCTTCGACTTTTTGCGACTCCATCAGGGTTTGATGGCGTCGCAAAAAGTCAGTGCGTCTTTGTTGAGCCGCAGGAAGGGCGGGTGAATTTTGCTCAGCGTCGGAAAAACTCAGCAGCCCGATCTCGTAGGATCGGGCGGATAGCCAGAAGGGTTAGAATGGTTTTCTGGAATCCAACATTCCGTAATTCAAGCCAAAAGTGATGAATTGCGTCCGCCCGATCCAACGATCTCCGGCTGCTTCAAACAAGTTTCCTCCGCTTCGCAAAACATCACCCGCCCTTCTGCTGGAGGCCCAACTTTGAACGAAAAACAGTGGGCGGCGACTTTTTGCGACTCCATCAGGGTTTCCCGCTCATCGGTTTCTCGGTCATTCCCTGAAGCAGGTGTTTCATATACCAGATATCTTGAAGGCTTGCTTTTTTGCCTGGTGGAAGGAAAACGCTTCCATCCGAATACAATAGAGGGCCAGTGAACAATTCGATGGTGCCTTTGGCCATTCCGGCAATGAAGGTGTCGAGTTCCTTGGCGACGCTTTGAGACAGGGCAGGTCCTTTCCGAAAACCGATGGTGCTGCTGTGTTGGTTGTTGATGTCCAACCAATCCGGACCGAGCCACAGCCATTCCGACTTCCAGTTTTTCGATATCGCAGCTTTCAGCACCTTGACATAACCCGGTCCCCAGTTGAAGTACGGTACGCCCAAGCAGTTGTTCGGGCCGACGGAGCAGGCATCTGCATAATCGTAAGGTATTGCATACACCTGTTTTTTCGGATTCCTGAACTGGCTCACTGTCCTGAGGACGTCCGGCGTATCGATGCCTGAAATGACTACATCGAAGCCATCCTGCAGGAACCGAGTCGTTTCCTCCGACGGATCCTTGGTGACGCCCGGTATGGGAAACCAAAAGCCGATCCAGCTGACCTCGAACCGAAGGATGTCGCTCGGTTGCTTGCGTATTTGGGTCCATGCATAGCGGGCCCCCAGATAACAGGAGGATGCGAGCCTGCGGGTTTCCGAATTGACGAGGGCTCCAACGAATCCGATTTTTCCGTTTTCTGTGGTCATGGCAGCCACAAAACCCGACATCATCGTGCCATATTCCATCCTTCCGAACAGATTTGTCAAGTTTTTCGGCGCTTTCCCGGTCAGGATATCATCCCCGGAACAGTGGACGAAATGCATTTCCGGATGCCGCACCGCCGCCTCCCGAATTCCTTCCTTCATGTCATCGGATGTGGCGAAGATGAGTCGGGCGCCTTTTTCCGCCATGACGTCCACCAGTTGGGGGATGGTGACTCCTTTGCGATCTGTCGGATTGACTTTGTCGAAACAAATCATTTTTGTGTTGGGGACGACTTGCTCGGCATATCGACCCCCTTCATAGTGGGCCTGACTGTATCCCCGGTCGTCATGGGGGCCGACCAGAAGCAGGCCGAACATGAACGGAGGTTCGTCGGCTCGAAGGGAAGCGAAGAATACCAGCAGGAAGAGGGTTGTATATACAAGGAAGCGGGGAATCATCCACCTTCGAAGCCGGGAAAATAAGGGAAAGATACGAGAACCGGCGGGGGTCAGAACGCCAAGATTGGGAGCGGAACGGGCTCGTGCGCCGGCAGGGTAGGCGGCTTCTGGGTGGATGGGGATGGCGGCGGTGTTCTGAACCTGTTGGGAAGCGGACGGTCGATGATGCGGCATGGAAGCCTCCGGCCCAAGGTGATTCGCGTGGGAAAAAAGCGACTAAAAATCCAATTGAAATACCCTTCGGTTGCATCTACTATACGCCAAGGTGCTGGTCATTTCAAATACGAGATCCCTCGTGCAGTTCGATAGAGATCTGGGGGGAGGATCATTCATGTCAACGAAGCGGTTTCATACGATCTTGTCCGTCATCCTGTCGGGTATATGCTGTTGGGTCGGCCTATGCTGGGGATCGGATTCCATCGTCGGATGGACCACAGCGGAAACCATCATTTCCAATGGAACAACGACCCTTTCCACCGGCGCGATTCTGCCGGTCTATGCTGCACCCGGGATTGGAAAGTACATCCTGATCGACGGAAAGCGCTATGTAGAGGCTGGGAACAACCGATTTGTGCTTCCAATGAGCAACGCGTCCCCAACATCGGAGACTTCCGACGATGAAATCTGTTTGCAGCGATTCCACAAGCATCATCCTCATCCGAGAAAACATTCGGATGAGGATTGGAAAAAAATCGATGCCGAACGCAACGCTTCGATGACGCCGTCCCAGAAAATCTACCGGGATCTCAAGAAAAATATCTATCCGGAACTCTTCGAAAAACGATGAGCTCGCAAAAAGCCTTCGCTACCGTGATATTGTCGATCACCCGCCATGTGGCTAAACAGCGACTCTCTGACTTTCTGCGACGCCATCAAAAATAGCGGGTGTTCATAGAAGCGGTCGGTGTCATGATCCGGGAACGAAGGCTTTGAACATCGTACCGGAACCCTTCATTCGAATACCGGGGCAATCCCCGGTAACCAGGAACGACTCCCCTTTCCGGACCCTAATCCCTTCGCTTGATGTCGGCCATTCGGATACATGGAAACTTCCTTCGGTGCACAGATAGACTTCGATACCGCCGGTAGACAGGAATTCCGCAGAGGCATCGCCTGACAACTCGATTCGGGACAAGCGGAAGCTTTCTTCCGGGGATCGATACACCCGCTCGAAGGTTCCCAAGGGGCTTCCGTGCTGCACCTCAACGCAGTTGGGGCCGAAATTCACGATGTCGAGCAGTGTCGGAATGTCGATATGCTTTGGTGTCAGTCCTCCTCGAACGACGTTGTCCGAATTGACCATGATTTCGATGGCCATCCCTTCCAGATAGGCGTGCAAGGTTTTGGGTGGGAGATACAGCGCTTCACCCGGCTGTAGCTCGGCCACATTCATAAAAAGCGGTGCAAGGCTCCCGATATCTTCGGGGTATGCCTGCATCAGCCTGGGAACCCACTCGGTGATGGCGTTGGAAGCCGGGTGTCGTTCGATCCATCCTCGAACTGCCATCAGCAGCCCTTGCTTTCGCTGGGGATCCATCTCCAGGAGGCTTTTCAGAAAGCCGCGCAGTCGGTCAGGGATGGGGCCCGATCGATGCAGGGACTCATCTGCAAGAAATACCGCGAACGGCTCGAAATGGGCCTGGATCGCTTCGATCGGTTGAAATCCGTACATGACCCAGAATGGCGTGAGGGCACAGACGCATTCGGGTTTCGGATTGGGATCCTTGAAGGTTCGTTTCGGATCGTCCAGTGGGATGCCCGATTCATTCTCCCGCAAAAAACCGGCTGCAGCCTCGTTCTTGTCCGGATGAACCTGAATGGACAAGGGGTGGGTTGCAGCCAGGACCTTAAGCAAGAACGGAAAGTTTCCGCCGAAACGGGAACAAACCCGATGCCCTAAATATCCTTCGGGATTTTCTGCGATCCAGTGATCGAGCCGGATGCGGCCGCCATTGCATTCGACATCCGAAGGTCCCAGGGGATGAGCCCCGATCCACCACTCGGCCACCGGGCGGCCGGGTACGACCGGAATGCCGATCAGCTCCGGAATGGCGGTTTCAGAACCCCAGGCATAGGTTTTCACCGGATTGTGCAGCCTGACGATCTTGTTCATGCCATGTCCTCTACCATCTATGATGGCGTCGCAACAAGTCGGAAAGTCTTATCATCGTCGCATGGCGGGGCAATGAACCCAATCCGGGTAGCTTCGACTTTTTGCGACGCCATCGTCTATGACGACTGAACCAGTTCGCGGGCCGTTTGTTCCGCCTTTTCAACGACGGCTGTCATGGATGCGACATCCTTCGGCCCCATCGCACCGCAAGCCCGTATGAGCCGGTTGTCCTGAAATCCGTACCACTTGAAGAAATAATCGTATCTTGGGAAAATGTCTGCGAACTGCTTTTCGTCCGGCTGGGCCTGAGAAAGAATGAAAACGAGCTTTTTACCCGGCTTCAGCCGGCTGGGTTCTGGATTGGTGGTATAGTCCGGCTTGAGGTAGGAGAAGGTTCGATCAATGAATCCCTTCATCTGGCTCGTCACCTCTCCGTAGTATACCGGTGAGGCCATTACCAGAATGTCAGCATCCCGAACCGCATCGAGCACCTGCTCGAGATCGTCTTTGAGGACACAGCGATCGAGCTTGGTTTTGCAGGTCATGCATCCCTGACATCCCTTATAGGTGAGTTTGTTCAGCGAAAAGGTGACGACTTCGGAGCCGGCTTGTCGGGCCGTTTCACAGAATCGTTCTGCAAGGAAGGCCGTGTTGCCCTTCGGCCGAGGGCTACCCAACAAACAAACGATTTTCATGGATTCCTCCGTGGATAAATCGACCACTCGCTGCTTGGCTTCATTGCCATACAGCTCGGGTCGTCGGTTTGGTGCAAAGTACCGCATGGGGTTGTTTCGGACCGCAAGCAATGCGGATACCCGGGCATCGACGACCAGCATGCCTTCCGGGTTCGGAGCAGCGCTGTCGATCATCTGCCCGGAAGGATCGATGGCCAAAGCCGCCCCCGGGAAGGTGAGCCCGGTATCGTTCGTACCGCTCAAATTGCAGGCCATTACGAAAACGGCGTTATCGTAAGCTCGAGCGACGAGATGTCGTTTCCAGGAATCGATTTTGCCTTGTCCCGATCCGTGGGGGGAGGCATGGGGAACGAAAAGAATGTCCATGCCGTTTGCAGCCATGATCGTCGTTAGCTGCGGAAAGTGTGCATCGTAGCACAACTGAATGCCGATCGTTGCATGATCGAGTCGAAAAACCGGGACGTCTTCTCCTGCCGTGTACACCGCTCGTTCCGGTGGACCCAAATGGGTTTTTCGATACACGCCCGTTTTCCCTTGGGGTGTGATCACCACATGGCTGATAGAATGCTTTTCCCCATCGTTGGAGGTCACCCACCCGACCAGTAGCGTCATGCCGCAGTGCTGGGCCTTCCTTCGAAAGATATCGAGAATGGTGTCTTCGATTTTCGGGGTGATTCGAACGGCTTCCGGCCTGAGGCTGTAGCCGCTCAGGCTGACTTCCGGAAAGCAGACGATATCGGCGCAGGCTTCTTTCGCGCGATCGATCCAGCGGATCAGGGTCCGGACGTTGGCATCAACGGCGCCGACCTCTGCCGAACAGCTCACCAGGGCAATGCGCAGATCCTTTTTCACCTGCTAGACATCGAATTGCGCACGGATCTTGAACACCCGTGTCGCCGGAAGATTGAGAATTTCGTGAATGCCCGTTTCCGCTGCGATTCGGTCAAGTGCAGCCTGGATTTCTTCCCGGGATGGTGCAATGAAGGTAAACCACAGGTTCAGATGGTGGTCTCTCAGGTAGTTGTGGGTGACCCCGGGGTTGCGGTTGACGGCTTCCACAAAGGCGGGAATCTGGTGTTCCGGCACATGGGCTGCACACAGGGTGCTGACATATCCCAACTTATCCGGTACGAAATTGCCGCCGATTCGGCGGATGATCCCCTCCTCTTTCAAGCGGTTCAATCGCCGGATCACCTCCGTTTCTGAAAGTCCGAGTTCCTGTGCGATCGCTTCAAACGGTCGAGGGGTCAGCGGAAAGTCGGATTGAATGCGGTTGAGAATCCGGCGATCGGTATCGTCCATTTCGATCATGGTTGCACGTCCAGGGGCAAGGGAGATGACAGGACATCGATATGAATGCTTCTCTTTCGAGGGCCGTCGAATTCACAAAAAAAGATGCCCTGCCAGGTTCCTAGCAGCAGCTGGTTGTTTTCGATGGGAATGGTCGCCGACACACCAACGAGGCTCGATTTGATGTGTGCATCGGAATTGCCTTCGCGATGACGGTATCCGGCCTGGTGAGGCGCCATTCGGTTCAACCAGTCGATCAGATCCCGGCGGACATCCGGATCGGCGGATTCGTTGATGGTGATGCCGGCAGTCGTATGGCGGACGAAGAGATGACAAATTCCGATGGAAACACGGGGCAATTCTTTGAGAATCCGTTGCACTTCGGCGGTGATATCGATCAATTCGATGCGTTGATGGGATTGGACAGGAAGAATCATACGGCCTATACCGAAATGGTTGGGAGTATCGGAAAAGAGTCAGAAGTCAGAAGAACATCGGAATGCTTCCCAAGAAGTTCTTGAATCAGCGTCCCGTGATTTCCTCTGTCATCCGCCGTGGGAGCGAGGAACCGCCTTCCGCCAACCGTTTTATGTCGAACGTGCAGTCAATGAAAAAAGGCTCTGGAGATGGTCCAGAGCCTTTCTCATGACAACGGAAGAGCTTCGGTGAAGCGATCGATCAGACGCATCCCGTTGGTTTCGGAAGCCCTGCCATCTTGCAAGCTCCCTTGCCGGGGCCTGACGGAAAGAGTTCATAAATGTGTTTCAGTTTGAAGCCGGTGACTTTGGAAAGAACACGCACCATCGGCGCGATTCCGTTCTTTTCGTAGTATTCACGAAGCATCGAAATGACCTTGCGGTGTTCGTCGGTGAGTTCTTCGATGCCTTCCTGGGACTTGACGTATTGAACCCAGTCTTCGCTCCAGTTGGCATAGGAATCGATAAAACCGTCTTCATCTACCACGAATTTTTTACCTTTGAATTCGACTTCCGGCATGAAATCCTCCTTGTTGATGGAATGGTTCAAAACGGCACATCTGCCTGTGCTTGTATACAATGGAGAAAGGACTATTAACCCATGCCCAGGTGGTTGTCAATAGAAAATCCTTCGCTTCAATCGATTGATGAAGTCGCAAAAAGTCGCCGCCCACTGATTTTCGTTCGTAGTGGGACCTCCAGCAGGAGGGCGGGTGATGTTTTGCGAAGCGGAGGAAGCTTGATTGAAGCAGCCGGAGATCGTTGGACCGGGCGGACGCATTTCACATGTTTTGTTATGAATAACGGCATGTTGGTTTCCAGAAAACCATTCTTCCTATTCTGGCTATCCGCCCGATCCTTACGAGCTCGGGCTGCTGAGTTCTTCCGACGCTGCGCAGAATTCACCCACCCTCCTGCGGGTCTATCCAGGGGGGCCTGACTTTTTGCGATTCCATCAATATTCCTTGGGCATGGTGTTCAGCTGGGCCAACGTGAAAACGGGCCCGTCTTTGCAAACAAAATCCTTTCCGACATTGCATCTGCCGCACATGCCAATCCCGCATTTCATACGGTTTTCCAGAGACATGATGATGTGATCGTGCGCGTATCCGGCCTTATCGAGCACCGGCTGGGTGAACTTGATCATGATGGGCGGTCCGCAGATGATGGCATAGGTGTCTTCATCGGCCTGGGGCGCCTTCTTTTCAGTGATGGTCGGGACGAATCCAATGTTGTATTTCCAGTTCGGGTCGTTCGTTCCATCGACCGTGATATGCATGTCGATGTCGTCCCGCTGTTCCCAGGCCATGAGTTCATCCCGGTACAGCAGCATACCGGGCGTTCTGGCACCGTAGATGACGGTGATTTTTCCGAAATCCTGCCGGTTGGCCAGCATGTAAACGATGGAGGAGCGCAAGGTGGTAAAGGCGAAACCGCCGCCGATGATGACGACGTTCTTTCCCTTGAGAATGTCCCAAGGATAGCTGTTACCGAGCGGGCCGCGGATGCCCATGATATCGCCCGGTTTCATGTTGTGCAGATAGGAGGAAACCAGTCCGACCTTGTTGACCGTAAATTTGACGAATCCCTTTTCGGTTGGAGAGGAAGCGATGCCGATCGGGATTTCACCCTTTCCGGGAATGGACAATTCGGCAAATTGACCGGACCGGTAGGCGAAGCGATTTTCATCCTCGGGATCGAGAAAAACGAACGTAAAGGTTTTCAGGTTCTTGTCTTCCGTTTCGACGACGATGTCGTCGATTCTGACTGGATATGGCAGATATGGATTGTTCACCCTCTCACCCCCTTTCCTACGATGCGGCACAGGCACAGGCCGTATATCCGTTCATCATGTTGCAGACGTTGCGGATATCGATGTTGACCGGACACAGCCGAATGCAACGACCGCAACCGACACATTGGATGCCGTCCTGATATTTATCGACGTAATATTTGAGCTTGTGCATGAACCGCTGACGGACCCGATGTACCTTGGTGCCGCGGGGGTTGTGCCCAGAACCGTGAAGCGTGAACAGCGGATACATACAGCTGTCCCAGTTGCGCATCCGAACACCTTGTTTACCGCGGGTTTCATCCTGGATGTCGAAACACCAGCAGGTCGGGCAGCTGTAGGTGCACGTGCCGCAATTAATGCAGGCAAACGCGACATCTTCCCAGAAGGATGCATCGTAGAGATCAATCGTTTGCTGTTCGCGGAGCTTGTCGGTGTGGACGCTTGAGGAAATCGTCGCTTCGGCTTTCTCACGAAGCGAAGCGATCCTGGCCTCTCCATCCGTTGCCGGAGTGGTAAAGCCGCAGGCATCCAGGAATCGCCCCCCCTTTTCCGTGATCACCCGAGCGAGATATGCATCGTCCGTATCGACCAGCAGAACATCCACTCCTGCATCGCTGAAGGGACCGCTTCCGGCCGTCGTGCAGAATGCCGTTGAACTGCAGGCCCGGTTGCAGGCGAGCCCGATTTTGGTGAGGGATTCGTAGGCGTTGACCCAGTAGGGATCCTTGTATACGGGTGTGTCGAAGTTACGCCGCACCAGAAGAAAGGCGTCCGCATCGCAGGGACGGACTGCGATGATGGCCTTGGGAGAGGTGTCCTTGGGGACTTCCTTCAGAATGTCGTGATCGGGATCGTTTGGATCCAGGGTATATCGAAACAGGGGTTCACTTTGGGGATGCACCAGCTCCTTGGGGGACATCTTGGTGTTCTTGAAAGACATTTCGGGAAATTCACCCGGACCGAGGCGTCGGAACACCGGATCGTCTTGTCCCTGCCTCATCGGCCCATAAAGGCCATAGCTGGGCCTGGCCTTGTCGAGACCGTCCTGCCATTCGGTTTTGCTGATATGGATGACCTTCATATGTTGAAGCCTTTAGCAAGTGATGGTTATCGGATGAAATCGTTCGGATCATTCGGGCTGTAGGTATCGAGAGCCGGCCGCTGATCGATGGACAGACCTGCCTGCCAGCCGTACAGTTCCTCACAATCTTTGTTGAGTTTTCGGGTGAACTGTCGCACGGGGATGCCCATCGGGCAGGCTCGCTCGCAGGAACCGCAATCCGTGCATCTTCCGGCGCAATGGTAGGCTCGTAGGAAATGGAAGGTGCGGATGTCGATCGGATCCTGGCTCTTTCCGACCCATTGTGGTCGGGATTCGTCGACGAAGCAGGTCGGACAGTAGCAGAGCGGGCACGCGTTTCGGCAGGCGTAGCATCGAATACAGGAGGACAGCATGTTTTCGAAATGCGCCCATTTTTCATCCGAACTCATGGCTTCGATGCGCTTGACGTCTTCGTAGTTGTCTTCCGTTTTTTCGGCGACGGGTTCCCCCACCCGCTCATCGTAGAGAACGGGATTGCGATGACGGCATCTTTTACAGTTGTCCTGCAGCAGTTCTTCACGGGGTGCCTGCCAGATCAGCGCTCCAGCCTTGACCGTAATCTGGCCGTTCGCTTCTTCGACGGCATCGACTTCTGCGCCGGCTTCTTCACGGCTCTTTTCGGCAATGAGCCGTTTGTCGAGCATTCCGTCGCAGCAGACACCGATCACTACCAGTTTTTCGCGTTTAATCTTATTTTCGATGATGTGGTTGACGAGGTTTCGGGAGTCACATCCCTTGGCCACAACGGCGACGCGTTCTTTGCGGTCGGTCACGTAATTGGCGAGATTGATTCCGCAGTGGCTGTCCCACACCAGACGATCGGCCTCTTCGGCTTTCCGGATGAAGCAGGGCTCGTTCATCATCGGCAAAGTTCCACGCTTGAAACCGATGACCATGTCGACAGCGCCATCCGCAAGAAGCCTTCGGGCGATTTGTCGAATCGCATCTATTTTCGCTGACATATGACGTCACCTTATTTGGATTTCTTGAATTTGGTGTTGGGGCCCAGGGCTTGAACCGCTTCGGTCACCTTCTTGGCGACGTCCACGAACTTGGTCGATTCGGCCGAGGATATCCAGGAAAACTGCAGTCTTCCGGGCTCCACACCCATGTGTTCCATCAGGTTGTTGAAAAGGGCGAATTTCCGACGTGCATAGTAATTACCTTCCAGGTAATGACATTCTCCGGGGTGTCAGCCCGATACCCAGACGCCGTCCGCTCCTTCCCGTAATGAAGCCAGAAAAAATTTCGGGCTCATTCTTCCCGTACAGGGGATTCGGATGACCCGCAGATTCGGTGGATATTGCATGCGGCTGACACCAGCCAGATCCGCGGCACCGTAACTGCACCAGTTGCACAGAAAGCTGACGATTTTGGGTTCCCACTGCGTCATGTATGTCTCCTTATTGCAAGCGCCTTCGGCAGGCGAATGATTGGTATAACCGGTTGAGATATCCTCTTTTCCTGCTAAACGGCTTCATCCAGGGCAAATATCTGGGCGAAGATCTGATCGTTGTCGAAGCCTTTCAAGTGAATGGCACCGGAGCGGCAGGAAGCGACACAAAGTCCGCATCCCTTGCACAGCACCGGGTTGATCTGCGCCTTTCCGGGGAAGAATCGAGCCGTCTCTTCGATGAAGGACGGTGCGGAATAGGGGCAGACCGACACGCACACCCCGCACGAGGAACACATGGCCGGATTGACCTTGGCCACATTTCCGCTGGTATAAATGGATTTTCGTGCCAGAAGCGTTATGGCTCGGGAGGCGGCCGCACGGGCTTGAGCGATGGATTCGTCGATGGGCTTGGGATAATGGGAAAGCCCGCACAGGAACACGCCGTCGGTTGCGAATTCCGAAGGCCCCAGCTTGGCGTGACGTTCGATGAAGAATCCGTCGTCGTTCATGGGGACCTTGAAGAAATTGGCCAGCCTTTCGTCCTTGGGCGGCACAACGGCTGTGGCCAGTGTCACGATATCGGCTTCGATTTCGATGGGCTTTCCGAGAACGTGATCCATCACCACGACCCGCGGTTTGCCTGAACCGGTCTTGACTACGGGTTTGTTGTCGAGAGAATAGCGGATAAAAAGGATGCCGGCTTCCCTCGCTTTCTTGTAAAGCAGCTCCCGCTCTCCGTAGGTACGGATATCCCGGTAGAGAATGAAGACGTTCATGTCGGGATTGCGCTTCTTCAAACTCAAGGCATTGTCGATGGAATGGGTGCAGCAGACCCGAGAGCAGTACATCCGATCGGGTTCTCGGGATCCGACGCATTGAATGAAAACGGCCGAGTCCATTCCGTTCAGGGCGGGGTCGTCATCCAGCAGCTTCCGATCGAGTTCGAGACTGGTCAGAATTCTCGGATCTTTTCCATAATCGTATTCATCGGGTTTGTATGGCGATGCGCCGGTGGCGATGATGGCAACCCCGTGTTCGATCACCTGGGAAGAGCCGTCCAGGGATGCAATGGTTGTCTTGAAATTGCCGACAAATCCTTCGACGGACTTCAGGGTGGCGTTGAGATGGACGGTGATGTTCGAATCACGTGTCACCGCATCGATCATGCGTGCGAGCTCACCCTGAATGTCTTCTCCTTTAGCCGTTCTGTACAGGTTTCGGGCCTGTCCGCCCAAGACATCGGTTTTTTCGACAAGGTGAGTGGTATACCCCTGGTTGGCGAGGCTTTTGGCGGCAACCATTCCGGCAATGCCGCCGCCAATCACCAGAGCCGCCTGATTCACCTGCAACTCGGCCTCCTCGAGGGGTTCCATGAGGGCGACCTTCTGAACGGCCATCCGGATGAGGTCCTTGGCCTTTTCGGTGGCCTTCTCCGGAAAGTCCTTGTGGACCCAGGAGTCCTGATTCCGGATGTTGGTCATTTCAAACAAGTATTTGTTCAGACCAGCGCTGACCAGGGTTTCCTGGAAAAGAGGCTCATGGGTCTTGGGCGTGCAAGCGGCGACGACCACCCGGTTCAGACCCTTTTCCTGGATCAGTTGAGCGATCGTGTTTTGGGTGTCCTGCGAACAGGAATAGAGGTTGTCCGTTGCAAATTCGACATAGGGCAGGGTCTTGGCGTATTCGGCGACTGCCGGTACATCCACGACACCTGCGATGTTGATCCCGCAGCGGCATACGAACACACCGATCCGGGGGCGCTGCCCGGCGATATCGGTCTGGGGCACCTTTTCGGCTTTTCGGATCAAGCTGCCCCGGGCTTCAGCCAGGATTTCACCTGCCGCCGATGCGGCTGCGCTGGCGTCGATGACGGCCTGTGGTATATCCTTCGGGCCCTGGAAGGCTCCGCAAACGAAGATCCCTTCTCGAGAAGTGGCGACCGGCTCGAAGGACGACGTGTTGCAGAACTTGCTTGATGTCAGCTCCACACCCAGCCGTTCGGCAAGCTGCACCACTTCCGAAGACGTTTCCAGACCGATCGACAAAACGACCATGTCGAAGACTTCCTTTTGGACGGATCCGTCTTCTGCAACATATCGGACTTCCAGATCCCCCGTATCGCCGACGGGTGTGATCGTATGCACCCGGCTTCGGATGAAGCGAACCCCCTGTTTCTGTTTGGCGGTGTCGTAGAAGCGTTCGAATTCCTTTCCATGGGTTCTCATGTCCATGAAGAAGATGGCGCAATCGAGATCGCCGCCTTCGTGTTCCTTCGATATGACAGCTTCCTTGATGGCGTACATGCAGCAAACGGACGAACAGTAGGCATGGTCGCACTTGTTCAGGTCGCGCGAACCTACACACTGGAACCAGGCGATTTTCTTCGGAGTTTTACCGTCTGATGGCCGGGTGATGTGGCCGTGGGTAGGCCCGGACGCCGATAGAATCCGCTCGTATTCGAGGGATGTCACGACATTGGGAAGCTTGGCGTACTGGTAGTTGTCGAACATGGACGGGTTGAAGGGGGTGAAGCCGGGGGCGAGCACGACCGATCCTACATTCAGATGAACGGTCTGGGGTTTCTGATCGAAATCGACGGCCCCGGTGGGGCAGATTTTCTTGCAGGCCCCACACTTGCCTTTCTGTAAAAAGATACACGCATTGGGATCGATCGCATACTTGAGTGGGACGGCCTGGGCGTATTCCACGTATGCCGCTTTTCTCTTGGAAAGTCCTGCGTTGTAAGGATCATCGACTTTCTTGGGGCATTTTTCGGCACAGGACCCACAGGCGATGCACTTATTGGGATCGATATAGCGCGGTTTCTGAAGCAATTCCACGTCGAAATTGCCTGCTTTCCCTTGGATGGATTGGACTTCGCTCAATGTTCTCAACTCGATGTTCAGATGCCGGCCGACCTCGACCAGTTTGGGCGAGATGATTCACATCGCGCAGTCGTTGGTGGGGAAGGTTTTATCCAGCTGGGCCATCACCCCACCGATGGAGGCCCCTTTTTCCACCAGATAGACATAATACCCGGAATCGGCGAGATCGATGGCGGCCTGCATGCCTGCAATTCCACCACCGACGACCATTACGGATCCGATCACGTTGTTTCCCATGATGTACTCCTGTCGTTGTTGACGTTAACAGCAAGGATACCTACTGGTATCGAAATGGATGCGGCGAATTTTGAAAAAAAATTTTATTAATGGTTGGGGGAAAGCTTGTCAATAAAAAAGAAAATTGAGGGGGTTCGATGGCAGCCCGACAGGTTGAGCAGAGATCAAGCTTGATGGAGTCGCAAAAAGTCGGAAAGTCTCGTCATCGTCGCATGGCAGGGCATACGCCTTTTTCGCTGCAGCGGATAAACTCAGCCGCCCGAGCTCGTAAGGGCCGGGCATTGGGTCAGTCATTCGATACAGGCCAGTAAGCTACAACGGTTTGATTTTCAAACATTCGTTTGTTGTTGAACGCCGCCCGGCCCAACGATCTCCGGCGGCTTCAAACAAGTATCCGCTGCAGCATCAAAAGGCTTCGCCAGCCACCCCGCTTAGGCCCGGCATTCCCGAAAAGCACGCAAAAAGTCAGGCCCTCTCATTTGACCCGCCCTCCTGCTGGAGGCCCGGCTTTAAAAGGAAATGCGTGGATGGCGACTTTTGGCTCGGCCATCAACCTTGGAAACACTTTGGGTGACAGAGGGGCCGAATCCTGTTGAAAAGGGTCATCCTTTTGATTATTGTTACATACGAATGGTCTTTTGGCGACTCCATCACCCAAGGCTCGAACTGTGACTCCTGCGTGAGCTCGACTCCTGCTCCAACCAAAATCGTCGTGATCTGTGGTCCCACTGGCACTGGAAAAACCGCTGCTGCCATCGAGATCGCTCAAGCCGTCGGAGCCGTCATCGTCAGCGCTGATTCCATGCAGGTGTTTCGATACATGGATATCGGTACGGCCAAACCGACGTCTGCCGAACGGGCTGCAGTAACTCATTATTTGATCGATGTCGTCGATCCGGATGCTGCCTTCAATGCGCAGCAGTACGTCGCTCTTGCCGATGCGGTCATCGACGATTACGATAAGCGAAAGACTCCTGTTCTTGTCGTCGGTGGCACGGGGTTGTATATTCGAGCCCTTCGATACGGATTGTTTCCGGCTCCGAAAATCGATCCTCGTATCCGCTCCGTTCTTCGGGCGGAAGCTGAAGAAAAAGGATTGGGGGGGCTATTCGCCAGGTTATGCGATGTAGATCCCCAGAGTGCTGCCGTTATTCATCCGAACGACCGACAACGTATTCTGCGTGCACTTGAAGTCTGCCTTTCCAGCGGGAAACCATTTTCATCCTTTTTGAAGGATCATGGATTCCGATCGGAACGGTATACGGTTTGTATGATCGGGCTGTATCGGGAACGGGAAGCGTTGTATGAGCGAATCGATCGTCGGGTGGAATGGATGTTGGATAACGGATTTCTTCAAGAAGTCGAGCATCTTTTGCAAATGGGGTATTCTGCTCGACTGGATTCCATGCAGTCGCTTGGATACCGGCATCTGGTCGATTTCATCGAAGGGCGTATGAACTGGAATGAAATGGAACGTACCCTGAAACGGGATACCCGGCATTATGCCAAGAGGCAAATGACCTGGTTTCAAAAGGAAAAGGACATGATCTGGATCGATGCCCATCGAACCGATGCCATGGTTGCTGTCATAAAGGATTTCATCCGGTGAACCTAATGATGAAATATCGGAATCCCGCCCCTATGGTCGGAATCTCTAATCATCGACAATTGAGTTGCGAAGACCCGACTTCTACCAAGGCGTCATGCCAGCGAAAGCGCGTGGCCGGCAGCTGTTTTCGTTCGGATTCCCGCTTTCGCAAGAACGGCCTGTTGTTAAGAATAAGGTCTTTTGGCGTTCCTGCCAAATTTTTGCAAAAACGGTTCCTTCGATATGCCGTATTGCTTCTGGGATGGCTTACCCTGCTGGCAGCAGGACCGGCGGATCCGGTATTCGCCGATCCGGATGCCGAAATGTTGCGGCGCATCCGCTCGCGGATTTCAGCAGAGACGAAGTCCATCATGGCCGGTGCTTCCCAAGAAGAGATGGAAGACGTAATAGGGTTCTATGCCCTGCGGCAGGAGCGTCGTGCTTGGACCCATGCCGATGGATGGTCGGATGCAGGCCGAGAAGCGATTGCTTGCATCGGTGCTGCCTCTCGGGATGGTCTCGACCCGGAACAATACCATTACAGTCGACTGCTTGCCATGGAGCCGTCCCTTCGAAACGGCCCATCTCGATCCGAACCTCCCTTCGACTGGGATCTGCTGCTGACCCATGGTCTGACGCGCCTGCTTCGTCATCTTTCCTATGGTCGGGTGAATCCGGATCGACTCGACGATCAGTGGTCTGCACCCAAACCGGCGAGCAGGGACATTGCATCCCTGGCTGCAAGCGCAGCGGATTCAGGACGGGTACGGGAGGTCGTCGAGGCCATTCTACCCACTCATCCCGGATATGCACGCCTGCGGGAGGCTTTGGTTCTCTACAGGGACATTCAGCGAAATGGCGGATGGCCGCTCGTTCCTTCGGGTGACGGCATTCGACCAGGGGAAAGCGATCCCCGTATTCCGGTAGTACGCCGCAGAATGGCTGTCACGGACGGCCCGCTTCCTGTCTCTTCCAAAAATCCGAATACCTACGATACGGCACTGATCGACGCCGTCAAGCGGTTTCAGGTGCGGAACGGCATTGCGCCCGACGGTGTTCTCGGTTCAAAGACCATTCAGGCGATGAATGTCCCTGTCGAAAACCGGATTCAGCAGATCCTGCTCAATCTCGAGCGTTGGCGCTGGTTGGGGCAGGATTGGGGCAAGCGGTATATTGCTGTCAACATTGCGAACTACAGCCTCGAGGCGGTGGAAGACGGGAAAACACTCCTGAACATGCGCGTCGTCGTCGGCCAGACCTATCGTCGTACACCCGTTTTCAGCGAACGCCTGCGATACATCATTCTGAATCCCTACTGGAACGTCCCGAAGAAAATCGCTGTCGAAGACAAGCTCCCGCTCATCAAGAAAGACCCCGGCTATCTCATCAAGAATCGGATTCATGTGTTTTCTGCTCGCGGCGAAGAAAATGGTCCGGAAATCAACCCCTACACCATCGACTGGAGCAAGCTGCATGCAGACTACTTTCCCTATCGACTAAAACAGGATCCGGGTGATCGAAACGCTCTGGGTCGTATCAAGTTTCTATTGCCCAACAAGTACGCCATCTATCTGCATGATTCCCCTCAGCGGGAACTGTTTCGAAGAACCAGCCGGGGATTCAGTTCCGGGTGCATCCGTCTCGAGAAGCCGATCGAGCTGGCTGTAGAGGTGATGAAGAACGTTCCGGAATGGAATCGGGAACGAATTCTACAGACGATTCAAAGCGGTATCACGACCGTCATCCCGGTCAAGGAGTCGATCATGGTCCATCTGTTGTACTGGACGGCATGGGCGGATGAGCAGGGAGTGGTACATTTCCGGGAAGATATCTACGACCGGGATCGGCCGCTCTGGGTTGCGCTTCAGGATGCAGGGTCCCGCACTTCCGATCCGAAATCCATTTTCATGGGAGAACTGGTGGTGCAACCTGGTTCGTCTTGATGCATCCCCAGTCACCCCGCGACAGAGACTTCCTGGCTTTTTGCGGGGCCATCATTTTTGTTTTTGACAAAATACGCTTCAGAATATAGAAGAAACTTTTCTTCTGTAAGAGAAGGATGTTTCATTGTACCATATCGACGATTACGATTATACGTTGCCTGCTGATCGGATCGCTCAGAGCCCCTGCAGCAAACGGGATGAATCTCGACTGCTTCGGCTCGATCGAACCACGGGAGCGACTCAACACCATCGATTTTCGGATTTGCCGAACCTGTTGCGGCCGGACGATCTGTTGGTGGTCAACGACACGGCCGTCATTCCGGCCCGTTTGTATGGAAAGAAGGCTTCCGGCGGACGCGTCGAACTCCTGTTGCTCGATTATGCCACCAGCATCGCTGCTGAGCCAGACGCAACACGGGTGGAATGCAAATGTCTGGTTCGTAGCGCAAAGCCCTGCCGAGAAGGCACATCGTTCTTATTCGATTCATGCTTGACTGCACGGGTGATCTCCTGTAACGGAGAAACCGTTACCATGGAGCTGACATCCGAGGAACCGATCGCTCAAGTGATCGATACAATCGGCATCGTTCCATTGCCACCCTATATTCACCGGAGCGATCCTGGCGGGATGGCATCCGAAGATGGCACGCGCTACCAAACCGTATATGCCCGTCAGAAGGGGGCGATCGCAGCACCAACGGCTGGGCTTCATTTCACTGAAGAATTGCTCCATCAGTTGCGATCCATCGGTGTCCGATGCGTACCGATCACCCTGCATGTCGGCTACGGTACCTTCGTTCCGGTTCGGGTGGAAGATATTCGCCGGCATACCATGCATGCCGAATGGTTTCACCTGAGTGAAGAAGCCGCAAACGAAATCAATGCAGCAAAGATCCAGGGAAGACGGGTCGTTGCCGTTGGAACGACCGTGGTTCGGACGCTCGAATTCTGCACGGAGGAAGACGGTCTGCTTCAGGAGCGAAGCGGTGCGTGTGACCTGTTCATCTATCCCGGATACCGCTTTCGTACCGTAGACGCCATGATCACCAATTTTCATCTGCCCAAGTCGACCTTGCTCATGCTCGTATCCGCTTTTACCGATCGAACCATGATCCTGAGGACTTATGAAGAAGCCGTTCGAGAAGGGTATCGCTTTTACAGCTACGGCGATGCGATGCTGATCGAATGAGTCTGGAGAGCTCGTTCGATTTTCGGGTGGTTCATGCATCAACCCAATCGCAGGCCCGGATCGGGGAAATGCATACGGCTCACGGCCCGGTCAAGACACCGGTCTTCATGCCCGTTGGCACACTCGGCACCGTGAAGGCGCTCTGCCCGCAAGACATCGCATCCTGTGGGGCGGAGATCATCCTGGGCAACACCTATCATTTATATTTGAGACCCGGATGTGAGGTGATCGAACGGTTCGGCGGGTTGCACCGGTTTATGGGCTGGGAAGGGCCTATTCTGACGGATAGCGGGGGGTTTCAGATCTTTTCCCTTTCGATGCTTCGCAGAATTACGGACATAGGGGCTGAATTCCAATCCCATATTGATGGCTCAAGGCATGTTCTGACACCCGAGAAAGCCGTCGATATCCAAACCTGCCTGAATTCGGACATTCTGATGTGCCTCGATGAGTGTATCGGCTATCCGTCGGATCGATCCGTCGTGAGAGAAGCCCTCAAACGTACCTTACACTGGGCTTATCGATGCAAGAGGCGATGGGTGTTTACCGGCTGTTCGGGGGCCTTGTTTGGAATCGTTCAGGGAGGTATGGACGCGGAGCTTCGTTCGGAATCGGCTCAACGGACGGTGGAAATCGGGTTTCCAGGGTATGCAATCGGCGGGCTGAGTGTGGGAGAGCCGGTGGAGCAGATGATGCTGATGGCCGAGGTTGCGGTTCAATACCTGCCGGTTCACGCTCCCAGATATGTCATGGGTGTCGGTACACCGGAAAACCTGGTCGAGCTCGTTTCCCGCGGCATCGACATGTTCGATTGTGTCATGCCGACGCGAAACGCCCGAAACGGACAGCTGTTCACCGATCGAGGAACCATCAACATCAGCAATGCCTGCCACCGCTTCGATACCGGGCCGGTAGATGATGGGTGTGGCTGCTATACCTGTCGGCATTTTTCGAGAGCGTATCTGCGACATCTCTATCTTTCGCGGGAAATTCTCGCATACCGGTTGAATACGATCCACAATGTGTATTATTACCTTCATCTCATGGAGCGGATTCGAGATGCCATCGAGCGGGATCAATTCGAAGCGTTCCGAAAAACCTTCTCGGAACATCGTACCGAATCCTGAACAAAGCAATTTTTTATACCCGTGATCCGACTGAGCGGTCGATCACAAAGGAGCGATCATGAAAGAGCAAGTGCAGCAGGCCATTGACAGAATTCGTCCGATGCTTCAGGCGGATGGCGGAGATGTGGAACTGGTGGATGTTCAGGACGGTATTGTGAAAGTTCGGCTGAAGGGGGCCTGCGCTGGATGTCCGATGTCCCAGATGACCCTGCGGAACGGGATCGAACGGGTTCTCAAGCAGCAGCTTCCCGATATCGTAAAATCCGTCGTACCGGCATAAATCAAAAGGATGTCGATATGGGTATTTCCAAGCAGATCGAACAAATCATTGTAAAGTCTTCCTGGATTCGGAAGATGTTCGAGGAGGGAGCCCGGCTCAAGGCCATTCATGGCGCCGCGAACGTCTTCGATTTCAGTTTGGGAAATCCGAACCTCGATCCGCCTGAATCATTCCATCGAGTGTTGGAGCAGGTGGTATCCGATAAACGTGCCGGTTCTCATGGATATATGGCCAATACCGGTTATCCGGAAACCCGGAAGGCCATTGCCGACTATCTGGCTGGGGAGCAGGCCATTTCCTACGAGGCCGACGATATCGTCATGACCTGTGGAGCTGCAGGCGGGCTCAACATTATCTTGAAATCCATCCTCGATCCCGGCGACGAAGTCCTCACGCCGACACCCCATTTTGTCGAATACGGCTTCTATGTGGCCAACCACGGCGGAGTGCTGAGGACGGTTGCAACGACATCCGAATTCCAGCTCGATATCGGTGCCTTCGATGCTGCCATTGGAGAACGCACGAAGGCCGTCCTGATCAATTCCCCCAACAATCCGACGGGTCAGGTCTATGATGCATCTTCTCTGGCCAAATTGGGAGATTTGCTAAGACGAAAGAGTGAGCGTTTTGGCAGGACCATCTTCCTGGTTGCCGACGAGCCCTATCGAAAAATCGTCTATGACGGCGTCAGAGTGCCCAGTGTGGCTTCGGTCTATTGTGAAAGCCTTCTGACGACATCTTATTCCAAGGATCTTTCTATTCCCGGAGAGCGCATCGGGTTTGTGGCTGTGCATCCAAATTCGGTACATCGGAAGGAGCTGGGCGCAGCGCTTGCCTTGACCAACCGCATTTTGGGGTTTGTGAATGCTCCGGCCCTCATGCAGCGAGTCGTGGCGCAGCTTCAGGGGGAATGTACCGATGTGGCCGCCTATGCCCGAAAACGTCAACTGCTCTGTGACGGTCTTGCATCCTTCGGCTATGAATTCATCAAGCCCGCCGGAACGTTTTATCTCTTCCCGAAATCTCCGATTTCCGATGATGTAGCGTTCGTTCGCGCCCTTCAGGAAGAGCGTATTCTTGTTGTTCCCGGAAGCGGTTTCGGTGGGCCGGGTTATTTCCGGATCGCTTTCTGTGTTTCAGACGATACCATCGTGAACGCCTTACCCGGTTTCGAGCGTGTGATTCGACGGTTTTAAATCGATTTTACCATAGAAAGGAGCTCTCGATATGAAAATCCTGAAGATCGATCATTTGGGGATTGCCGTTTCCAGCATCGATTCCCGAAAGAATTTCTGGACGGACGTTCTGGGACTCGAATTCGCCGGAACCGAAACCGTCGCGGAGCAGAAGGTGACGACCGCCTTTCTGCCGGTCGGAGAAAGCGAAGTCGAATTGCTCGAATCGACCTCGCCGGATGGGCCGGTGGCGAAATACATCGAAAAACGCGGAGAAGGCATGCAGCACATCGCCTTTCGGGTTGAAAACATCGAGGAGGCCCTTCAGGAATTAAAGGACAAGGGCATTCAATTGATCGATCAAACCCCTCGAATGGGCGCTGGGGGCGCCAAAATTGCCTTTCTGCATCCCAAGGCCACCGGCGGTATCCTGGTCGAATTGTGCGAACGAAACGGGTAGGATGAGGTCGTCGGCAGTCGGTTCTGACCTGTTAATGGTGATGCACTCGCAAAAAGTCAGGAAGTCTCTGTCGAGTCGCGGGGTGACTGGGGAACCTTTTTCGATGCTGCGAAAAAACTCAGCCGCCCGATCTCGTAGGATCGGGCGGATAGCCAAACTTGGAATACAGAAATGCTGAGTTGCAACATGATGTTTTTCAAACAAATATTGATGAAGCATCTCCGCCCGATCCAACGATATCCGGCGGCTTCAAACACGTTTTCGC
>JBFMBE010000023.1:0-30084 GCA_040755275.1 Thermodesulfobacteriota bacterium | reverse complement strand
CATGGCTATATCCTATCTAATAGCTTTAGAATATAGCCAGAATATATAATTTGATTAGATAGATGTCAACATAATTAATTATTACCATATAGTTTTTTCAATGAGTTAGTATTTCGACTTTTTGCGAGTCCATCAGATATGATGGAGTCGCAAAAAGTCGCTAACCACCCGCCTTCCTGCGGGTCAAATGAGAGGGCCTGATTTTTTGCGACTCCGCTAGAAATATCCATATTACCGAATGGTGCGCAGGATATGGGCTGCAAGGGTTTCGAGCGGTGCGACGATGTCGACGATGTTGGCTTCGATGGCCTTTCTGGGCATTCCAAAAACCGCACAGCTCGCTTCGTCCTGAGCGATGATGGTCGCACCCTCCTCCTTCATCCGTTTGAGCCCTGCGACACCGTCCGCTCCCATACCGGTCATGATGACACCGGTTGCCTGAGATCCGAAATGTTCCGCCAGAGATCGAAACAGAACATCCGCTGAGGGTTTGCAGTTGTTTTCCGGGGGGTCGTCCGTGATTCGAACGAGCCAGGAAGAACGTAGCCGGGGGATCGGCTCCACAGTCATGTGTTTCCCACCCGGTGCGATATAGGCTGTCGATGGTTTCAGCGGCTCGGCATCCTCGGCCTCCTTGACACGGATCCGGCTGACACTGTCGAGTTTTTGTGCCATGACGGCCGTAAAGACGGCCGGCATGTGTTGGACGATCATCACCGGAACATCGATGTCTGTCGGCAACTTGGGAATGACCTCCAGAAGCGCCTGCGGGCCTCCCGTTGAAACACCGATACCGACGACTCTGGATTTCCTTTGTTCGTTCAGAATCGGCATTATATTTGGAAAAAGTGAAGGCTTTTTTTCCGTGTTGATGCGAATGCGTTTGATGCGCTTGACTGCTTCGATGATGCTGTCCATGCGGCTCTTCAGCAGCGAACGATTGGTCCAGAGTGTGCCGGAAGAAGGCTTTGGAATGAAGTCGAAGGCACCCTGCTGAAGGGCTTCGACGGTCAGCTGGGCTCCTTCGAAGGTATGGGCACTGAACATAACTGGAACAACATGTCCGTACTGTTTCCGAAGAACCCGCAAGACGGCCATCCCGTCCATTTCCGGCATGTCGATGTCGAGGACGACCATATCCGGCCGATAGGCCTTAACGGCTTCGATGGCCTTGAGGCCGTTTTCCGCCGTTGCCACGACCACCACATCCTCGTATTCGGACAGAATGTCCTGAACGATTCTGCGGTACATCGCGCTGTCATCGACGATGAGAATGTTAATGGGTATCTGGTTCATGCAGTCAACAGACAGAAGTCAAAAGAAAAGCGGAAGACACCCCATGATCATGAAAATCAAGATGCGAGAGGCGGTTTTGGCCAAATGCGATTTACCCCGGACCGTCATCTACCCGAAAACGGAGATTCAGCAGATGTTCCTGCCTCGATGCCCGCTATCGCGCGGGTGACGGGGCCGGCTGTTTCCCGAGTTTTTTTGCAAGAACACCACACTTACTGAACCATCGACGCCTGCATCAAGCGATCCACATCGAGAACACCGATCAGTTGCCCCTTCTGTTGAACGACACCGACGAGAACATCCCGCCATTGTTCCATCAGATTGGCAGGTGGATGAAATGTTGCCGAATCATCCATTTTGATGACATCCCCCACCTGATGAACCAAGAAACCCACCCGTTCGTTCGATTCCTGTACGATGATCATGAATCGGTTGGGGTGATCCTCGTTCAACGATTCCATCAACAAAGAGGCCATGTCGATGACGGTGATGATGGTTCCCCTCAGGTTGACGATCCCGGCGATATGTGGCGGCATCAGGCAGACAGGAGTGATTTCCACGGTCTTGGCGATTTCCTGAACCCGGTTCATTTCAATACCGAACCATCGATCTGAAACACAAAAGGTGACGATGTCGCTTCTTCGGGATAATGTCTTCTCGATCCCCTTCATCTTGCAAATACCTTGATGATTTTCTGCAAATTGCCTGCCAGCGTCTTGAGTTCTTCCGCCCGCTGAACCACCAGAGCACTGCTGTTCGATACAGCCTCAGTCGCCAGGTTGACTTCGATGATGTCAGCAGCGATGGTTTGCGCCATTCCGGAGCTCTGGGAGACGTTTCTCGTCACATCCTGAATACCGCGGGCAGCCTGGGAGATATTGCCCGCGATGTCGTTGGTCGTGATGGATTGCTGCTCGACAGCCGTCGCAATCGACGTGACGATTTCATTGATGTCGGAAATGATGGTGGAGATACGTTGAATCTGATCCACGGTTTCGCGGGTCGATGTTTGAATGCCGTCGATCTTGGCCTTGATCTCGTCGGTCGCGACAGCCGTCTGCTTGGCCAGTTCCTTGATCTCGTTGGCGACGACAGCAAACCCCCGCCCCGCATCTCCGGCTCGGGCTGCTTCGATAGCCGCATTCAGTGCAAGCAGATTGGTCTGATCGGAAATATCCGCGATCGTTTCGGTGACCTTTCCGATTTCCTGGGCGGAGATCCCCAGCAGATCGACGGTATGGGAGGCCTTCCCTGCATCGGTTACGGCACGTGTCGTGATATGTCGGGCCTTTTCGGCATTGCGTGCAATTTCGTTGATCGTGGCAGTCATTTCTTCCGTCGCGACAGCCACCATATTGACATTGGTGGATGCCTGCTCCGCTGCTGCAGCCACAGAATTCATGTTGGTGCTCATCTGCTCGGCACCGGCAGCCACGTTGGCAGTTCTGGCCGATGTGGTCTCCGAATTGGAGGACAGGTTCCCGGCAATGTCTAAAAGCTCCTTGGATGAGGCAAACAATGTCGCGATGTCTCCGGAAAGTTGGGACATCATCTTCTGAATGCCTTCGACCATCTGATTGAGGGCCTGGGCTACCATGCCGATCTCATCCTGTCGATGGACGGGAAGGGATTCGGAAAAATCGCCGGAGGCGATCTTCTGGGCGAATTTGGCGCTCTTGTGAAGGGGTCTTGTAATCGATTGAGCGACGAAGTAGGCCGTCAACAGAACACCCAATATACCTGCAAGGGCAATGAGGCTCATGGCCCAGTCGAGGGTATGGATGACGGCAATGGCTTCATCGGCTTCGATTTCGGCCATGATGGCCCAATTGAGTCCGTCGATCTGAATCGGGCCATAGGCGCTGATGACTGAATGCCCTTCATAGTCTTTGATCTGAAGGACACCGGTTTTTCCGGAAAGCGCGTTTTGGACGGCTTCCGTATCGATTTTTCCCGTTTCCGGATTGGCAAAGGATGCCTTGACCGAGAACCGGCCGGGATTGATCCGGGAGTCGGACCGCATGAGCCGATCCGGTCCCACCAGATAGACTTCCCCTGTTCTGCCCAAACCGGTCAGCTGGTTGACGATGGCATTGATGGACTCAGACGAGAGCTGGAAGGCTAGAACTCCTATGAGGTTTCCATTGTTGGCCGTGATCGGATAGCCGATGAAGGCGACCGGTTTGTTACCGAACGGAGGATAGGGAGAAAAATCTTCGATGGCAGGGATACCGGTGTCGACCACTTTCTTCCACAGCCTGGCCAGACCCGTGTTCTTGAAGGGGCCGTTGGATAAATTCGTTCCTTCATCCGCCTGATGGCTGCACGTGAACATGACATGACCATGGGTTGCGCAGATGGCAGCGATATCCGGATATCCGCTTTCTTTCCAATAATTCAGGATGGGTACCCCATAGGCGGAGATGATTTCCTGGTACATGATGTTTCCGGTGATGAAGGAACCATCGGTGATCTGGGCTATGTCATGGTAATCAATCAATTTGGAGAAGAGTTCCTTGACATCCGATGAACCGCTGAAAATGCGCATGGCAGAAATGGTTCTCTGGAAATAATCCTGAATTTCGGCTTTCTTGATATCCCGAATCATGACCAGATGCTCTTTCACCTGAGACTGGATGGAGCGGGAAACAATGATTTTCGAAACCAGCCCGATCGAGAAGAAGGGGACAAGCCCGACGACCATTAGAATGGCAAAAAGCTTGACGCGCATTTTCATGTTGGAAAACATTCGGTTCTCCTTATCGAGAAAAATAGGGATGCGGGGTACATCATGCGTATGATCTCATTTGTGGACTCATTCAGGATGAAGCAAGTCGGCGATGGATTTCAACAGACTTTCTTTGTCCAATTTGATCTGGTAATCGCTCACACCGGCTTCCTTCGCCTGCTGACGATCGCTGTCGTCAGCCAGAGTCGTCAAGGCGACGATCGGAAGATGTCTGAATCGGGCATCGCTTCGAATGAGCCGGATCAGCTCAAAGCCATTGATCCGTGGCATTTCGATGTCCGTCACGACCAGAGCGATCTTATCCCCTTTCTCCTGCAGGATTTCATAGCCTTGCTGACCGTCTGCAGCAGTCCATACCCGGTAACCGGCCTGCTGAAGCAGTGTGGATACATGGGAGCGGAAGAAATCGGAATCTTCGACCAGCAAAACTTGTTTCTCGGAAGCCGGAGGCGACAGGGTTCGGGAAAGATCCGAGGACCATTCCGGATATCGGGACTGGACAAGATC
Source organism: Thermodesulfobacteriota bacterium (assembly GCA_040755275.1). Taxonomy (GTDB): domain Bacteria; phylum Desulfobacterota; class Desulfobacteria; order Desulfobacterales; family Desulfatirhabdiaceae; genus Desulfatirhabdium. Next base: position 25,532 of record JBFMBE010000023.1, on the reverse strand, counting down.
GATCAGGTCGAGCAGAAGAATCGTCATCTCTGCAGTCCGAATCGTTCCGATGATACCCGATTTTCGAAAGGAGATGCCGTCGATGGGTTGATGGGTCACGATCGTATCGATGGGACCTTTTGCCAGAAGACCCAACTGTCTATCGAAGGCCCGGAAGACGACCAAAACCCAAGGTTCGTCCGGACGATCGAAAAGACGTTCCGTTCCTTCATCGAGGTGAATGAGCCGCAAATCCTTTCCTTCGAGGGTGATCGCCGGCTGACCGGCAACCCGACGGATATCCCGGGATCTGCATCTCAGAATCCGTTTGACCGAATGGATCGGTGCAGCAACGTTTTCTGCCGAGGTGTTTCGAAACACAATCAGATGCAACGGATCCCCGGGGGTATCGATAGGGGTGCCATTCTTTCCATGTGACGGTATCTGTCTGCGATACCGTTCGCCTTCAGTCGTCTCGATTTGCTGCAACCTTCCCATGAGCGGTATCTGGTTGACATCGAGGATCAGGGCGATCGATCCGTCACCCAGAATGGTAGCTCCCGAAAACATCCGGGCGTTTCGAAAATGGATTCCAAGTGGCTTGACGACGATTTCCTCGAAATCCTGAAATGTATCGACGATGAGGCCGTAACGGGCGCCACCGGCTGCAAGGACGAGGATATGCAAGGTGCTTGCAACTCGGTAGCGGCGGTCGGAACATTTTCGGGGTATGGTCATTCCCGGTGGATTCAAGGATGGGTTGCTCTCTTCTTCCATCGGGCATTCGTTGTCTGTTGTTTCATCTGTTTTCGCATGTTCGACGGTTTGGATCCGCTTCGATCGCCTGTCTGCAATGGCGCACCTGCGATCCGGTCTGCGCCGGTTGGTGACCGGATCGACAAACGTCCGTTCAATTCGCAACAGGTCTGCAAGCCGGATCAGCGGCAATAGATCGCCTCGAAGCCGCAGAACCTCGGCATTGCCGATCACCTCGACCCGGTGTTTCACGTGGCCGGCGGGTATGCGGATCAACTCTTCCACGTGAACCTGGGGAACGGCGAATCGATGACCTTCGATACACACGAGCTGGCTGGCGACAATGGCGAGGGTGAGTGGCAGCTTGATCCGGAAGCGGGTTCCTGCATTCGGTGAGGTGTCGATGTCGATGCTTCCGCCGAACTGCTCGACGTTGGCCTTCACCACATCGAGACCTACCCCTCGTCCCGACCACTGGGTGACGGCATCGGATGTGGAAAGTCCAGGCGAGAAGATGAGCCGCATTTTTTCGCCCCGGCTCATGAGCCGGACCTGCTCCTCGGTCAGCAAGCCTTTCTGGATGGCGCTTCGGGCGATTCTTTCGGGATCCATGCCTTTTCCGTCATCCTCGACGTCGAGAATGACTTGACCACCCTGACTGGATGCAGAAAGTAGGATTCGGCCCTGGGGTGGCTTTCCGAGAGCCTTTCGGACTTCCGGAGACTCGATGCCGTGATCGACGGCGTTTCGAAGCATATGTACCAGCGGATCGTTGATCGCCTCGATAACGGTTCGATCCAGTTCGACTTCGGCTCCTTCGAGAACGAGCGAAACATCCTTACCGAGATCGATGGCGATATCCCGAACCAACCTCGGAAACCGATGAAACAAATCACCGATGGGTCGCATCCGGGTCTTCAGGATCACGTGCTGCAGATCGGATGTGATGAGGTCTAGCCGTTTGGCGAGAGTCTGCAGTCGGGAGTTGTCGGTCTGAGCAAGGGTCTTCAGCAGTTGATTTCGGCTCAGGACGAGCTCTCCGGCGAGATTGATCAGAGAGTCGAGGACACCGATCTGCACCCGGATGCTTTGGGTCCCTGCCTCCGAACGCGGGGCCCCAGATGGTGTGGATGGAGCGATTTTCGGAAGAGATTCCGGTGGAGTGGGTGAAGGAGCGGAGGAAGGTTTCTTGCTAGAGGATGACGGCTTTTGAAAAGGCGAGTCCGTTTCTGAAGAACCGGAGGCATGGACTGCAAGCTGGCTGAAGAGTGTTCGGTCCCGTTGAGCGGTAGCATCGGGTGGGATCGATGGGGATGCAGGTTGCACCGCATCTTGGTGTTGAATACGGCTGATGTCTTTAGCAATCAGGGGCTCGATCCGCTCGGGTTCGATTTCGAGCAGCAAGGCGAGGTCCTCCCGCTGGAGCACGCAGGATAGAACGATTTCGACGGCATCGGATGGGATTTGTCCGGCATTCGTTTCTTCGGGTAGGGAGGCGTTGCTCGGAGGGCGCCTCGCCAGCATCGTTCCATAACCTGCGATTTCTTCAAAAACCTCGTCCGAAGGTCGTTCGCTGAAAATGGGATCGGTTTTCGGATAGAAAATGATTCGGTATACGAAAGGGTCATCCGGATGTTCCGGTTCCGGGTCGGCGGATGCCATCGTTTCAGTGGAAGATGGAAGGGGTTTTGAATCTGGGGATCGGAATTCTTCGTCAGGAGGGGGCGATGGTTGTATCGAGCGGGTTGCCGTCGTTTGTTTCTCGGTGCCGGAACCGCAGCTGGTGACCAGGATGTCTTCCAGAGCCGCTATGGATGCCGATACGTCGACGTCGTCGAGACCCACGGTTACGTCGATGATCATCCGTCGGAGTAGATCGGTCGCCGAAAGCAGCCTGGATACGATTTCCCGGTTCGGGGATAGGACTCTGGTGCGGAATTTTCCTAAAACCGTTTCGACGGCATGAGCCAGATCCCGAATCTTCGGCAATCCGATGAATCCCGCTCCCCCTTTGATGGAGTGGGCGGCTCGGAACACCTTGTTGATGCGTTCGGGATCGATATCGGCGCCTTTCTTTTCGATTTCGAGAAAATCGGCTTCGATCGTCGACAGGTGTTCGAGCGCTTCATCGACAAAAGCCTTCAGCAGTTCGTCCTGATTGAGTCCCATGCAGCGGTGCCTTTACGTCCTTACCGATGTCTTTCATCCGATCAGCTTACGGATGCCGTCGATCAACCGGGATTCATCCGCATCCGGACCAATAACATCGTATTTCAAGAGGGCCGGTTTTTCAAACGGCAATTTCGATGCCTTCAGATACCGTTCGACTTCCGTTCCACCAGGGGTCCGGCTGGAGCTGACGATGGTGATTCCCACCCGGGACGTGTAGCCAAGCATGGCCGTAAGAGCCGGTATGGTTTCTTTTCCTCCGGAGTCCCAGTCATCGCCGTCCGTTCCGTGGAATACGTAGATGTTGTAATCCGAAGCGATGTTTTCCTTTTCCACGATTTGGTTGACGAGTTTGTATGCCGATGCTACCATGGTTCCGCCTGCCACCCGGGAGTTGTAGTAGGTGTTGAAGTCAGGCACTTCCCTGGCCGTCGTGTCGTGCAGGATGAACCGGGTTTCGACCTGTCGTTCGTACTGGTAGAGCAGCCAGGCATAGAGAAGTACATGCTGCGACACCACGAGTTCGGTGGGTTTGCCAGTCATGGAACCGGAATAGTCCCGGATGAAGAAGACCATGGCCTGCGATTCATAGTCCTTCTCCTTTGACAGGATCCGGTAGATCTTGTCTTTTGGTCCGATCATCAGGCCCGAGGGATCGATCGGTCGGGAAGGATCGATGTTTCCCAGGGAAATGTTCGTCTGAACCAGCTTCTTCAGGGTGGCCTTCTTGTCGAGGAGCTGGCCGAACCCTCGGTGCCGGTCCGTCAGGTCATAGACATACTTGCTGAAAGCCCGCTTCTTTCCCTTGTCCTTCAAGTTCGGAAGCTCGAATTTCTCCGTAAGAATCCTGCCGAGATCATAGGCGCTCGATTCGATTTCGTGGTTTTCGGCTTCACCCTGCCCGGGTCCCTGGCCTGCTCCCTGTTTTGGCTGGACCGGCTCTTCTCCGATGACCTCGCCTTCCGCGCCTTCACCCGATCCGCCCGTGCCTTCCGGGCTTTTGGGGTCCAGCTTGCTGTCATGGATGAGTTTCTCTTCTACGGTCGTGGGAACGACGACGACCTTGTCCTTCCCTCCCCTGCCCGGCTTGATGAGCCTGCCGACCCGGATTTTCTTCGGGAAACCGTCCTTCTCCCGCTGACGATCCCGCTCCAGCAGCTCTTCGAGCGACTGCAGCCGGATGTCCGGGGAAGGCATGGATGGTTGCATGTCCTGCAGCAGGATCTGGTCAGCCCAGCGGTGAATTCGATGAAGGGGATGCTCCTTTCCCGGTTGCCTAACGGCGTCTTCCGGTTTGGTCCCGTCTTCGATCATCTCCATTTCCCGCTCGATTACGGTCCGCTGCGCATCATCCAGCCCACGGGCCTTCAATCGTTCGATCAGCGCGATGTCATCGGGTTTCATGAGGAGTCCCTCCCCAAAGCGGACGACGAGTTCGAAGTCCATTGTTGGGACGGCCGGTTCGGTCACGATACGGCCTCAACGGCATTCCCTGCTCCTAATGCTCGTCCTCCTGAGTACAGAAATACTCGATCGTTTTCTGGGAGCAGGTTTTGCAATAGCCCAGCTTGTTCAACATGGTGGTGATCATCCGATCGTAGAGCTTCTGGTTTTCCTCGTTGGTGCGGTTGGCCAGGGCGCCGATGAGGCTTCCGGCACCGGCGATATCCGACTTGAGGCGTACATCCGTCACCGCCTTGACGAGCTCGAGATTGTCCATGAAATCGTAATTCGGATCGACCGAAATCTTCTGCCCGTAAATCTTCCGGATCGAGGTGCGGAAAGTCTCCCGCTGCTCCCGCGTTTTGAGGCCCAGCCGCTCTTCCACGCTGTTGATGTACCGTTCGTCGATCTTGATCGCTTTGAGCTCACCGGTCTGCGGGTCTTTGTATTTCCACATCCTGTCCGGACCGAGGTTTTCGGCGTCGATGCCGATGATCATATTGACGTAGTTGAGGACATCCTTTCGGATTGCGAGGGGCTCGTCCATGTACGCATTGAACATTTCGGTCATGATCCGTTCCCGGTACAGGCCTTTGGCGATTTTCAGGTCTTCGAGGAACTTGATCCGGTCGTTGGCGTCGTTCACGTAATCGAGAACGATTCGTTCGAGGGCCTTGAACACGTCGTAGGCAAACATGCATCGACCTTCGTTCGTTTCGGAGCTTTCGACCAGAAGTTGAATGGCCCGCCCCAGGTTGCGCTGACCCAGGCCCTTCTGCCCGAAACGGCGGGTGATGTCGGGGTCTTGGGCCAGGGTGTCGATCACCTCTGCCAGGGTCTTGATGCTTTTTTCGCCGGCAATGTCTCCTGCGGCAAGCTTTAGGGTTTCGACAGGCGTGAGTTTTTCGCTTCTCGGAAGCCGGGTCAGAACCACGGCGATGGATGCGGCATAGTTGAGGTTGGGGTCTTGATGGAGAGCTTCCCGCGAGAGGGTCGTGCGGGTTTCGCTGCCGATGGCATAGGCGGTCAGAAATTTCTGGAGTTTGTAGTTCGTGTTGTGGGATACGTAGCAGATCCTGCAGCGATCGACGATCGGAGCCTCTTCCTTTTCGTTCAGGAACCGGTTGAATTCGTTGTTGTTGCTGGTCGCCAGAATCAGCGTGTCGATCGGCCACTTGTATCCGTCGATCTCGATGGTCCGATTCTGGATGACCCCCAGGTACACCTGGACGAGGTCTTTCTTGTTCTTGAAGATTTCGTCACTGAAATGAATCCCGCCGCCCGCCACCCGAGCCAAGGCCCCCCGGCGCAGATCGAACCGGTAGGGATTGTTCGTATCCGTGATGTGCAAGAGGCGCTGAATCGATTCCTCTCCCAGCAAATCGACCGCGGACGAGGTGATCTTGTCTTTTGCAGGGTATTTGCCCGTGATCGTGCCGAGGCTTTCGGTGAGCGGCACCGGCAGAATGTCGACATGATCGAGCATGGATTCGATATCGCCCTGCCGGAAGGTACGGATATCGCTCCAGATGTATTCGCTGCAGGCCCCCAGCGGCCGGTAATTGGCCATCAGCGTTTCGATCTGGGCATCGGTGAAACCGAAGGTCCTCTGCAGATAGTCGATGGTTTCGGAGCGGCTCTCGAAGAGATTGAGGGCCAGAATGGCCGGATCTTCATAGGTCTGGGATTCGATCGCGGCAATTCTGCCATAGGTTCCGATGGCCTGAAGCCCCGTGAACCGGAAGGTGTATTTCCGATTCACGGGGTGTTGCAGAAAGTCCCGGTATCGGGCGCAGAGGAAATCGACGAAATAGGTTTTACCGTTTCCGGGCTCTCCTACCAGCACGAAGGCCATCTCTTTGGAAGAGCCCCCTTCTGCAGCATCCTTGACATACGAGACAAAGCTGTTGATCTCGTCGTACATGCCGATGATGTGCTTTTTCCCCTTGCGGAAGATCTGAAAATCGTAGGTTGTCTTGCCGTTGACGACGACCTTGCGGATTTCCTCTTCCAGAATCATTCGGGCGATGCCCTGAAAGGCGTTTTCGAAGGAACGTTCGCCGGACTGCAGGGCTTTGAGGTGGAAAGCGAGGGAATTGGGTGCTTCGTTCATGGGGCCCCCTTTCGAATGTCGTACGGAACGCGTTTTGGCCGGCCGGCCGCAGATGGAATCCGGATCGGAAAATGCAACGAAAATTCGATGGGAAAGATGGATTGATGGACTCGCAAAACGCCACCCGCCCTCCTGCGGTTCCAAAGAGAGGGCCTGGCTATATGCGGGGCCATCATAAATGATGCGCTCGCAAAAAGTCAGGAAGTCTCTGTCGAGTCGCGGGGTGACTGGAGAGCCTTTTTCGATGCTGCGAAAAAACTCAGCCGCCCGATCTCGTAGGATCGGACGGATGGCCAAACAGCAAACAGAAGCTGGTTGAATCGCAACGGCTTGCTTTTCAATCGATATTTCGATCCAGTACGTCCGTCCGATCCAACGATATCCGGCGGCTTCAAACAGGTTTTCGCAGCAATCTCAAAAGGCTTCCCCAGCCACCCCGCTTATGCCCGGCATTTACAAAAAGCACGGGAAAGGCGACTTTTTGCGAGGCCATCATAAATTGAAGCTATGAAAACGATCGTTTAAAGTCAAGCGAAAAGCAGGTCGAAGCAGGACCCGGTCTATGCCTTGAGTTGGTGTCGCTATGTCGCAGGCGTGGGCTTTTGTCAGGAAAGGAATCACGATGAGCGAACTCGTTTGCTATTGTTTCGGATATTCGGAAGCGGACATCGAAGCCGATGTTCGAAAGAACGGGAAATCGACGATCCTGGAGCGGATCGTCGCCGAAAAGAAGATGGGCGGATGCAGCTGCGCCACCAAAAACCCCCAGGGCCGATGATGCCTTGCAGACGTCCGCCGGGTAGCGGAGCGCATCAAGAGGCAAAGCTGATCAGAAGGCCGATGTTCAGCAGCGTGACGATGGCGGCAATGACAACCAGCACCGCCCGGGTGAACGGCGGGTTTCGGTATTTGCCCATCACCTTCTCGGAAGAGGTCAGCCAGATCTGCAACCCTACGGTGATGGGCAATTGCATGCTGAGAACCACCTGCGAATAGACGAGCCCCTTGAACGGATCACGGATCCAGAAGATGACGGCTGCGGCAAGGATCAGGGAGACGATCACCCCGAGCCGGGAATGGTTGTCCCGGATATCGAAGGGTTCGCCGTTGAACCCGGCAACGATCGTTCCTGCAGCCATACCCGAAGTGATGGTCGATGAGATGCCGGAGAACAGAAGGGCGATGGCGAAGATGACGGCCGCGTTTTCTCCGAGAAGCGGCCGCAGCATGTCCCTTGCCTGCTGCAGCTCGCTCACCTCGATCCCGTGGGCATGGAACGTGGTTGCAGCCAGCAGGATCATGGCGCTGTTGATGGCCCAACCGACGCCCATCGAGAAGAGGGTGTCGACAAATTCGTAGTCGAGTTGCTTTCGGATGATTCGCTCGTCCTCCAGGTTCCACTGTCTGCTTTGAATGATTTCGGAATGGAGAAACAGGTTGTGGGGCATCACGACAGCTCCGAGAACGCTCATGACGATGGGCATGGAGCCTGTGGGAAAGGTGGGCGTCACCCAGGCCCAGGCGGCCGCCTTCCAGTCGATATGAACGAGAGACAATTCATAGATGAAAGAAAAGCCGATGATGGAAACGAAGGCAATGATCCAGCGCTCGATGACCCGGTAGCTGTTGCTCAGGATCATGGCGATCGAAAAGACGACGCAAAGCGATACCCCGAAGGGAATCGGCAGATCGAAGAGCATGTTCAGCGCGATGGCGGCTCCCAGGATTTCGGCAAGAGACGTGGAAACCGACGCCAGCATGGCTGTGGACAGAAGCCCCAGGGCAAGACGCCGAGGCAGATGCTTCGTCGTCGCTTCCGCCAGACACAGACCCGTGGCGATGCCCAGATGGGCCACGTTGTGTTGCAGGACGATGAGCATGAGGGTCGACAGCGTCACCATCCACAGCAGGGCATAGCCGTATCCGCCGCCTGCAGCCACATTGGATGCCCAGTTGCCGGGATCGATGAAGCCGACGGTGACGAGCAGGCCCGGTCCTACATATTTCAGCAGGTCCCTTGCGCTGAATCCGGGTCTATGAAGGGTCTTGTCGAAGAGATGCCGCATCTTGGTCGGCTGCACAAAATCCTACGGGTGCATGGTTTCCTCAAGATGGGTTCGAATCCTGGCCGAATGCTCGAAATCGTTTTTCCACAACTGAGGATATTTGTCCATCTGCTTCTGATGGGAATTGCAGATGCATCTGAAGTGAAATTCTCCAGCAGACTGCTCCAATTGAAGAGCGATCGCCAAAGCTTCTTTTCGCGTCAATTCCTGGCGATGGGCTTCATCCAGGAGGGATTGGATCTTTCCGATCATCATCGTCGCCACTTCATCCGAAAACTCCGATGGAGATTTCGTTGTTACCTGAACATCTTGTTGAAGTGTTTGGATGTTGTTCAATATCGCCTCATGTTCGTACTCTTCGTTTCGAAGCCTCAGCCAGAAGTCACGATCTTCCGGGAATCGATCGGCAAATCGATCATAGACCAAAGCCACGGTTTTTTCCAATTCGGCAAGCCGCTGAATGGGAAATTCAAATGCTTCCGTCATATGGACCTCCCTATCCATATTCTGTTGTTGGCACGACGTGTTATCTGATGGAGTCGCAAAAAGTCGTCACTACCCCGAATGGGTTGATTGCCGGGCCTGAGCATGGGGACGGGGATGCCTTTTTCGCTGCTGCGAAAACGTGTTTGAAGCCGCCGGAGATCGTTGGATCGGACGGACGTGCTTGATCGAAATTGCCATTGAAAAGCAAGCCGTTGCAACTCAACGAGCCTCTGTTTACTGTTTGGCATTCCGTCCGATCCTACGAGATCGGGCGGCTGAGTTTTTTCGCAGCAGCGAAAAAGGCATCCCCGTCCCCATGCGGCTAAGCAGAGACTGTCCGACTTTTTGCGCCTCCATCTTATCTGATCGGATGTCCCATCGACACTCAACCGTTTCATGGGTGAAGGCGATGGGTTCTGGGTTCCAATGACAACGCGCAGGCGGACCGGAAAGGGTCCGCCTGCGCTTCTTCAAGAGTCGTCAGAAGCCTGCAGCTTCTTCGGCTGTCAAGGGAATAAGCAGATCGGGTTCTTTCGGCAGCCTTTTTGGGTAACCGAGCCCGGTTTCTTTGACTCGAATCGTTTTGGGCAGTTTCTTGGCCTTTTCTACCAGGGTTTTTGCCGGTGCCAGTATGGCGGCGGTGCGGTGTTCTCCGTTGGTGCTGAGTCCGACGATAGCGACCAGATCTTTGACGAAAACCTCCATTTGCGAGGCCTGACCGTTCATTTCTTCTGAAGCGGCGGCGTTTTCTTCAGCGTTTGCCGCATTCTGTTGGACAACCTTTTCCATTTCGGCAATCGCCCGGTTCATTTGCTCGATGCCCAGAGCCTGTTCCCTGGAAGCTGCAGCGATTTCGGCAACCAACTGGGCTACGTTCGCAGAAGAGGCGGCCATTCTATCGAAAGCGGTATTCGTTTTCAATACCACACCGCTTCCTTCGAGAATCTTTTTGACTGTCATTTCGATCAAACCGGCTGTGTCTTTGGCTGCATCCGCCGCCCGTTTGGCCAGGCTACGAACCTCGTCCGCCACCACTGCGAATCCGGCTCCAGCTTCTCCTGCCCGTGCCGCTTCCACGGCTGCATTCAGGGCCAGCAGATTGGTCTGGAAGGCGATTTCATCAATACTTTTTACGATCTTGGATGTCTCTTCGCTGGCTTTTGTGATGTCCTGCATGGATTGCGTTAGTTCCTTCATGGCTGAAGTGGCCTCGTTCATGACAGAAATCGTTTCTCTCATCAACGTGTCCGCCTGATCGGCATGCTGGGCGTTCTGTTTGGTCATGCCGGAAATCTGCTCGATGGCCGAAGACGTTTCCTCGAGGGAGGCCGCCTGTTCGGTGCTGCCTTCCGCCAAGGACTGGCTGCCGCTTGCGATCTGGCCGGAGGCCGAAACCACCTGTTCAGCGCTTTCATTGAGGCCGTCAATCACTCGATGGAGGGTTCTCGTCACGCGGGTCGTGATGACGAAGGCCATCGTCATTCCAAGGATCAATGCAACCGCGCTGATGCCGATGAGCGTCCATAAGACAGCGACATAATCATGATGGGCTCTTTCGGCCGTCTGATTGGTCAATGCTTCCTGATACTCGATGAGGGTTGTGATGGTTTCGATGAGTTTGCGCTGTGGAACGCGAAGCTCTTTCATGAGAACGCTGATCGCTTCACTGTTCTGGCTATTCAAGGCGAGAGTGATCACCTTGTCGGTGATTGGCTTTACAGATTCTTGTTGGGATTGAATGCTTGTGACCAATTCTTTTCCGCGTTCGCTTGTCACCATTCGCTTCAAATCGGCAAACGCAGCGTAGAATTTCTTGCGGGCTTCATCGATCCGAAGTTTTTCTTCACGCATTTCTTCCACATTGTCGAGCAAGATGATGTTTCGAGCCGCTCGTGCGATGAGGTTGATGTTATCGACCAGGTCGTTGGCGAGCGCTGTTTTGACGTTGTCTTCCTTCACGATCTTTTGCAAGTCGCGATTGACCGTCTTGGTCGAATACAAGCCGATACCGGAAACGACGACCATCAACGATAGAATGATACCGAATCCACTGTACAACTGAGTTCTCAACTTGGCATTCTTCAACATATTTCACTTCTCCTTTCCGTTTCTTTCGGTTGTGGTGTTCTTCGTCTCATTTGTTTCATTTTTTAACTTGACGACAACGAGCAGCCTTCATCCTGTCGGAGAAAGGGGCGTTGTTTCGATCTTGAAGGTGTGGATTCGGCAAAGCGGTAATGTGCCGAGGTGGTAGTTTCCAAATGGCTGTCCCGCCAGGGATGTCTCTGTTGGGAATTGGCCATCGGCAGTCGGATCGTGAAGGCCGTTCCGGCTCCGGGTGTCGAATGGAACGAAACCGATCCATGATATTTCTCGATATTGGCTTTAACCACGGCAAGCCCGATCCCGTTCCCCTGAGGTTTTCCAGTGACATATTTGTCGAAGATTCGGGCCTGAAGCGACTCGGGAATGCCACAACCGGTATCCTGAACGATGATTTCCACCGACTGTCTGTCTTTGCTTCGTCCGACGGTGATGGTGAGCTGTTTCACCGTGCTGTCAGTCATGGCGTCCAAGGCATTGCTGATGAGGTTTTTCAGGGCCTGCTCGATGTCAAATGCGTTCGCTTGAACCTGGAGCCCGGTTTCGAAAAATCGCTTTTCGAGTTGAATTCCGCTCAGTGCGAAAATTCCCTCGTAGAGTTTCAGAGATTGATCGATCACGTTGTCGATGGCGACGACATGGGATCCGATCGAATCGGATGTTTGGGGATTATCGATGCTCGGCGCCTTGAGGATTTTCTTGTTGATTTGATGGATCTGTCCGACAGCCTCGAGAATTCGGTCCACATATTGTCTTGTACCGTTGTTGCTCGGGGTTTTCATCTGGATCAACTGAGCGTACCCACTGATCGCAACCAGCGGGTTGTTGATCTGATGAAGGATATGGGGAATGTCCAACTTTTGTTCGCATGTCCCGTTCTTTCGGCTGTGGCTTTCTTGGAGTCTATCGATCTCTGCGAACAATTGATGGGGACTGAAGGGTTTTTCGAGAAAACCGTCACAACGGTTTTTCAGTGCCTGGATGACCAGCTCTTTTTCGGAATAGGCCGTCACCAGGATCACGGGCAGATTGTCATGACGTTCCCGGATCGCCCGAAGAAGCTCGAGCCCGGTCATCTCCGGCATCAGATAATCGGTAATGACCATATCCACAGCTTCTGGATGGTTCGAAATCATGTTCAGAGCTGCATGGGCGCTTTGAACGCCGGTAAAGCGAAACCGACGGCTTTCGAGGGCGATACGAATCGAATCGAGCATGACGGGTTCGTCATCCACAACGAGAATGTTCATGAAAAACCTCCTCGGCAATAAACGATAGGATCGGGGCGGTGACCCCGGGGATTGCCTTCTTTCATGGCAAGATGAATGCCAAGGATGGCCTGTAGGGACGATACAAAGAATTAACGTTATAAATCGTTATGTTGGAAGAAACCGGATCGTGGATGGCGAGAAAGTCTTCGGCAACAGCGGATGGCTATGCCATGCCGTTATGGGAGGGGAGGGAGTGGGACCAACGGAATATCGGGTGATTGAAGTGGTATGCCAGGATGGTATCCCCGTTCCATTTTGGCATGGTCATGCCACACCATAGGACTGAAGTTTTCGACGAAGGGTGTTCAAACCGATTTCAAGCAGGCGTGCGGTTTGGATCTTGTTCTCTCCGGTGAAACGGTAAACGCGCAGAATGTGTTCTCGTTCGACATGCGCCAGCGGAACGATGGATGTGTCATGGATCAGCGGCCGACCGGCATTGGTTCGAGAAATGCCTGCTTCGATGACGTAGCGGGGTAGATGGTGGACGGTGATGGTTCTTCCTTGAGCCAGATTGGATGCATGGTGAACGATGGATTTGAGTTCCCGGATGTTTCCTGGGAAAGGATAACGGTGCAGGACATCCCAAACCTCGTCCTCGATGTCTGTGATCGAATGCCCGCCTGCAGATGTTTTCAGAAAATGCGCGGTCAGTATCTCGATATCTTCTGATTTTTCCCGAAGGGGGGGCAAGGTCAACCATGCACCGCAGATCCGATAGAACAGATCCCTTCGGAACGAGCCCTCTTGCTGCAGGGCTTCGAGATCGACATTGGTGGCTGCGACGAATCGAACATCCACTGTTTTCGCTCTGCTCGTGCCGAGTTTGAAATATTCGCCTTCCTGCATCACCCGGAGCAGCTTTCCCTGCATATCGAGGGGGAGGCTGCCGATTTCGTCCAGAAACAGGGTTCCGCCGGATGTTTCCTCGAGATACCCTTTGCGATCCTGTCCGGCACCGGTGAAGGCCCCTTTGGTGTGGCCGTAGAATTCGGATTCGAACAACGTAGGACTGAGCGCGCTCATGTTGATGGCCGTAAACGTGCGGTTTGCCCGGTTGCTGGCTCGATGGATGGCGCGAGCCAGCAATTCCTTTCCGGTCCCGGTTTCCCCGGTGATCAGCACCGGGACATCGCTTCGAGCATGCAATTCCGCTTCCTTCAGAATACGGTACATGGATTCGGAACGGGTAACGATATCCGAAAAAGCCTCGGAGTTCTCGAGCCTGGGCATGCCCTTGCGTTTCCCGATCCGTTGAATCTCCAGGAGGTTCTTTCTTTCCAGTGCATTCTGGATAACCCGGAGCAGATCGTCGAGTAAGACAGGCTTGATCCGATAATCGAATGCGCCTTGCTTCAGCGAGGCAACGGCCGTGCGTACATCGTCCAGCGCGGTCACCAGGATGCACTCCGTTGTCGGGCTGGTGCTCTTGATGATCTTCAGAAGCTCCAGTCCGTTCATTCCCGGCATGTTCATGTCGATCAGGGCGACATCGACGGGCTCGTTTTGCTGGACATAGGCCGCCGCCTTTCGTGGGTCGCTTTCGGCGTGGATATGGCGGAACCCTCTTAACAGAAGCCCTCTTTCGAGACTCTGAAGGAAATCCTTCTCGTCATCTACCAACAGCATTCGCGTCATAGCGACTTGCCTCCGGCTTCTGGTCCATTGCTGAATCCAGTAAGGGAAAACAAATTCGGAATAGGCTCCCCTCGCCTTTGATGCTGCTGACCTCGATGCGTCCGCCGAGCTCCTCCACCAGTCTGTAGGTAATGGAAAGCCCCAGCCCCGTTCCTTCACCGACGGTTTTTGTGGTGAAAAACGGTTCGAAGATTTTTCTACGAGTCTGTTCATCCATGCCGCACCCATTGTCCTCTACCTCGATTCCCCATTCGTTCTTCGGATCGGGATGGAGAAATACCCGCAACTGTACACGAGCATTCGGCTTGTCGCAGGCGTCTGCGGCATTGATCAGCAGATTGATCAGGATCTGCTCGAAGGCCAGAGGATCGGTGACGATAGGAGGCAGGTTCGGCGGGATGTCCTGCTCGATATGCTGAACCTTTTTTCGTATCCGTCCCATGCAGATGGTGAGGGCCTGATCGATCAATTCCTTCAGGTGGACCGGTCTCCGGCTTCCGGAACCCCGTTCCCGGACGAAATTTCTCAGATTCGTGATGAGTTGGTTGATGCGCTCCGAGCCGTGGGTGATGTTCTTCAGCAGGTTGAAGCAATCCTGCCGAAAATCCGCGTAGGATCGACCGAAGACTTCGAATCCGGGCTGACGGGCTGCGTGGTCGTCTGCAATTTCCAGAAGAAATTCCAGGTAGGACTGCAGAATCGGAAGATTGAACACGATGAAGTTGTTCGGGTTGTTAATTTCGTGGGCGATACCGGCTACCAGCACCCCCAAGGCGGCCAATTTTTCTCTTTGGATGAGTTGTCGATCCATGAGCCGTATTTGGGTGATATCGCTGATACGGATGATGGTGGCCTCGACATTGCCGGAATCGCTGCGGACGGTGTCTACATGGATTCGTTCGATACGATTCGATTTCACCATTCCAGAACGTTCGTAATGGCCGCTGAAACCGATCAGCGTGTTGAAAGGTTTCTCACACGTCGGGCAGGGGCTTACCATACCGCGTACGGTATAACAGTATAGTCCTTCGACCGCGGCATCGTCGGTAAGGCCGTAATATTTTCGGGCGGCCTGGTTGATCTTCAGGATGGTTCCGTTTTCTGCGAGAACGAGAATCGGGTCGGAAATGCCGTTAATCGTCAAGCGCAACAAGGCTTCCTGTTGCGCTTGACGATCTTCGGCTATCTTTCGCAGGATGATATCCCAGGCGATATTGGCGATACTGGTGGCCGATACGACATCGTGATCTCCATACAAATCCCGCTTGTTGCAGACACCGAGAAATGCGACGATACGATGCGATCGAATGATGGGTACTGTCAGCATCTGGGTGAGCCTGGGGTGTCCATCGGGAATCCAGGGGTTCGGATGGAATTGAAAATCGAGTTCCCGATGGATCATGGGGTTCTTGTTCCGGAGGCATTGGATCAGAAGACCTTTGGGATCCAGGAAGGAATGTCCTTGATCTGTATTTGCCAAGCATCCGGCCTGGATGGTTCTGGTTGACCAGTATTGAGCCGTAGGGGTCAGGGTTTCAGGATCGAGAAAATGGAAAAATCCGAAGGAGCTTGCGGTCAAGAGTTCGATGGCATCGATGGTCTTTTGGACGAGTTGGGAAAGGGAGTGATCCCTCGCACAATCACTGAGCTCCAGTCCGATTTCTAAGATGCGTTCCCGTCGTTTACGATCTTCGATCTCCGTGCGAAGCAGGTTGTTGGCGATGATGATGTCGATTGCCCGATCCTGAACCTGCTTTTTCAATTCGTTTCCGGTCTGCTGCAGGCTCTTTTTTTCCTGTTTGAGGGCCAGATCAAGCTTGTACTTGTAGAGGACGGTTTCGACCGTTGCAACGAGTTCCTTCGGAGAGACCGGTTTCAGCAGATAGCCATAGGGGCCGATCTGTTTGGCCCGTTCCACCATGGAGCTCTGGGAAAACCCCGTCAGAAACAGGATGGCGGTGTCGCATTCCGAAACGATCCGCTCGGCGGCGGTAATGCCGTCCATTTCTCCGGCCAGTTGAATGTCCATCAGGATCAAGTCCGGTCGGACGGTATGGGCGACTTCCACGGCATCTTCACCCGTTGCGATCGGTTCCAGGACGTCATATCCCTCCCGGTTGAGAATGAGCCGCAGCTGTGTGGCCAAAATGCCGTCATCTTCAACGATCAAAATTTTTTCGCTTTTCATGGTGGTATCCATCCGGTTGGGTGCCGTAACAGGAACCGAGAAGAATCGACTACATTGACGTTCATCCAGCATCCCGGCCGTAGGGACGATATCTTGGAAAGTATGTCCGGGCTTTTCACCCGGCCGCTCCTTCATGGGAGGATTATCCGGCGCTGGGAGGATCCCGCTTCACCGCTTTTCTGGCCGGAAAAATCACCCGAATCGTCGTTCCGGAGGAAAGATCCATCTCGATGGTGCCGCGTAGCTGATGCTGCCCCAGCATTTTGATCAGCAGCAAGCCGAGCGAGTCGATATGTTTCCAGTCGGGATGCTTTGGAAGACCGATGCCGTTGTCCGATACGCTCAGTCTGTAAAAATCACCATCCCGTCGAGCGACCACTTCGATGGTCGGTGTCTGTGTCGTGGAAAGTCCTGCCTGGGGGAATGCATACTTGAATGCGTTGGTCACCAGCTCGGTCACGATCAGACCACAGGGAACGGCCTCATCGAGCCCCATTCGAACATCCCTGGCATCGACACGGACAAGAACACGGCTCCGTTGATCATACGATGCGACAATCGATTGAACAAGTGATTCGAGATAGCGATGAAAGTCGATGGAGGAGATGTTTTCGGAATGGTAGAGTTGTTCGTGTACGAGTGCCATCGAACGGATCCGGGTACACAGCTCCATCAGGGAAAGCCGCCAGGTCGTATCCACGGTTTTCTGGGTATGGAGATCGATCAGGGCGATGATGGCGGCCAAGTTGTTCTTGACTCGGTGGTGAATTTCCCGAAGCAACACTTCCTTTTCGGCAATCAGATTTTCCAGAAGGGATTCCGCTTTCTGTCTGGCTTCGATTTCGATTTGTTGTGCCTGATTGGCTTCCCACAGTTCCTGTGTGCGTTTCCGAAGCGCTTCGCTGGTCTGTCGGGCGTCTCGATACTGGGCCGCGACGATCGGGAAAATTTTCTCGAGGTTGTCGATGACGATCCGGTTTTCGGTAATCATGGTTTCGGGGCGGTATCGTTTGATGTCGACCTCGCTTTTTTCGTTCAACAGATCGGGCAACAGCGAGGTCAGGGAGCACAACTGGTCGAAGATGACAATGAATCGGCGGCTGATCCATTCGCCCGTTGCCAATGCCAGAAGCAGAAATCCGAAAATCATGGACATTCTGATGCTGTACTTCGTGTAAAGCGCCTTTCGTTCGGTGAGAAGCGATTTCGCCAGAATCAGGTTCCAACTGTTGGAATCATCGATCGTCCCGGTTGCAATATAAAAGGTCTTTGCCCATCGTTCCATGATGGACGTGTTGCGAGGCATTTTGGGTGTCCACATGCGGAGGGATTCGGTAATGTGCTGCAAGGTGCCGTTTTGGGGATCTGTGGCGTTCGGATCGAGAAAGGAAGGGAAATTGGAATGGAGGATGTGTCCGTTGGAACTGGTAAGACAGACATAATCGACAAGGTGGCTTCCGTTGTGCATCAAATGTCGGTGGATGTGAGCAACATTCAG
Organism: Thermodesulfobacteriota bacterium; assembly: GCA_040755275.1. Taxonomy (GTDB): domain Bacteria; phylum Desulfobacterota; class Desulfobacteria; order Desulfobacterales; family Desulfatirhabdiaceae; genus Desulfatirhabdium. The sequence goes on along the minus strand of JBFMBE010000023.1, from coordinate 7,822 downwards.
AATGCCTTCGATATATCCCACCACTCGGTTGTCTATCTGAACGGGGCTGACGATGGCTGCGACATGCGCCGATGAGGATCGGAGTGCTTCGTCCTTGAAAATATGGAGTTGGGCGGCTTGCAGCATGCCAGTCTGGATTCTGGAAAACCAGGGTCGAGCTGGAATGCGTTTGCCCACAAGAGGCTTTCCCGACTCATCGGTGGCAGGTGCAGCCACTTGGATCGTTCCTTCCATGTCGATCAAGGCTATCGAGAGAAAAAGGTTTTCCGCTTCGACGAGGAGGCGAACGGCGATTTCCGTTTGGTCGAACGGTTTTTCAGATGCATATCGGGCGAGATGTTCGATCGTTTGTTTTCGATCCGATATCCAGCTATCGATGTCCTGCTTGAAGGTTTCGGTTTGTTCCAACAAGCTGGTCCGAATTCTGAATTCCGTATCGGTAATGTCCTGTCGACTTTCGATGCCGATCAGCAACAGGATGGGAGCGAGCAGGAAAAAAACACTTGAGGTATGGACGATGTCACGGATCGATATTTCGGCATATCGAAAACGGACGCTGAACCCCATAAATAACAGGCGCGCCAACAGGGTGTTGACAATACCGTTGACGGCTTGTTTAACCATGATAATGGTAACGCCATCCCAGGAGACATTCATCCATCCTTTGTAAAACAGTACGACCAATGGCATGCCACAGCAAAGCCAGTAGAAGACGTCAACAACGATCAACCCGAAGTGTCGCCTCGAATAGGCCCATCCGACAAACATTACTTCGGCGATTTGGATGATGATCGCGTAAGGATGGTTCCACAATACATAGGTGTAGGAGGAGATGGCGGCTGCAGCCAGAATGCCGGGAAGGATTCCAAAGGCCTGAAGAACGATCAGGGTAAAGATGCTGCCGAAAAGAATGTCGATATTGAAGAAGATTTCGAATTTCAGAATGTTGCTAGCAAGGCCGACGCCGACGAGGGCAAGAAAACAGAGAACCTTCGATGTGTCGATGGGGGTGCTGAGCCAGCCGCTCCAGCGTTCGTCGGTCGTGTGCATTCCGATTTCCCGAGATCTAACGCAAATCGATTATCGCTTCTTTCATGCCTGCAACAGTCGCTTCTCTACTATGCCCTGGGGGATGGGGGAGTTATTGGCCGTCTTTCCAGCGGTTCTCATTCACCAGGGTGTGGGGCCGGATGTGGTGTCCGGCCGCTACATGGAGGATTGCGAATGTTTCTACGGCAAAAGCGGCCTGCAACAACAAGAGGTGCACCGAAGGACAAATCGAGACTACAGTATCCGGTTTTTTGTCAAATCTCAAGAAGGATGGCCTCGCAACAAGTCGTCTTTCCCGTGCTTTTTGTAAATGTCGGGCATAGGCGGGGTGGCTGGGGAAGCCTTTTGAGCTTGCTGCGAAAACGTGTTTGAAGCCGCCGGATATCGTTGGATCGGACGGACGTATTGGATCGAAATATCGATTGAAAAGCAAGCCGTTGCGATTCCACGAGCCTGTATTCACTGTTTGGCTATCCGTCCGATCCTACGAGATCGGGCGGCTGAGTTTTTTCGCAGCAGCGAAAAAGGTTCCCCAGCCACCCCGCGACTCGACAGAAACGCCCTGACTTTTTGCGAAGCCGTCAAGAAGGGTTGTTGAACGGTTCAACACGCAGGACTCTCACCGTTCGATGCATCCAACGGAAAGAACAGCCGCAGGGTGCTTCCCCTGCCGGGTTCGCTTTCCACGGTGATCGCACCTCCATGAGTCGTGATGATCCCCAGCACGACAGGCAACCCCAGTCCCCTTCCGATGAATTTCGTGGAGAAAAAGGGGTCGAACAGTTTCTCGATGTCTTGTTCCGCAATTCCACATCCGGTATCGGATATTTCCAAACATGCATAGCCGCCCTGCCCAGGTTGCCAATCGACGGGATATCGTCTGAACGTCGGAATATCCTCCGAGGAAACGGTTTCGATGGCGATCCGGATGCGGCCCTCCGGCCTGTCCGAAAGGGCTTCCCAGGCATTCGTCAGGAGGTTGGACAGGATCTGGTGAAGTTGATGGAAATCCGACCGAATAATGGGGCCGGAAGATGGAAAATCGGTTTCCAGAAGAATGTTCTTCGGAATGGCGGCCTGCAGTTGGGCAAGGCTCCGGCGGCAGGCCTCGCTCAGATCGATGGGTTTGTGCCGTTGGAACGATTGCCCGAGATAGACCAGCATCAACCTGCAGATGTCTGCAGCACGGTGGGCCGCCTGGAAGGCTGCGACGACGCTTTCGGTTGCATCGAAGTTCTTTCGTATGTCTTCCATGGCCATTTCCAAATTTCCCGTTACCACATAGAGTTGGTTGTTGAAATAGTGGGCAATGGCTCCAGCCATGCGCCTGAGGCTTTCGGCCTTTTCCAGCAGTCGGTTTCTGGCTTCCAATGCCAGCTTTTCGGCATCCGCCGCCTTGCGCTCGCTGATGTCCCGACAGATACAGAGGATGAGCTTCTGACCCCGATAGAGGGTTCGGCTGTTGCTGAGTTCTACAGGAAAAGTCGTTCCGTCTTTGCGCCTGTGCAGGGTCTCGAAATGATGGCCGGCATCGTCGATGCTTCTGGCCATTTCCTGAATCTGTTCTTTGGAAAATCGTGCATCCCAGTCCCAGGCATACATGCCGTGGATTTCTTCCGGAGAATACCCCAACATGGTGGCGAACCGCCGATTGGCTGAATATACCTTAGCGGATTCATCCAGAATGACGATACCGTCTTTGGACTGCTCGAACAGCATCTGCCATCGTTCGCTTTCCTCCTGCAGCAATCGATCCGCTGTTTTTTTCTCGGTGATATCAGCCACACTCCCCAGAAAATAGCTCGGTCTGCCTTCTGTATTCCGGATCAGACTGGCATTGAGAAGGCCGTAAACCGTGTGACCGTCCTTGTGGATGAACCGTTTCTCCATGCTGTAGTGATCGATGATGCCGGCTCCGAGCAGTCGTTGCTTTGCAAGGTTTTCTTCGATCATCTCCGGATGGGTGATGTCCCGTAGGTGCATGCCGATCAGTTCTTCCTCCCGATAACCGAGCATCCGACAATAGGCGGCGTTTGCACCTTGAATGCGAAAATCCAGGGAGATGCGGGCAACGCCGATGCCCATATGCTCATAGATCTGTCTGAAGCGGGTTTCGCTTTCTCGAAGCGCATCTTCTTCCCTTCTGCGCAACACGATGTCCCAGGCCATGTCCCCCAAGGTCGAAACGATTTCGACATCCCGCTCGTCATAGTCCTGTGTTTTGTTTCCTACGCCGAACACCGCCACAATCCGTCCTTCCCGGAAAATCGGTACCACCAGTTCGCGGATCACCGGAACATGACCGGGAGGCAGACCCTTTTTATTCGGGAGCTCGGTGTATGCGTTGTGGATCATGGGTCGTCGTTCCCGAATGCAATCGGCCCAAACACCGGCCGTATCCAAATGATAATGAAGTCCTTTGCCGTATGCACGGCACAAGCGCTGGGTGCTGGTTGACCAGGTTTGAAGGGATATCGTCTGTTGATTGCTATCGAAGAAATGAAAAAAGCCGATGCAGCTTTCGGTCAACGTCTCGGCCTCGTCGAGAAATTGTTGGAGCAGTCGATCGAGAGGCAGATTTGCAGCCGCTTCACTCAGTCGCAGACGGGCCTGCAGGACATTCTCCATCTGTTTCTCGCGTGTGATATCGACCATGTTTCCGACAACCTTGACGATGTTTCCCTGATGCCGGATCGGAACACCGATGGTCCGAATCCACAGGCGTTGACCATGTGCGTTGGTGAACAGACAAGTTAAGTCATAGGATCGTCCTTCGGTTACACAGTTCCGAAAGGCCGTTTCAATCTTCGGTCGATCTTCCGGATCATAGCACTTCAGGCTGAGCTGGATGAGGTCGACGGATCCATTCAAACAATCGTCTGCTGAATACCCATGAAGGCGGTAGGTTTCATCCGTCCATGTCATGGTTTGGGCTTCTATGTCATATTCCCATCCGCCTGCATGGGTGAGCTGTTCAATTGCCTTCAGGAGTCTCTGGCTGTTCTGAAGTGCTATCTCCCGTTCCGTGCGTAAGGTGATATCCCGGGAGAAGAAGGCCACTCGAACCTCGTCTCCCGCTCGATTGGGCACGAGAGAAACCATGTTTTCAAAGGATCGCCCCTGCTGCCGATCGGTGAATGTAACGGGCTCACCGGTTTCGAGCACTTGGCGAATCATCGCCCGTCTGTGTTCGGCGACATCCGGTTGATCCTGTTCGAAGGCATCGATTCCTCGAATTGCTTCGAGGGGAACCTGGAGTCGTTCCGCCATGGCTGCATTGGCAAGAAGGATCGATCCGTCGGGTTTCAGAAGAAAGAAGGCGTGGGGGGCGGCATCGAGAATGTCCTGAATTTCCCGCTCACAGAGGAAGGAATATTCGCTGTCGCTTTTCGATCGATTGGTACCTGATTGCATTTTGAGTCTCAATCTTGTCCGTCGGATGGTGTTGCGGAACTGGATGGGGTATTCAGTACGACGCGAACCGCTCTGGCCAGTTCGGCCATCCGGACGGGTTTCTGTAAACACATTCGAATGTGTGGTGACCCGGTTTGGCTCGAATCCAACCAGGTTGAATAGCCCGTACACAGAATCACCGGGATATCCGGGCGAAGCGAACACATTTCCCGGGCCAGTCGGTCACCGGACATTTCCGGCATGGTGAGATCGGTAATGACCACATCGAAACGATGCGGTTCCCTGGAAAAAATCGCCAAAGCCTCACTCGGACGGGTCGTCGTGACTACATGATATCCCAGGGCTTCCAGAACGGCCTTGCCCAGTTCGGCCAGAGCGGGTTCGTCGTCGATGAAGAGGATTCGTCCGGTACCCCTTTCAGGGGCGGATTTCTGCTCCTTCCTTGCCGAAGGCGTCTGTTCGGTGGATGGGAAATAGAGCCAGAATGTCGTTCCGCGGCCTGGATCGCTCTTGACGGTAATGCCTCCCCCGTGACTCTGGACGATACCCAGAACAACAGCAAGTCCCATGCCGGTACCCTGCCCAGGAGCCTTGGTGGTGAAATAGGGGTCGAAGATCCGATGCAGCTTTCCGGGTTCGATGCCACATCCCGTGTCTGAAAAGACCATTTCCAGATATCGTCCCGGTGGAAGTTCGGTAAACGATGTTCTCAGTCCTTCGGGCAAATCCACATCACGGAGCGTCATCGAGATCCTTCCACCGGATTGTCCCTGCATGGCATAAGAGGCATTGGTTCCCAGATTGATCACAACCTGTTGAAATTGCGTGATATCGGCCAGGATGGGGCCGACCTTCCCTTCCACCCGAAGCTCCAAGTCGATGGAAGCGGGAATGCTCGCTCGAAGCAGACGAACGGCGTCTTCGGATGTTTGTATGGGATCGATCGGCTTCCGATCGATTTCCGATTTTCGGGTGAAGCGCAGGAGCTGCCGAAGCACATCCCGGGCTCTCAGGCCGGCTTGATGAATTTCGGTCAGTTTTTGTCGGATCTCCTGCGGAATTTGGGAGGAATCGAGAACAAGTTCCAGGTTGCCGATGATGACACCCAGGATGTTGTTGAAATCGTGGGAAATCCCGCTTGCCAGGGTACCTACGGCCTCCATCTTTCTGGATTGCCGCAGTTGCTCTTCCAAGTGTTTGCTCTGGGTAATGTCCCTGGCGAAATTCAGGGTTGCCGGTTTTCCTTCCCAGATGATAGCCACTGGATGCACCTCGATCCAATGGATTTCACCGTCCTGGCCATGGAACCGGAGGAAGCAGTGAGAAGTCTTTCCGTTCGGAATCCGATCGGGATCGGACAAACCCAGGGCCTTGTCCCGATCCGATGGGTGGAAGATCTTACCGAAAGGTATCGTGTACAGGTCATCTTCGGATACGGGCAGGATGGATGCCGCCTGACGGTTGACAAAACGGATCCGATCCGATTGCAGGACGAAAATGGCTTCGTCGGCGTTTTCGATGACCTGGCGATACCGGGCCTCCGATTCTTTCAGCCGATTTTCGGCCTGAAGCCGTTCGGCGATCTGTCTGGCAACCACGATTCCCAGCATTCGCGAATGCATGGTGGAGATGCCGAATGTCGCTTCAATCGGTACCTTGTTTCCGGAGCGGGTGATCAGATGGGTGATGACGGGGTTGGGGGCAGCCATCGATGGTGAAGTTTGGTTGGCAAGGCAAAGCTCACGGACCCGCTCCGCAAGATCGGGGCACAGGTCGCTCAGGCAGAGGGAGGTCATCTGATGGGCTGGATAGTCGAGAATGAAGGGGACGCTGCGATTGAATTGGGTGATCCGGGTAGTGGGAAGCTCGAAACTCAGGATGAGGTCGTTGGAAAGATCCAGCAGTTGACGAAAATGTTCCAGTTCTTCGAGTCGATGACGCAGTTCCGGGTAGTAGCTTTTTCGAATGGAGCGCTCACCCAGACCGATGATCTGTGAGCGCAGTTTGTCCCAATGCGGCCCGTGATCAGAGGCTTGACTCATAGATTACCTCGATGTCATAGACATTGGGGATCCTCGGGTTTGTCGCCATACATGGATCCTGGATGGCTTTTCGGGCGAGCTCCGATATGTCTTTTCGGCCGACACCGCGTTGTGCCAGGCCGCCCCGGATTCCGACCGCTTCCTTGAGCGCCTCGATGCGTTGGATGATCTGTCGGCGTTTTGCAGAGGGGTCGAGCCCATCGAGGTGTAAATCCATTGTCGTTCCCAGAATATCGTAGCGCTCTTCGGCAGTCGGATAGTTGAAGGCGATTACAGCCGACAGAAGCAGGCTGTTGCATTCACCGTGAGGTAGATCGAGAAGGCCTCCCAGGCTGTGCGCCATCGCATGCACAGCGCCCAAACTGGCATTGGAAAAAGCCAGACCGGCATGCAGGCTCGCCAGCATCATTCGGGATCGAAGTTCGATGTTGTCGGGGGATTCGATGACTTTCGGGAGGGCGTCCGGAATGATGCGGACGGCCTCGAGTGCATGCAGATCGGTGATCGGAGAATGGGCGCTGGATACGAAAGCTTCGATGGCGTGTACGAGTGCGTCCATTCCGGTGCAGGCGCTCAGATATTCATCCATCGTCGTTGTCGTCATCGGATCGATGAGAGAGACGTCCGGGACTACCGTCTTGCTGATGATGGCGATTTTCACCTTACGTGTCGTATCGTTGACGATGGCAAACTGCGATACATCCGCGGATGTTCCGGCGGTTGTAGGGATACAGATCAGGGGCGGTGCGGGTACATCGACCCGATCCACCCCCTCGAAGGCAGTGATCGCTCTGTCGTTGCTGTGCGAGATGCCGATTCCTTTGGCACAATCCATCGGGCTGCCGCCTCCGACGGCGATGATCACATCGCAGTCTTCGCTGCGATACCGTTCTACACCTGCGGAGATTTCGCTATGACGCGGATTGCAGGATACGGCATCGAAAACGACGGCTTGAATGGAAACCGCTTCCAGAGCGGTACAGACCCTGGCGGGCCACCCCGCTTTGAGGACACCCGGATCGGTCACGATCATCGGTTTTCGTGCTCCGAAATTCATCGCGTATCGACCGACCAGATTCAGCGCCCCTTCCCCATACACGAATTCCGGTGCCACGAATTTTCGCAGTTCCATGTCATCATCTCCAGACCCATGAGTTCGATTCATTCAAGGGCTTTTTGTAGACGGCCCCGCAAAAAGTCGCTTTTCCCGTGCTTTTCGGGAATGCCGGGCATAAGCGGGGTGGCTGGGGAAGCCTTTTGAGCTTGCTGCGAAAACGTGTTTGAAGCCGCCGGAGATCGTTGGATCGGACGGACGC
>JBFMBE010000022.1:0-33158 GCA_040755275.1 Thermodesulfobacteriota bacterium | reverse complement strand
TTGTTCAAGTCGGACATTTGAACGTTTCGATCCACCTTGATGGCCCCGCAAAAAGTCAGGAAGTCTCTGTCGAGTCGCGGGGTGACTGGGGAACCTTTTTCGATGCTGCGAAAAAACTCAGCCGCCCGATCCTACGATATCCGGCGGCTTCAAACACGTTTTCGCAGCAGTCTCAAAAGGCTTCCCCAGCCACCCCGCTTATACCCGACATTCCCGAAAAGCACGGGAAAATCGACTTTTTGCGAAGCCATCAACGTTGACCGGTCATTCGTTCATTCACTGGATACACTCCTTGACGACAGATGGCGGTTTTCGTAAGGTAGCACTTGCAGGGAAATGAGACCGCATGCACCATTCCGCAGAGTCTACATGATCGGCCCCGGCAGCACCATGGATCCAGCCTAAAGGACATTTCGATGCACATTCATCAATTCCGATATGCCTCAGACAACCTGGCCTATGTTGTCCACGATGAGGCCCGGGCCATTGCCATCGATCCGGGTTCGGTCTCAGAAATCGTCGACTATCTGAATCAAAACGGTCTTCGACTGGAGGCGGTCGCTCATACCCACGAGCATCCGGATCACAACTGTGGAACGAAGGAACTGCTCAGCCGCATGCCTTCCCGGTTGATCCCAACGGATATGCTGCTTCAGGAGCCCATGTTGCATATTGGTTCCATGAACATCCAGGTTCTCTCGACACCGGGGCATACGATGGATTCGAGGTGTTTTCACCTTCCCGGGTATTTGATCACCGGGGATACCCTGTTCAACGGAACGGTTGGGAACTGCTTCTCCGGTGACCTTGAGGCATTCTACCGATCGATGCTGAGGCTTCTCTCCTTTCCATCCGATACGGTCATTCTGGCCGGGCATGACTATGTCGAATACGCCATGGCCTTCGCACGCATCGTCGAACCCACCAACCCCCATATCGACGGCTATCTGAAACGCTATACCCCCTCGTTCGTCCGATCGACTCTGGTCGATGAATGCGACGTCAATCCGTATCTACGATTCAACGCACCGGAAATGATCGCCATTCTGAAAGAGAAGGGACTTCCAGTCGAGACGGAATTCGACCGTTTTTCGGCAGTCATGAATCTGGGCTGAACATGAGACGACACGATAAGGAAATTCAGAGTGTTGAAGCTATCGAGGATATCATCGGCCGCTGTTGCATCTGCCACATCGCATTGAACGACAACGGAATTCCCTATGTCCTGCCCATGTGTTTCGCCTATCGGGATGGAACGTTCTCGTTTCACAGTGCTTCGGAGGGACGAAAGATCGCGGCTTTGCGGAACCATCCGGATGTCTGCATCAGCGCCGTTGCAGGTTACGATGTTCTGAGGCATGGGAACGGCTGTTCCTGGAGCATGCGCTACGAGAGTGTCGTCGGGTTCGGGCGTGTTCGGTTCATCGAGGAAGCTGCAGAAAAACGGATGACCCTCGACCGCATTCTTCGGCGCTATGCCGATGGTGCTTGCTTTTCGACCGATTATCCGGAAGAAATCCTGCGGCGGACCGTCGTCTTCGATGTACGCTGTGACACACTGACCGCAAAGGTGTCCGGATGATCGATTTCGGTTGCATCGAGCAGATCGCCCGTTCCTTTTTCACAGATGGACGAGGAAGCCACGGTTGGGACCATACCCTGCGGGTGGTTCGGCTGGCACAGCGGATTGCACGGGCGGAAGGCGCAGATATGGATGTGGTTGTCACGGCCGCTTACCTTCACGATATCGGCCGTTCGGTGGAAGACGAATCCGAGGGAAGCCTCTGTCATGCCGATTACGGCGGAAGACTCGCCGAAACCATTCTGCATCGAAACGGTTTCCGATTTACGGCCGCCCAGCAGGACAATGTATTGCATTGCATCCGGAGTCACCGCTTCCGCGGCAAGGAGACCCCGGTCACCCTCGAGGCCAAGGTCGTGTTCGACGCCGACAAACTCGATGCCATCGGGGCCATCGGAATTGCACGGGCCTATCTGTTCGCCGGTGAAATCGGGGCAAGGCTGCACTGCCCGGAAATCCCCCTATCCGAAACCTTGCCCTATACGGCTGCAGATACAGGCTATCGGGAATATGCCGTAAGGCTCCGCAAGATCCGGGATATCATGCTGACCGCAGAAGGCCGAAGAATGGCAAACGACAGGCATCGCTTCATGGAAGGGTTTTTCGATCGATTCTTACAGGAATATGAAGGAGAAAGGTGAAACCAATGCAACTGAACGTCGTGGATCGCATCGACAATCGGGTAAAGGTTCGGAACGTTCTGATCAGCGTTTCGGACAAGGAAGGATTGAAACCGTTCGTCACCCGGATGTTGGATATCCAACCGGGGATCACCATCTTTTCCACGGGCGGCACCTATGAGGCCATTCGTTCCTTTCTCGGTCCGGCGGATGACCACCTACGTCAGGTGTCGGAATACACCGGCCAGCCCGAAACCCAGGGCGGGTTGGTAAAAACCCTCGACTTCAAGATTTACCTGGGACTTCTGACCGAAACCTACAATCCTGCCCACCGCAAAGACCTCGAACGGACCCATGCCGTACCCATCGACATGGTCGTCGTGAACCTCTATCCCTTCGAAAAGACCATTCTCAAATCGGATGTCACCGTGGAGAAAGCCCGAGGCAACATCGACATCGGTGGCCCCTGCATGATCCGGGCTGCTGCCAAGAACTTCATCCGGGTGGCCTCTGTCGTCGATCCCGCCGATTACGATGTCATCCTCGATGAGATGGAACGCTTCGGGGGATCGACTTCCATCGATCTGCGGTTCCGGCTGGCCCAGAAGGCCTTCAGGCACACGGCACAATACGATCGGGCCATTGCCGATTATCTGGACGGACAGACGATCGATCGGGTGACGGGATGTTATCAGCTCCTGTAGGAAAGAGCTTCGCCTGTCGACACATGCCGTGAATGGGCTTGGCAATTCCGACCAAGATCAACGATCAACACTCCAGGTTTCCCCCTATCAGAGGACTTCACTTGCCACTGTCTTGCGCAATAAGGCCGTCAGGAGCCAGCTCGCGGTTAAGGCAACAGAGAGGGTGAGCAGGAATTTGAGAGCTGCCGGCAAGGGTTTCGTGAGCAGGTAGAATTGACTCCAGGTCACAAAACCGTAATGAAAGACATAGATGCCGTATGCGTTTGCTGTGAAGCTATCCGCCAGGGGCCGGGTAGTTCGAAAGAAAGAACGGGCAAGACCCAGCGCGGCAAGACTGGCGAGGGTGCAACAGAGGGAATAAACTGTCGCAGGGATTGCTTTCATTACCCATTCCGGCATGTTCGCGAAATACTCCGCCCTCAATCCCAGCAGAGCCGCCACATAAACGGAAACTGCCAAGGCAAGCCAAAGTGGCCACGGCCTTAGATGGTCACGTGATAATGACAGTTTAGGGTTTGCGGCACCGAGAGCGACGCCCAGCAGAAACCAGGCAAAATACAGCAAAAGCCTCCAGGTCTGAAAAACGAACGGTCCCCACAAACGGGTCCAGGTGTCGGGCAAAATAAACAGGCGCGGGGGAACGGTTGTCGAGACGCTCACAGCAAGGAATATGCCGACCAGGCTCCAAGCCGATGAGGCGGAGAGGGACAATTTTTTCACGACATTGGGCATCAATCGATAGGCGACAGCGACACCACCGGAGAAAGCAAGCAAAAGCCAGAGGAACCAGGCCGGCCCTGGCGTCCAGTTGTTGCTGTCGAAGAAGCCAGGCAGAAAGTCCCCCCGGATGATCTCGTCGCTTAGGAGCCAGGATGGGTAGTACGCCAGCGGGCTGAGCACCGTGGCGGAGATCATGAAGGGAATACCAAGGCGTTTTGCACGGTCGAAAAGATAGCGCCCACTGCCCTTCCGTTCAAGGGATGGTATCACGAATAGCCCTGATATGAGGAACATGAGAGGCATGAAGAACATATCGTTGAATCCCACAAGCAGGTCGAGGGGCATCCAACGGAACATATCGACGACCGGTGCCATGGATCTCAAGTACTGTCCCGGGTCGTAATGACTGAAAGTGGTATATGCCAATGCAGCGTGATGTACGACTACCAGCATGGTTACTCCGCTCCGCAGGTAGTCGATTGCGAGGTCTCGTCTCAAATGGTTCCTCCAAGTGTGAATGGGGCGGCACTGCACACTGAGTTTCGCGTGTTGAGCAAGGTCTTGTGTCGCTGAGGTCCAACGGCCAGGTTCAGCCGCGTTGTGGAGCGCAGCGGGGCAACGTCGGCTGCAACTCGTGTTCAAATAAGCCGCTTTGCGGCAGTATTCCCTGATCCCAAGGCTGAGCATTAATCAAGGAGCTGTTTTTATCCCAATCCTGCTATTTCATGATGGCGCCGCAAAAAGTCAGGCCCTCTCATTTGACCCGCAGGAAGGCGGGTGAATTTTGCTCAGCAGCGGAAAAACTCAGCAGCCCGAGCTCGTAAGATCGGGCGGATGGCCAAAATGGAAAGAACTGTTTGCTGGTTTTCAACATCCTGTTTTTCAAACCAATATCAATGAATTGCGTCCGCCCGATCCAACGATCTCCGGCTGCTTCAAACAGTTTCCGCTGCTTCGCAAAACACCACCCGCCCTCCTGCTGGAGGCCCGGCTTTGAAAGAAAATCCGTGGATGGCGACTTTTTGCGGGGCCATCAGCCATAACGGCGAAGTACAAAGCTCCGCCATACGGGGGCTGCAGCCTCATTGAAAGGCGGCGGCATTTCATATCCTGCAGCAACCGGAGATGATCAATCACTCGTATGGCGGGGTGTTAAGCCCCGCCATATTCTGCATCGACCCCAACCTGTATGGCGGTATTGTATATGCCGCCATAGTCGCACCCCCCATCCCTGACGGCAGGGTATCAAACGATGCCCTACGAGAGGCATTGGAAGGATCGGAGGAATCCCCGACGTCCTGGTTATCGGCAGCGGCATGAAAAAGGCCGCCTCACGGGATTCCCGATGACCGGTGATCGCCCACCCTGTTGATAGAACCTTCTTCTTGTTTTCCGGCATCGATTTTGCTAATTTGTCCTTCCCAATCGATTGCTTTCCATCCGGATGCCTTTCGATTCGAAGTTCCCGCTTTTTCCGCACGATCCCCATCGGCAAGGAGAAGATGCATGTGTAGACTGTTTGCGATGACCAGCGCGGAGCCGCTGTCTCCGATCGTTGCCCTCGAAGCCCTCGACGTGATGCGGGAGGGCCACGACGGCTCGGGTGTCGGGCTGTTTCTGCGCGATCTGGGCGGCCCCTTCGAGGACATGAAGGATGCTCCCATTCTCTCGGGTATTTTTACGGAAAAAGGCTTGAAGCGCCTCGATGCATACATGATGAACATCGGCTTCATGACCAAATTCAAGCTCTCCATCAAGGTTCCCAAAACACCGCCGCCCGGTGTCCCCAAGCGGGATGTCTATCTGGTGCGGGCCTATGAATATCCGGAAGAATGGGAGAATCTGAGCTTCGATCGCATCGCGGAAAAGCTCGTCCGGATTCGGCTCGAGCTGCGGGCCATGGGTGAGGCCGAACAGGATATGATCGTCTTCTCCTTCTGGCCCGATGTCATCATGATCAAGGAAATCGGAGAACCTATCCAGATCGCCGAACACCTCAAGCTCGACCGAAAGGAATTGAAGGCACGCATCCTGATGGCCCAGGGCAGGCAGAACACGAACTATGCCATCAACCTCTATGCCTGCCACCCCTTCTTTCTGCAAGGGTTTTCCACGATGACCAACGGTGAGAACACGGCCTTTGTCCCCATCCGGGAATTTCTTCAATCGCGGAATTTTCCCGGTTATACGGGCTATCAGTCCGATTCGGAAGTCTTTACCCACATCCTTCACTATACCATCACCCGGTTGGGTTTCGGGATCGAGGCCTATAAACATGTCATCACCCCCCTTCGGGACGAGGACATTGCCCGACACCCCGATGGACCGTTGCTGCAGCAGATCAAGCACGCCTGCCGCAGGCTCATCATCGACGGCCCCAATTGCATCATCGGAAGCCTGCCCGATCATTCGCTCTTCATGGTGCAGGACCGAAAGAAACTGCGGCCGGGTGTCGTCGGCGGGAAACCCGGATGTTTCGCCTTTTCCTCTGAAGTCTGCGGCCTTGACGCCGCCATCCCGGACCGGAACAAGAACCGGGATTTCCAACCCATGTATCTGGATACTGCCATTGTCGGCCCCGAGCGACAGGAGGTAACGATATGCCGTCAAACATCCCAATTGGTCCATCGACCCTAAGCACCTTCGATCTGCCCTGGCAGATTCTCTGGGACAAGGACCGCTGCACCCTCTGCGGCCAGTGCACGGCCGTGTGCCCGGTTCATGCGATCGAGCTCGGGGTTTTCCGGAAACGAACGGTCGATCCCGCCTGGGGAAGCGGGGCAAAACCATCCACGTCCTTCTCCCTGTATTACGGGATTCGGCAGAAAACCGCTCCGACAAACGCCTGCGTGGGATGCGCCATGTGCACCTTGGTGTGCCCGAACGATGCCATCCGTCCGCTCCGGGCCGAAGAAGACGACAAACTCCGGTTTCACCGCAACCAGGGCGGTCAGGCCCGCAACCGGGGCGGCAGACGGAACGTTCCTGGAACCGTCTTGGATCGAATCAAGTTCATCCGGATTTCGATGTTGACCGACCCCGCCCTCGATGCCGGCCGTCATGAATTCGAGATCCGCACGCTGCTGGGCCGGGTGCTCGATCCGGAGGACACCTTGCGGTTCATGAACCAAAACGGATGGATTCCGCCGGTGCGGGAGATCTATCCGCTGGTGATCGGCAGCATGTCCTTCGGTGCCTTGTCTCCCACGATGTGGGAGGGGCTGCAGATGGGAGTGGCCTATCTGAATGAGCAGATGGGCATGCCGGTCCGCATGTGCACGGGAGAAGGCGGATGTCCGCCGAGGCTTCTGCGCTCCCGTTTCCTGAAATATGTCATCCTGCAGATTGCAAGCGGTTATTTCGGATGGGACGAGATCATCCATGCCCTGCCCCACATGAAGGAAGATCCCTGCGCCATCGAGATCAAGTATGGCCAGGGCGCCAAACCCGGCGACGGCGGGCTTCTCATGTGGTACAAGGTGAACAAGCTCATTGCCGCTATCCGCGGGGTTCCGCCCGGCGTGAGCCTCCCCAGCCCGCCGACCCATCAGACCCAATATTCCATCGAGGAGTCGGTTGCGAAGATGATCCAGTCCATGTATATGGCCTGGGGATTCCGGGTGCCGGTCTATCCGAAGATTTCGGCCACATCGACGGCTCTGGCCGTGCTGAACAACCTCGTACGAAATCCCTATGCCGGTGGGCTTGCCATCGACGGGGAAGACGGCGGAACGGGTGCGGCCTACAACGTGTCCATGAACCACATGGGGCATCCCATCGCCAGCAACATCCGGGATGCCTACCTTACCTTGGTCCAAAGCGGTAAGCAGAACGAAATTCCGCTGATCGCAGGCGGCGGCATCGGTAAGAGCGGTAATCTTGCGGCCAATGCAGCAGCCCTCATCATGCTGGGCGCAAGTGCCGTTCAAGTCGGAAAATGCATCATGCAGGCAGCCGCCGGATGCCTCGGCAGCGAAACCGATCGGTGCAACATCTGCAACATCGGTCAATGTCCCAAGGGCATCACCTCCCAGGATCCGAGGCTGTACCGTCGGCTCGACCCGGAAAAAGTGGCCGAGCGGCTCGTGGATGTCTATGTGAGCTTCGATACGGAACTGAAGAAAATCATTGCACCGCTCGGCCGCTCCACGGCGCTTCCCATCGGTATGTCGGATGCACTCGGCATCGATGACCGGGATGTTGCGGAGCGGTTGCATATCCAATACGTCGTGTAGGTAACAGAAGGTTTTGCCATGAACGAACCGAAATGGACGGTCATTGAAGGGAAAGTGGACGGTAGGCGGATCTCATCCCGACTTCTCGAAGAAACCATTCAAAAAGCCGTTGCGGAAGGCCACAGCCGCCTCGAGGTGCATGCCTTGGGGCATCACGGCATCGGCGGCAGACTCTGGAAGGCAGGAAATCGATCCGTGCATGTTCGGGTGTTGGGTCCTTCCGGTCAGCGGTTGGGCTCTCTCGGGTTTCCGAATACCTTCATCGAAGTCATGGGACCAGCATCCGACGATGTCGGTTGGTTGAACGCCGGAGCCCATATCGTGGTACATGGTCATGCCACCAACGGAGTGGCAAATGGTATGGCCCAGGGCAGGATTTACATAGCGGGCAACATCGGCGCACGCGGCATGACCATGACCAAGCACAACCCGCGATTTTCACCGCCCGAGCTTTGGGTGCTCGGATCGGTGGGGGATTATTTCGGGGAATTCATGGCGGGCGGCATTGCGGTTATTTGCGGTGTCGATCCCCAGGATCCGGAAAATGTCCTCGGTTTTCGCCCCCTGGTGGGGATGGTCGGTGGTATGGTGTTCTTTCGGGGGCCTCATGCCGGATACAGCCAGGCCGACGCCCGGATGGAGACGATCGATGAAGCCCGCTGGGAATGGCTCTCGGCGAATCTGCCAGAATTTCTGAACGGTATCGGCAGACCGGAACTTCTGGAAACCTTGAGCAGGCGAGGGGAATGGCGGCTTTTGGTCGCCCGATCTCCACAGGAGAAGACGGCATCCTTTCGGATGAATCTGTCGCAATACCGGGCCCAGGTTTGGGACAAGGAGCTGGGCAGGGGCGGCTTGATCGGAGACCTCGTCGATTTCGACCGAAGCCCCATCCCTTTGATTCCGACCGGGGATTTGCGCCGATTCGTTCCGGTGTGGGAAAACCGCAAACACAAATCCCCCTGCGAAGACGCCTGTCCAAGCGGGATTCCCGTGCATGAGCGCTGGCGCCTCATTCGGGAGGGAAAGCTCGACGAGGCCGTCGATTTGGCCCTGCGCTATACGCCGTTTCCGGCAAGTGTGTGCGGCTATCTCTGTCCCAATCTGTGCATGCAGTCCTGCACCCGGCAGAACGCACTCATGCCGGCCGTCGATATCACCTTGCTCGGAAAAATGAGTGTTGCGGCAAAAGCGCCCGACTTGCCCGGGCTTTCCGGAAGACGGGTGGCCGTCATCGGTGGTGGCCCAGGCGGCATATCGACGGCCTGGCAACTGCGGATGAACGGCCATGAGGCTGTTGTCTTTGATATGGCGGATTCGCTGGGCGGAAAGCTCGCGACCGTCATCCCCAGGACCCGTGTGCCATCGGATGTCATCGATGGAGAACTGGAACGGGCCAGATCGCTTCTTCCGCAGGTCCGGCTCGAAAAGCGGCTCACCCAGGCGGAGATGGCTGCCATTCGATCCGAATTCGATGCCGTCGTGATCGCCACCGGCGCCCAGAAACCCCGAATGCTTCCGGTGCCTGGTGTGGAGCGGGCTTTTTCGGCCCTCGAATTTCTGAGGCGGGCGCGCACGAACGACATCGGGTGCGGGAGAAACGTCGTCGTGATCGGTGCAGGGAATGTGGGGTGTGATGTGGCCACCGAAGCCAAGCGGCTGGGAGCCCAGACCATTACCCTGATCGATGTGCAGGAGCCGGCCTCCTTCGGCAAGGAACGACAACACGCCCAGGCTGCAGGTGCCGTTTTTCGATATCCCTGTTTCACCCAGTCCATCGAAGCGGATGCCGTCGTGCTGACCACCGGGGAGCGCATTCCGGCGGACACGGTCGTGATTTCGATCGGGGATGTTCCCGATCTCGATTTCCTGCCGGAAGACGTCAAGACCGAGCGGGGGTTCATCGTGACCGATGTCGACGGTCGAACGAGTGCGGCCGATGTCTTCGCCATCGGAGACGCCGTCCGACCGGGACTTCTTACGGATGCCATCGGTATGGGGCGAAAGGCGGCAGAAGCCATCCATCGGATGTTCGCCCGGCTTCCCGAGGGCCGGGATGAGCGGTCGGCCATCCAGAAGGGCCGGGTCAGACTCGAATATTTCGATCCCCGGATCGACAGCTTCGAGGATATTGACGCATGCGGCAGCCAGTGTGCTTCCTGTGGTACCTGTCGGGATTGCGGTGTGTGTGTCGCCGTCTGCCCCCAGGCAGCCATCGAGCGCGTGGAATTGCAGGCAGGCGGTTATGAATACCGATCGATCGATGATCGCTGCATCGGCTGCGGGTTCTGTGTGGGGGCCTGCCCCTGCGGCGTCTGGAATCTTGTGGAAAATTTCCGAATGGAATGATACCATCCGAATTGGAAGGGTTGTGTATCGAGAATCGGGCGGAAAGTTCCCAATTCTCGTAAGTTGTTATCATCGACCGTATCGACACCATTCATCCCTGGAACATTGCTGATGAAAGCCATATTCGCCCTCGAAGACGGAAGGACCTTCTCCTGCAAAAGCTTCACCGGTCCTGGCGAAGCCTGGGGAGAGGCCGTATTCAACACCGGCATGACCGGATATCAGGAAGTGCTGACCGACCCGTCCTATCGGGGACAAGTCGTCACCATGACCTATCCGTTGATCGGCAACTACGGCGTCAATCCGGAAGACATCGAATCCAACCGGATTCAAGTGGCCGCTTTCGTCATCCGGGAATACCAACCTTGCTACAGCAATTGGCGGGCGACCCAGTCCCTGGCCGACTACCTGAAATCGCAGCAGGTGATGGGGATCGAAGACCTCGATACCCGAGCGCTTACCCTGCATTTGCGGCAACGGGGCGCCATGCGGGCCTTCATTTCGACGGAAGATCTGGATCCGGAGCGCTGTGTCGAAAAGGCCCGTTCGACCCCAAGCATGATTGGGCAGAACCTTGTCCAGGTGGTGACCCCCGAGCGGCCCTTCCGGTGGGAAAACGGACAACCCCTTTTCGATGACGCGCCGCAGTCGCTGCTGCGACCCGATGCCTGGCGCTTCCCTGGGAAAAAAGCCGTCATCGCCATGGACTGCGGAGCCAAGTACAACATCCTGCGCTGCCTCGAGGAAGCCGGCTGTGAAGTCATCGTCGTGCCCTCCGATACACCGGCCTCCGTCATCCGACAGATGAAGCCGGACGGTATCTTTCTGTCGAACGGTCCCGGTGATCCCGAACCGGTTCATGACACCGTTCAAACGGTCCGGGAGCTTCTCGGCTTTCGTCCCATGTTCGGTATCTGCCTCGGCATTCAAATGCTCGGGTTGGCCATGGGTGGCAGAACATCCAAGCTCAAGTTCGGTCATCGAGGGGCCAACCAGCCGGTGAAAAACCTGTTGACCGGTCGGATCGAAATCACCTCCCAGAACCACGGATTCGTTGTCGATATCGACAGCCTCGATCCAACATCCGTCGAAATCACCCATGTGAACCTGAACGACGGCACCCTCGAGGGCTTTCGCCACAGGAGGTTGCCGATCTTCGCCGTGCAGTACCACCCCGAGGCATCGCCCGGACCACACGACGCCCGGTATCTCTTCGACGATTTCGTCCGCTTGATGGACCGATAACCCACAACCGAAACCGATCCCTCATGCCCAAACGAACGGACATCCATTCCATACTGATCATCGGCGCAGGGCCTATTATCATCAGCCAGGCCTGCGAATTCGACTATTCGGGCACCCAGGCCTGCAAAGCCCTCAAAGAAGAAGGCTACCGGGTGATTCTGATCAACAGCAATCCGGCCACCATCATGACCGATCCGAAGATGGCCGATCGCACCTACATCGAGCCCATCACGCCCGACATCGTCGCCCGGATCATCGAGAAGGAGCGTCCTGATGCACTGCTGCCGACTTTGGGCGGACAGACGGGTTTGAACACGGCCGTCGCAGTCGCTAAAGCCGGTGTGCTGGATCGCTATGGGGTCGAGTTGATCGGGGCATCGCTTCCTGCTATCCAGAAAGCCGAGGATCGGGATCTCTTCCGCCAGGCCATGCAGCGGATTGGGCTTCGAATTCCGAAAAGCGGAATCGCCACCGATATGGAACAGAGCCGCGCCATCGCCCGGGAAATCGGCTTTCCGATCATCGTTCGACCCAGCTTCACCCTGGGCGGAACCGGAGGCGGGGTGGCCTACAATCCGGAAGATCTCGAGACGATCGTCCGGTCCGGTCTGGATGCCAGCCTCATCGGCCAGGTGATGCTGGAGGAATCGGTTCTCGGATGGAAGGAATTCGAGCTTGAAGTGATGCGGGACAACAAGGACAATGTCGTCATCATCTGCTCCATCGAGAATATCGATCCCATGGGGGTGCATACCGGAGACAGCATCACGGTGGCACCTATCCAGACCCTATCGGACAAGGAATACCAGCGGCTTCGGGATGGATCGATCGCCATCATGCGGGAAATCGGTGTCGATACCGGCGGATCGAACGTTCAGTTTGCCGTCAATCCTGAAAACGGGGATATCGTCGTTGTGGAAATGAACCCGCGGGTTTCCCGAAGCTCGGCCCTGGCCTCCAAGGCAACCGGGTATCCGATCGCCAAGATCGCAGCCAAACTGGCCGTTGGATACACCCTCGATGAAATCCCGAACGACATCACCGGCCGGACCATGGCCTCCTTCGAGCCGACCATCGACTATTGCGTGGTGAAGATTCCCCGCTTTACCTTCGAAAAATTTCCAGAAACCCCCGATTCTCTCACCACGGCCATGAAATCCGTCGGGGAGACCATGTCGATCGGCCGTACGTTCAAAGAAGCCCTGCAGAAGGGGCTACGTTCCCTCGAAATTGGACGGCACGGCTTTGGAGCGGATGGAAAGGACGGAACCCCGACACCGGCCGAAATCCGGCAGAAGCTTGCCACACCCAATTCGGCAAGATTGTTCTATGTGCACCATGCCTTGAAGCAGGGCATGAACCTATCCGAAATCTATGAGCTGACGAAAATCGATCCCTGGTTTCTGAATCAGATGAGGCAGATCGTCGAGATGGAGAACGAGCTTGCCGCTCAGAAACGTCCACTTTCGGAAGACCGGCTCTGGGAAGCCAAGCGAAACGGGTTTTCCGACATCCAGATCGCCCATCTCACCGGAACGAATGCCGAAGATGTGCGAATGCACCGAAAAGCTCTCGGAATCCAGCCTGCCTATAAGCTGGTCGACACTTGTGCCGCCGAATTCGAGGCGGCAACCCCCTATTATTATTCGACCTACGAGCGGGAATCCGAGGCGCGGGTGAGCGGTCGGCGCAAGGTGATGATCCTGGGCGGAGGTCCCAACCGAATCGGGCAGGGCATCGAATTCGACTACTGCTGTGTGCACTCCTCCATGGCGCTTCGGGAAATGGGCATCGAAAGCATCATGGTCAACAGCAACCCGGAAACGGTGAGCACCGATTACGATACGTCGGACAAGCTCTATTTCGAGCCGCTCACTTTCGAAGATGTGATGCATATCGTGGAAACGGAAAATCCCGAAGGCGTCATCGTCCAGTTCGGTGGCCAGACCCCGCTCAACCTGTCGGTGGCACTGCACCGGGCGGGGGTTCCCATCCTCGGAACCCAGCCGGAAAGCATCGACATGGCCGAGGACCGGAAGCTGTTTCAGGCCATGCTGAAACGGCTGGGGCTGCAGCAGCCCGCCAACGGGACAGCGGAATCGGTGGAGGAAGCCCTGGCCGTAGCCGAAGTCATCGGCTACCCCGTGGTGGTTCGGCCTTCCTATGTGTTGGGTGGAAGGGCCATGAAAATCGTTTACGAGCGATCCGAACTCGAAGGGTTCACGCGGCTTGCCATTGCTGCATCTCCGGGGCATCCGGTGCTGATCGATCATTTTCTGGAAGACGCCATCGAAGTCGATGTCGATGCCATCTCCGACGGCAGCAGAACCGTCATCGGCGGCATCATGGAGCATATCGAAGAAGCCGGAATCCATTCGGGGGATTCTGCCTGCGTGCTTCCGCCCTTCAGCCTGAAACCCGCGATGATCGAGGAGATTACACGAGCCACCAAAGCCATGGCCAAGGAGCTTCGCGTCGTGGGACTCATGAACGTCCAGTATGCCGTCAAGGCCGATCGGCTGTACGTGCTCGAGGTCAATCCCCGGGCTTCCCGAACGGTGCCGTTTGTGAGCAAGGCGACCGGCGTGCCGCTTGCCAAGCTGGCGACCCGGCTCATGATGGGGCAATCTCTCGATGAAGTCGGGCTCACCACAGAAATGGTTCCGAAGCACGTTTCGGTCAAGGAAGCCGTTCTTCCATTCAACCGCTTTCCGGATGTGGATACGCTTCTGGGCCCGGAAATGAAGTCCACCGGTGAGGTGATGGGAATCTCCGATGAATTCGGTCTGGCATTCGCCAAGGCCCAGCTCGGATCGGGGCAGAAATTGCCGCTTGCAGGCAACGTGTTCATCAGTGTAAAGGACAGGGACAAGCAGGCAGCGCTGGACCTCGGAAGGCATTTCGAACGAATGGGATTCGGCATCGTGACCACCCACGGCACTGGAGAATGGTTTTCCAGACATGGCATTCCCAACCGGGTGGTCAACAAGGTGTCCATGGGAAGGCCCCATGTGGTCGACGCCATCAAGAACGGCGAAATCCATCTCATCGTCAACACCGGCTTCGGCAACCAAACCAAGCGGGATGGATATTACCTCAGACGGGCCGCACTGAAATACGCCGTTCCATACACCACCACCCTCGCCGGAGCCATCGCCATCGCACGGGGCATCGAGTCGCTGAAGACCAAGACCCTGGAAGTGACAGCCCTGCAGGACTATTACGCACAATCGACCGAATCCGGCAAGGATCGCCGCTTCATCGAATAAAGCGAGTCATCATGAAAACCGGCATTTCCCATGTTGACATCTTCGAAGAAAAGCCCCGGGAGGCTTGTGGGCTTTTCGGTGTGTACGGCCATCCCGAATCGGCACGGCTTTGCTATTTCGGACTCTACGCGCTGCAGCACCGGGGGCAGGAAAGTGCGGGTATCGCTGTCTCCAAACATCGCGCCATCGTGGCCCACAAAGGCATGGGGCTAGTATCGGACGTCTTCGAGATGGGGCATTTCGATGAACTCAAAGGAGACAGCGCCATCGGACACGTGCGCTACTCCACCACCGGAAGCTCCATTCTCACCAACGCCCAGCCCTTTGTGGTTCACCACAAGCAGCGCTCCTACGCCGTAGCGCACAACGGGAACCTCGTCAACGCCCACCTGCTCAAGGCGGAACTCGAAGAAGGCGGCTCCATCTTCCAGACGACCATGGACAGCGAGGTGTTTTTGCACCTGTTCGTAAAAAACCTCCATTTGGGTTTCGAGCAGGCGCTCATGGCTGCCGTCTCCAGGATCAAGGGGGCGTTTTCCATGATCTTGATGACCAGCAACGGCGAGATCATCGGCATCAAAGACCCCAATGGATTTCGACCGCTATGCCTCGGGAAACTCAACGGCAGTTATATCCTTGCGTCCGAAACCTGCGCCCTCGATCTTGTCGAGGCCGATTTCGTTCGGGAAATCGATCCCGGAGAAATCATCATCATCGGCCCCAACGGCATGAAAAGCCTGCGTACCCCTTTTACACGGAAGCGTTCCTTCTGTATTTTCGAATTCATCTATTTCGCCCGCCCCGACAGCACCATTTACGGAAAAAACGTCTACATCACCCGCAAGGCCCACGGCAAACGTCTGGCCCAGGAAGCACCGGTCGAGGCCGACATGGTCATGCCCTTTCCAGATTCGGGAACCTATGCGGCATTGGGCTATTCCGAGGAGTCCGGCATTCCGTTCGAGATGGGGATGATCCGAAACCATTATGTGGGCAGAACCTTTATTCAGCCGACCCAAAGCATGCGGGATTTCGGCGTCCGGGTCAAACTCAATCCGATCAAGGGACTTCTGAAAGGAAAGGATATCATCATTATCGAGGATTCGATCATCCGAGGGACGACAGTGAAAACCCGGGTGAAGGCCTTGCGGGAATTGGGGGTCAAGCGGGTCCATCTTCGGGTGAGTGGGCCGCCGCATCGGTTTCCGTGTCATTACGGCATCGACTTTTCCACCAAGGGGGAGCTGATCGCCTCCAAGATGAACGTCGACCAGTTGAGGGATTTTCTCGGATTGGACAGCCTGCATTATCTGAGCCTTCCCGGACTGCTCGAATCCACCGGTGTGCCACATCCCGAAAATCATTTCTGCAAAGCCTGCTTCGATGGCTGCTACCCGGTGGCCTTCGACGACAGCCTGTCGAAATTTTGTATGGAATAGCGCGGAGACCCTGCCATGGCATCCGGACGCAGGATACGAACCGTCGAATTCTCCAAAGACCGGGTGAACGTTTTCTTCCATATCCTGACGGCTTGCAACCTGAGCTGCAAACATTGCTACATCAACCCGAGCGCCCACGGAACGCGGACTCTCCCCATCGAAACCATCCGAGCCTGGATCGACCTCTTTGCAGCGAGAAAACCTTCCGCAAACATCATTTTTTTAGGAGGGGAACCCACCCTGCATCCCGACCTGTCGCATGCCGTTCGACATGCCCGACAGCGCGGCTACCAGTCCATCACGATCGATACCAATGGATTTCTCTTTCACGACATTCTGGACAAGATCTCACCCGATGAAGTCGATGCCATCAGCTTCAGCCTGGATGGGGCCGAGGCTCGAACGAACGATCGACTTCGGGGCAAAGGATGCTTCGATGCCGTCATCCAGGGGATTCGCAAAGCGGTTGCTGCCGGCTTTGGTATTAGCGTCATCTTTACGGTCAGCTCGGCCAATATCCACGAACTTCCCCGGATGCCCGCCTTGCTGCAGTCCCTCGGTGTCCATCGATTCTTCATTCAAGTGGTCGGGCTGAGGGGCCAATCGGCATCCAAAACTGAAACCGGCCAGACGGAAGCGTCTGTCTGGCTGGACAATGTTCCGCGGGTTGCCGAAGAGGCGGCCGAGCGGGGCATAACGGTCACCTATCCCAAGGTATATCTCGAACCGGACGAAACCTTCGAGTGTGCCGGAAAGGTGGCGGACAACGCGTTCATCTTTCCAAACGGCAGGGTGTATCGTTGTCCCCTATGCGAGGACCATCCCCTGCACAGCCTCGAGATCGTCGACAACCGGCTCTGCGAGCGCCCTCCCCTTACCGAAAGAGAACTCTTCGAACTCGACATTCCGGAAGGTTGCGTCATGAACCGGCTGATTCAGCCGGGAAACATTGTTTACGGGGCGGACGGAAAACCCGTCCATCGCATAGCTTGCTGCATGCTGAAACAGGAGTTGACGTGATGAACGTACAATTTTTTGGAGCGGTTCGGGAAGTGACCGGTTCCATGCATCTGATTCGCTGTCAGGACGAAAGCGTTCTGCTCGATTGCGGACTCATCCAGGGACGTAGAAAGGAAAGCGAAAACCGGAACACGACCTTCCCCGTTTCGCCCAAATTGATCCAGAACGTGGTGCTGTCCCATGCCCACATCGATCATTCCGGAAGGCTACCCCTGTTCGTCAAGAAAGGATTTTCCGGAAAAGTCTTCTGTACCCGGGCGACGGCCGATGCATGCGCCCACCTGCTTTTGGACAGCGCCCACATTCAGGAGTCAGATGCGGCCTATTTGAATTACAAGACCGCCCGAAACGCACTGATGCAGATGAAGGGCCAGGGGAAAAATCAGAATTCCATTCGAAAAGAGAGGGACCAGATCCAGGCGCTCCTGAAAACGGGGCCGAACGAACTCAATCTGAAGGCGATCGAGGAGTTACTCCGCCAGTATCGGCTGGACCGGGTGGAACCCCTCTATACGATTGCGGATGCCGAAAAGGCCATCGCCGCACTGGAAGGAATCCCCTATCGATACCGGGTATCCGTCGGCTCCCGCATGAGTGCCGAATTCTACGATGCGGGCCATATTTTGGGTTCAGCCATGGTACTGGTACGCATTTCGGAGAACGGTTCTCTCAAGCGGGTTCTGTTTACCGGAGACATCGGCAGATTCGACATGCCGCTTCTGAAAAACCCGACCATCCGGTTTCCGGAAGAAGACCGCCGAATCGATCTGCTGATCATGGAGAGCACCTACGGCAACCGAGAGCATGAACCCGGCCAGGATCTGAAGAATCAACTGAAGGATATTCTGACCGAAACGGTCGGAAGGGGCGGGACCCTACTCATTCCGGCATTCGCCTATGGAAGAACTCAGGATATTCTGTACCGGCTGCATGAGCTCTATGACGAAAAGGCTGTACCCAACGTGCCGATTTTCGTGGACAGTCCCCTCGCCTCCAAGATCACCAAGGTTTTTGCCGAACATCCCGAAGTCTTCGATGACCATGCACACAAGACCTTTCTCGAAAAAGGGGAAAACCCGTTCCGTTTCGACCGAGTCACCTTCATCGAGAGCGTCGAAGCGAGCATGGCCCTGATGCGGGAAGAAAAGCCCCACATCGTCATCGCCGGATCGGGAATGTGTGAAGCAGGACGTATTCTGCATCACCTGCGTTACAAGATTCACCAGCCCCAGCATACGATCCTCATCGTCGGATACATGGCGGAGAACACCCTTGGAAGACGCATCCAGGACAAGGGTCTCGAATACGAGGCAGGGGGGAGGAGCGGAGCTGCTCCGATCGTGAAATTCCTGAACAAGGAATATCCGCTCAAGGCCCACGTTGTCCGGTTGGGTGGATTCAGTGCACATGCTGACAAGAATGAACTGATGCGGTTCCTCAAGGAAACCAACCTGAAGTTTGGGAAAATCGCCGTTGTCCATGGTGAGGAAGAGCAGTCTCTGGCGATGGAAGAGACCTTGGTGAAGGAGGGATTTCAGGCTTTCGTGCCGTTGCCTGGTCAGAGCGTGGATATTTAGTGGGCAGTGGGCAGTGGGCAGTAGGTAGTGGGCAGTGGGTAGTGGGCAGTAGGCAGTGGGCAGTGGGCAGCGGGTGGTGGGCAGAATCGAAGGATGGCATTGCATATGACGCAGGAACAAATCACGTTTCCCAATCACGCAGGCGAAGCCCTTGCGGCGACCTTCCATCGTCCCGATACACCGAACGGAAAAGGGGTGGTTCTGGGGCATTGTTTTACATGCTCGAGACACACCGGCATTCTGCGAGAGATTTCAAGCCGGCTCGAAAACCGAGGCTTTTACGTGCTGCGCTTCGATTTTTCCGGTAACGGGCAGAGTCAGGGTCTGTTCGCCGAGTCCTCCCTGAGCAAGCATATCCGGGAGATGCGCATTGCGGTCGACTGGCTTCGGGACAAGGGGGCCGACCAATGGATCGGATTGGTGGGACATAGCATGGGGGGTGCGATAGCCGTGTTGTCCATGCCCCGCATTCCAGAAGTTGGAGCCGTTGCAGCCATCGGTTCCCGGCTCATGGGATTCGATCCGTTGAAATTCCTGGGGCCGCAACAAATCGAGGAACTCAAGGCTTCCGGAAAAATCACCTTCTCCAGCCGGAATCGAACCCTGGAGCTGACCACCGGTTTTTTCAAGGATGCCGGCTCCCATAGCCTTCCGGAAACCGTACGAAATCTCGACCGACCGCTGATGATCGTTCACGGGGAAAAGGACGAGCTGATTCCGGTAGCCGAGGCATACGAAGCCCGCAAGCTCAATCCACAGCGAATTACCCTCGAAATCATCCCCGATGCGGATCATATGCTCTCATATCCCGACCACCGAGCCGTCGCGGCGGAAAAAATCGTTTCCTGGATAGAGCGGCAGAGTAGTAGGTAGTGGCGGTAGATCGTAGGCGGGTAGAGACCTTACAGGAAGTACCCTTGGATCATGCGGGGCCATCATCTTTGAGTCTACAGGAGATATTCATGTTCAGCCATCTTGATTCACAGAAGTCATCCAACACCCATCGCGGCTGGGCCTGTGTTTTCAGCATGCTTTTGGGTCTCGTTCTTCTTCAGGCTTCCGCAGCTCTCGCTGACCCTTCACCCCGGCTCGATGAGGCTGCTTTTCGACGACATGCGGCCGAGCGCATCCGAATCCTGAAAGGCAACAAAGACCCCCGATTCCTGCAAGCCACGGAGAAACACGTCACCATCGAGAAAACGTCAACCATCGACCTGCCGACAGGAACCCTTTATGGAGTCCGATTTCGGGTGGCAACTCCGACAGCCGAGAAGGAATCCGAGGTCGTCACCCTGATCGTTGATCCCAGTGGTACGTTTATCTACCCGGACGTGCAGGAATTGTCGACCGGAAAAAGCCTTGTCCGGGATGCCCTGAGCGAGCTTCGAACCATCGAGCACATCGACCCCGCCTATGGGAAGGAAATCTATCGGGGCACGGGAACCCACGATGTCATTCTGATTTCGGATCCGTTCTGCCCTCATTGCCGAAAGGGATGGGGATGGCTCATGGAAAACAAAGGAAAGCTTCGGTCCCTTCGGACCGCTCATTTCCCGCTGAGCCCCGCAAGCGAAGCTGCATGCATGGCCTTGAACGACCTCAAACATCTCGGTGTCAAGCCCATGGAAGCGGAAGACTATGCCTATACCTTTCTCAATCCATCGCACGATCCAAAGGAAGTCATCCAGCAATTCCTGGAGGGATTCGCCGAATTCAAGAAGGCCAACGGTGAAGACGCCGAAGCGGTTCTGAAAAAGCTGGAAGGCAAGTACCAGGAAGCAGTCCGTAAGGAACGGGCGGATGCACAGGCGATCGGCATCAGCAGCACCCCCGCCTTCTTCATCGACGGGAAAATGGTGGATGGATTTAACGCTGCAAAGATCGAGGAGTTGCTGAAGTGAGGGCAGATAGCCTTTTTGCGGGACCATCATCCATGATGAGGCCGCAAAAAGTCGATTTTCCCGTGCTCTTTGTAAATGTCGGGCATAAGCGGGGTGGCTGGGGAAGCCTTTTGAGCTTGCTGCGAAAACCTGTTTGAAGCCGCCGGATATCGTTGGATCGGACGGACGTACTGGATCGAACTATCGATTGAAAAGCAAGCCGTTGCGATTCAACCAGCCTCTGTTTGCTGTCTGGCCATCCGTCCGATCCTACGAGATCGGGCGGCTGAGTTTTTTCGCAGCAGCGAAAAAGGTTCCCCAGTCACCCCGCGACTCGACAGAGACTTCCTGACTTTTTGCGAAGCCGCCATCCATGATGGAGTCGTATCCAGCCCCGATCTACCCCTTTTTTTCAGGATCACGGCGCACGAAATCAATGACCGTCACCTCGGGTGCCGACCCGATCCGAATGGGTGGTCCCCAGGTACCGGTTCCTCGGGAGACGTAGAGAGCGGAGCCCTTCGGCAGTTGGTACAGCCCTCGGTGGTAGGGAAAGTACAGACGGGTAATCAGAGAAAAAGGCAGGATCTGCCCGGCATGGGTATGACCGGAGAGCTGTAGATCGAAGGCACCGAGTGCCTCCTCTGAAACGACAGGGCGGTGTTTGAGCAAGATGGTCAGCATGCCGGGATTGGGTTCAGCCAGAAGCCGTTCCTCGGTCAGGAACCCGGTCCCTCCGCTCCGATAACCCGTAATATCGTCGACTCCAACGAACCGAACGATATCCCCGACATCGAGACGTTCGCCCCGCAACAATCGAAATCCGGCAGCCTGCGTCAACTGCACGCACCGCTCGATGCCGGCATAGTATTCATGATTTCCCGTGACAGCCACCTTTCCAAATCGCGGCTGGATACGCTTGATTCTCTCCACGGAAGAAGCCAGTCCATCCAGCTGACCGTCCAGCAAATCCCCCGTCGATACCAGGATGTCTGGGTTGGCTTCTTCGATGACCCTGCAGATGCGTTCCAGCCGTTCCCCGGATACGATCAGGCCGAGATGAACATCGGATATCTGTGCGATCCGAAGCCGCGACATGCCCTGCGGCAATTTGTCGGTTTCAAGGGTGATCGTCTCCGGAGCAACCCGAAGTGCAGCAGCATACCCATAGCCGGTCAACAGCAAGGACAACACCAGGGGAAGAACCAGTCGGATGCGCCCCTGGGGGATCCACCCGTGAAGGCTTGATGCACCGAGCCATGTTCCGACATGCATGAGCAGGCGCCAGATATCGAGAAGCATGGATGTGGAAAAAAAGACGAACACGAGTCCCATCCAAAGATATCCGACATGGGCAAAGGTATCGGCGGGAAGTTCGTAGCCATGTCGCTCCAGAAGGCGGACCATGACCGGAGAGATAACCATGGACGCAAACGCGCCGATCACGATGGTCTTTGCGGGAGCCGAAAGCGGATATGCCGCTTGAAGGCGATAAAACACATACAGGTGGATGCCACCGTACAGCAACAGATAAAAAAGGAAAAACAGGCTCATGGGGGCTGTACTCAACTTCCTGAAGGGCTCTGAACCGAGTCCGTTTCAAAACATGATGATGAATGTACCGAAACGACAGGGGCATGGTATGCCATGCCCCTGAAACTTAGAACGATTGTCTTTGTCGACAGCCGAAGGGGGTAGCCCCCGCTCTTGCACGGTTCCAACCGCCCCCCCATTCACCCCGTTTCCCTGAAGCGGGATGTTCAGAAGAAAGGCTCCTGGTGGAACGCCCCCCGGAAGATGTCAACCCTCTGGGATCGAATGTCCGCTACCGACGTTAACCTTGCGATTCCTGCTTTGGGCATACCGACAGCGGATCGGCCATCCACTTGAGGATTTCATACCGTTTCTGCACCTCTTCTTCGATCTTGGCCCGGAGTCTCTTGGATTCCTCAGGGAACATGGTTTCAAGTTGTGCATACCGGTTTTCTCCGGAGAGAAAGCTTTGCAGGGTCCCATCCGGGGCCTTGTCGTAATCGAGGATGAAGGGGTTCTTGCCTTCTTCTGCCAGAAGCGGATTGTACCGATACAGCGGCCAGTACCCGGACTGAACGGCCAACTCCTGTTCCAGCTGGCTCTTCCCCATGCCCTTTCGAAGCCCTTGGTTGATGCAGGGTGCATAGCACAGAATGAGTGATGGGCCCGGATAGCTTTCGGCTTCCATGAAGGCCTTGAGGAGTTGCTGCTTGTTGGCGCCCATGGCAACCGAAGCCACATAGACATACCCGTAGGTCATGGCAATGCGACCGAGGTCCTTCTTGCCGATCTTCTTTCCGGATGCGGCAAACTTGGCCACTGCACCGGTGGGCGTGGCCTTGGAGCTTTGGCCTCCGGTGTTGGAATAGACTTCGGTGTCCATCACGAGAATGTTGACGTCTTCACCGCTTGCCAACACGTGATCGAGCCCGCCGAAGCCGATGTCGTAAGCCCAACCATCCCCCCCGAACGCCCAAATGGACTTTTTCACCAGCAGATCCTGCATCCCGTCGATATCGGCTAAGATACCCTTTTTCTTTGGTATGGTCGAAAGAATTGCCCGGATGGTTGCAGCGGCAGTCAAGGATCCTTCCGCAGAATCTTTGTTCTTGAGCCATTCTTTGAAGGCTTCCTTCAAGTTTTCCGGAATATCTATCGTCAGAGCGGCCTCGATCGTCTCGGCGAGCTTGTTCCGACGCTGGATGTAGGAAAGGGCGATTCCATATCCGAATTCAGCGGTATCCTCAAAGAGACTGTTGCCCCAGGCAGGGCCGTGACCTTCGGCGTTCACCGTGTAGGGGGTGGATGGAGCGGATGCCCCCCAAATCGAGCTACAACCTGTGGCATTGGCGATGATCATCCGTTCCCCGAAAAGCTGGGTGAGCACCTTGACATAAGGGGTTTCCCCGCATCCGGCACATGCACCCGAAAATTCCATCAGCGGCGGATACAGTTGACTGCCTTTGACCGAATCCCGCTTCAGGATATTCATCTTGAAAGGAATCCGAGTCGAAAATCGGTGATTGGGAACTTGGACGGCCGTCTGGGTCTCGATCGGTTTCATGACAAGGGCTTTTTTCTTGGCGGGGCAGATGTCGGCACAGTTGCCACATCCCTGACAGTCGAGCGTATTGACCTGAATCCGGTACTGATACCCTTTCAGCTCCTTGCCCAAAGCGGGCCGGGTGACGAAATCCTTAGGAGCGTCCTTTAACTCCTCATCGGTTGCTACGACAGGAAGAATGGCTGCATGGGGACAAACAAACGAGCACTGGTTGCATTGGATACAATTTTCCGCAATCCATTCCGGAACGAAAATGGCAACCCCTCGTTTCTCGTATTTGGCGGTTCCAACCGGGAACACCCCGTCGGGTTCGAAGGCACTGACCGGTAGCTTGTCCCCTTGTTGTGCCAGAATGGGGTTCATCACCTTTTCGACGAACTCCGGAAGCTCCTCTCCCACCACATCGCTTCCGGCTGCATCCTTCCAGGATTCGGGATACTGGATTTCCACAAGATTGGCCAGGGTCTGATCGACGGCATCGATGTTCATCTGAACGACCTTCTCGCCCTTGTTCCCGTATACCTTGTGGATTTCCTTCTTCAGCAAAGCGATGGCTTCCTCGAACGGCAGCACATTGGCCAGCTTGAAAAACGCCGTCTGCATGATCATGTTGATTCGTCCACCGAGGCCGACGGAATTGGCGATCTTGACCGCATCAACGTTGTAGAATTTGAGATTCTTTTGAGCGATCGTTCGACGCATCCGGGCCGGAAGGTGGGTTTCCATGTCCTCGAGGGACCAGTTGGAATTGAGAAGGAACGTCCCCCCGGGGCGAATGCCTTCGAGAACATCGTAGAGCTGGACGTAATTGGCCTTGTGGCAAGCGACGAAATCGGCCGTATTGACCAGATAGGTCGACTGGATGGGAGAAACCCCGAACCGCAAGTGCGATACGGTAATACCGCCCGATTTCTTGGAATCGTAGGCGAAATATCCCTGGGCGTAGAGATCTGTGTTGTCCCCGATGATCTTGATGGCCGTTTTGTTGGCGCCGACGGTCCCGTCCGATCCAAGGCCCCAGAACTTGCACTGCACCGTTCCTTTGGGAGTTGTGTCGATGGGATCGGCCACTTCGAGGGAAGTATAGGTGACGTCGTCGGTAATTCCCACCGTGAAGTGGTTCTTCGGAGCCATAGCTTTCATGTTGTCGAATACGGCGAGCGCCATTGCGGGGGTAAATTCCTTCGAACTCAGTCCGTACCGTCCGCCGCAGATCACGGGCATTTCTCCGCGTTCCATGAAAGCCGTACACACATCGAGATAGAGCGGTTCACCGATCGCCCCCGGTTCCTTGGTTCGATCGAGGACAGTGATCCGATTGACGGTGGCTGGAAGCGCCCCCAGAAAATCCGGGATACTGAAAGGTCGATACAACCGTACCTTGAGAAGGCCGACGGCCTCACCCGCATCATTCAAATGGCGAACCACCTCGGCCAACGTTTCACAGGAAGAACCCATGGCCACCACCACCCGATCCGCCTCCGGATGACCGACATAGTCAAAGAGATGGTAGTGTCTTCCGGTGAGGGCGCCTACTTTCTTCATGATGTCCTTGACGATGTTCGGCACAGCCAAGTAATACCGATTTGCGGCTTCCCTCCCCTGAAAATAGATATCGGGATTCTGGGCGGTCCCCCGAATGTGGGGATGTTCCGGGTTCATGGCTCGGCTTCGAAATTCCTGAATGGCCTTGTGGTTCACCAGAGAGGCCATCTCATCGTATTCGATCATTTCGACTTTCTGAATTTCGTGGGAGGTTCGGAACCCATCGAAAAAATGCAGAAACGGCACCCGACCTTCGATGGCGGACAGATGAGCCACCAAGGCCAAATCCATGACTTCCTGAACGGAATTGGAGCACAGCAACGCGAAGCCGGTTTGTCGGACGGCCATGACATCGGCATGATCCCCGAAAATGGAAAGGGCATGGGCCGCAATGGCACGTGCGGACACATGAAAAACCCCGGGAAGCAGTTCGCCGGAAATCTTGTACATGTTCGGGATCATCAGCAACAGCCCTTGAGCCGCCGTAAACGTGGTGGTCAACGATCCGGCGGCAAGCGCTCCGTGAACGGCCCCGGCAGCTCCTGCTTCGCTCTGAAGCTGCCTTACGAGCAGGGTCTGACCAAAAATATTCTTCCTGCCGTTTGCCGCCCATTCGTCCGCGATTTCCCCCATCGGTGTGGACGGTGTGATGGGATAGATGGCAGCCACATCGCTCATGGCATAGGCCACATGAGCTGCAGCGGTGTTGCCGTCGATCGTTTTCATGTGTTTCGACATCGTGTTGCTCCTTTTTCCTGTAAGGTGGTTTTGGGAATCATGCGCCATTCGAGAATCATCGGTATCCCTACTTGCGCCTATACTTCGATGACTGACATGTGGGAATACGGCTTGGTCGACACGGGGCGTTGCATCAACCCGGGAAATACGCATCAATCGGACATGCGGAAGCGGGGGGTTTCTGCGGAATTCAATTGTCCTTATTTTCTACCCCATGTCCCATCATTTGTAAAGCGAACATTCGGATGAACCTGGAACACCGTCAAAGCCCCCGGATACACAGAAACCTGTTCGGAGTTCCGAGTCCGAGCTGCTGGACGGGCTAGTAGGACGGTGCATCGGGATAATTCCATTGACTTGAACCGCTTCTCTACGATAAGGGAAAGGCCGATATGGAAAACCGATGGATTCGGGTATCCCCCCATACCTTCGTGATGAGTCCATCCCTTTTCGCAGACCGCCTCACCCCCTGTTTCCCAACTTCAACCGAAAGGAGAGACACCGATGAAACAGAAGCTGTTCCTGTCCATCCTGATTTTCGGCCTTCTATGCTGGACGGCTGGGGCCGCCATGGCCAAGACCTCATGGAACGCCAACTCCGTATGGCCTCCGAACAACCACCATACGATCGGACTCGAGGAGTTCGCGGCCAAGATCAAGGAGCTCACCGGTGGAGAGCTTGAAATCAATGTCAGCAGCGGTGGTGCATTGGGATACAAGGGTCCGGAATTGCTCAAGGTCGTCCGGGATGGGCTCGTTCCCTTGTCGGACATGTTGATCAGCGGTGTTGCTGGGGAAGACAAGGTGTTTCAGATCGTCACGCTTCCTTTTCTGGCCGCCGATTTCAATGAGGCCAAGCTTCTGAACACCATCTGCCGTC
Source organism: Thermodesulfobacteriota bacterium (assembly GCA_040755275.1). Lineage (GTDB taxonomy): Bacteria > Desulfobacterota > Desulfobacteria > Desulfobacterales > Desulfatirhabdiaceae > Desulfatirhabdium. The sequence continues at coordinate 6,258 of JBFMBE010000022.1, read as the reverse complement.
CCTATTTCGACAAGGCCGCCGAGCGGTTCAAGCAGAAAATCCTCTACATCGCACCCTGGCCGGGCGCAGGCCTGTGGACCCAGAAGAAACTCACCAGCCTGGCCGACATGAAGGGGCTCAAGGTGCGCACTTACGACAAGAACGGGGCGTTGGTCATTGAGGCTGCAGGTGGTACACCCTATGCCCTTCCCTTCAGTGAAGTCTACTCTTCCCTGGCTTCCGGCCTGATCGATTCCGTTCTGACATCCACACCCACGGCTGTGGATGCCAAATTCTGGGAAGTTCTCAAATTCTATCATCCCTTGAACGTGACGATCGCCACCAACATGGTGACCGTCAACCTGGCCGCCTTCAACAAACTCGACAAGAAGATACAGCAGGCGCTGATCGACGCCGGCAAACAGCAGGAAGAGAAAATGTGGAAGGATGTCGTCGCGCTGGACAAGGAAAAGGAAAGCCTGTGCAACAAGAACGGCATCGAAACCGTACCGGTGTCCGAAGCCTTCATGAAGGATCTTCGGCAGATCACCGAAACCATCCGCAAAGACTGGCTGAAGGACGCACCTGCCGATGCCCAGGCCATCTATGCAGAATTCATGAAGCAGGTGAAGCGGTAGAACCATGAAAACCTGTATCCGATGGGCGGACAGAATCAGCGGCTGGAGCGCCGCCCTGTGCGGCTTTATCCTGTGCTCCAGCCTTGCGTTGATCTTGACGGAAATCGTTTTGCGAGGCGCCTTCAGCAAGACGCTGTTCATCACGGAAGAATATTCCGGATACCTCATGTCCGCCCTGACCTTCATGGGACTATCCTATACCATGCGGGAGAAGGGACATATCCGGGTGACGCTTCTGCAAGGGGTTCTATCGAACACCGGCAAATTGTACCTGGATCTGGTCTGTTTTCTCATCGGATTTCTGACGTTTTCGTTCATCGCTTGGCAATGCGCGCTGTTTTTCTGGGATTCGGTGATTACCCAGTCCCGCTCGATGCAGATTTCGGAAACTTATTTGGCGATTCCCCAGGCTTTCATGCCGCTCGGATCGGGGCTTCTCGCCCTGCAGCTTCTCTCCGAAGCCATGAAGTGCCTGGTTGTCCTGAAGGGAGAGGATATCGCTCTGCGGCAGGAAGCCAAGGACCTGGGTAGATAATGTTCGAACATCCTCCATCGGTTTGATTTGGGAGAACCTATTTGGATCTGGCAACCGTTTCCTTCACCCTGCTGGTTTTACTCGTTCTGTTCATGGGCGGAACCGTCTGGATCGGCATTTCGCTCTTTCTGGTCGGTCTGGGCGGCTTTCTCATCTTTACGGATTTGCCCTATGGCTCGATTCTGAGCACCGGCCTCTGGAACAATACGAGTGGATCGGCCATGCTCGCACTGCCGATGTTCATCTGGATGGGCGAAATCCTGTTCCGGAGCGACATTTCTCAAAATCTGTTCAAGGGCCTCACCCCTTGGATGGATGCCATCCCGGGAAGACTGCTTCATGTAAACGTCTTCGCCTGTTCGCTCTTTGCCGCAGTCAGCGGTTCGTCTGCAGCAACGACAGCCACCGTGGGCAAGATCACCGTTCCGGAACTCGACAAGCGGGGATATCGGCGGGATATGGCGATTGGATCCCTTGCCGGTGCCGGAACCCTTGGATTCATGATTCCGCCCAGCATGATGATGCTCGTTTACGGCATCATCGGGGATGTCAGTATCGGCAAGCTCTTCATTGCCGGCTTCATTCCGGGTCTTCTCATCGCAGGGCTCTTCAGCGCCTATATCGTCATCCGCTGCATGATCGACCCATCCATCGCCCCAACACAGGCCGAGGGCTATAGCTGGAAGCAGCGGATGGCAGCCATTTCCCAAATCGCGCCGGTCGCAGCCATGGTTATCGGCGTCTTGGGCAGCCTCTACAAGGGATGGGCCACACCGACGGAAGCCGGCGTCGTAGGGGTGGCTGCATCCCTTCTGTTTTCGGTTGCGACGAACAGCATGTCTTGGGATACTTTTCGAGCAACGCTCTTGGGTACGGTCAAGACGACCTGCATGATCATGCTGATCGTCGTCGGGGCATCCTATCTTTCCGTGGTTGTCGGTTATTTGGGCATCACCCGGAAGCTCACCCTTTTCGTTACCTCCCTCGGGCTCTCCAAGTATACCCTGATCTTCATTCTTTCGCTTCTCTATATCGTACTCGGGTGTCTCGTGGACGGCTTCTCGATGATCGTCATGACAACCCCGATCGTCCTGCCGATGGTGACGGCCGTCGGATTCGATCCGATCTGGTTCGGGATCTATCTCATCATCATGATCGAGCTGGCTCAGGTCACACCGCCCGTTGGATTCAACCTTTTTGTCATCAGCGGTCTCAACAACGATGACGTACTGGTGATCGCCAAGGCGGCGATGCCCTTTTTCCTGCTGATGTGTATGGCCACCGTATTGATCACCATCTTCCCGAAGATCGTCCTGTTTCTTCCCGCCATGATGGTCAAATGAGCCGACGGGAAGCTCTTTGGGGCGGTGTGAGATACTGGAAGGCCTGAAAGCGGCCTTCGTGCCTGGCTATCCGACGTTACTTGACGGCAGACGCAAAAGAAGCCTTGAAGAATTCCCGGTTCATCCGAGCGATGTTCACGATGGAAATCTCCTTGGGGCATTCGGCCTCGCATTCCCGTTCGTTCGTACAGTTGCCGAAACCGAGTGCATCCATCTGCCGCACCATGGCAATGGCCCGTTTGGCGGCTTCGGGTCTACCCTGGGGCAATAGGGCCAAATGCGAAATCTTGGCGCTGGTAAAGAGCATGGCAGACGCATTCGGACATGCGGCCACACAGGCGCCACAGCCAATGCAGGCTGCAGCATCCATCGCCTTTTCGGCTACATCCTTGGGAATGGGGATGGCATTGGCATCGGGTGCTCCGCCCGTATTGACGGAAATGTATCCCCCAGCCTGAATGATCTTGTCCAGAGGGCTTCGATCGATCACGAGATCTTTCAACACCTTGAAGGCCCTTGCCCGGAACGGTTCGATGGCCAGGGTGTCTCCGTCTTTGAAATGCCGCATGTGCAGCTGACACAAGGTGGTCGCTTTTTCCGGACCATGAGGCCTTCCGTTGATGACAGCCCCGCATTGCCCGCAAATTCCTTCCCGACAGTCCGAATCGAACGCGATGGGCTCCTTGCCATCCAGGGTAAGCTGCTCGTTCACCACATCGAGCATTTCCAAAAAGGACATGTCCGTCGAAATGTGTTTGGCGTGGTAGGTCTCGAAATGTCCTTTTTCCTTAGAGGAGGCCTGTCGCCAGATTTTCAGGGTAATGGATATCGTCTTGGTGCTCACTTGTAACTCCTTTGCGTCAAGTGGACGTTTTCAAAAACAAGCGGTTCCTTGTGGAAGATCGGCTCGTTGTCCACACCTGCATATTCCCACGCCGCGACATGGCAGAAGTTCTCGTCGTCGCGTTTGGCTTCGTTTTCCTCCGTCTGGAAGGCCTCGTTGAAATGACCACCACAGCTTTCCCGTCGGGCCAGGGCATCGACGATCATGAGCTCGCTGAATTCGAGGAAGTCGGCCACTCGTCCAGCCCGTTCCAAGCTCTGATTCAAATCGTCATTCCTGCCGGGAATCTGTACATTCTCCCAGAACTCGGCCCGCAGCTGCTGGATCATGATCCGGGCCTTGGCAAGCCCTTCGTCGTTTCGAGCCATCCCGCAATAATCCCACATGATCCGGCCGAGTTGCTTGTGAAAATCGTCCACCGTCCGTCTTCCCCGAATCCCGAGTAATCTGTCGATGCGGGCCTTTGCGTCGGCCCTGGCTTCCCGGAAGGCCGGATCGTCTGCACCGACCTTGCCGAGCGGTGTCGACGCCAGATAGCCGCCGATCGTGTAGGGTATGATGAAATATCCGTCTGCAAGCCCCTGCATCAGGGCGCTGGCACCGAGACGGTTCGCCCCATGATCCGAGAAATTGGCTTCCCCGAGGACGAAGAGACCGGGGATGGTGCTCATCAGGTTGTAATCCACCCACAGACCGCCCATCGTGTAATGAACGGCCGGATAAATCATCATGGGCGTTTCATAGGGATTTTGGGCCGTGATCTTCTCGTACATCTGGAAAAGGTTTCCGTATTTCTGAGCGATCACGTCCTTGCCGTCCCGCTTGATGGCGTCGCGGAAATCGAGGTATACGGCAAGCCCGGTTTCGCCGACACCCTTGCCCATGTCGCATTGTTCCTTGGCATTGCGGCTGGCCACGTCCCGGGGGACAAGGTTTCCGAAACTCGGGTACTTGTTTTCGAGATAATAATCCCGTTCGGATTCCGGGATGTCGTTGGGATTTCGTTTGTCTCCCGGTTTCTTGGGAACCCAGACCCGGCCGTCGTTTCGAAGGCTTTCACTCATCAGGGTCAGCTTCGACTGATAGTCTCCATGAACGGGAATGCAGGTGGGATGGATCTGGGTAAAGCAGGGATTGGCGAAGAAGGCCCCCTTCTTGTAAGCGCGGTAGGTTGCCGAAACGTTGCTCGACATGGCATTGGTGGACAGGAAAAAGACATTGCCATAACCACCCGTCGCCAGAACGACGGCATCCGCAGCATGGGTTTCGAGTTCTCCGGTGACGAGGTTCCGGGTCACAATCCCTCGGGCCTGACCGTTGACCAAAACGAGATCGAGCATTTCCCTTCTGGGAAACATCTTGATTTTTCCGGTTGCGATCTGACGGCTCATGGCGCTGTAACAACCGAGGAGAAGCTGCTGACCCGTCTGTCCTCTGGCATAAAAGGTCCGTGAAACCTGAGCGCCGCCGAAGCTGCGATTGGCGAGCTGACCGCCGTATTCCCGGGCGAAGGGCACCCCCTGGGCCACGCATTGATCGATGATATTGACGCTGATCTGAGCCAGGCGGTAGACATTGGCCTCCCGCGCACGAAAATCCCCTCCCTTGATCGTATCGTAGAAGAGACGCCAGATGCTGTCTCCATCGTTCTGATAGTTCTTGGCTGCGTTGATCCCTCCCTGGGCCGCAATGCTGTGGGCCCTTCGAGGAGAGTCTTGGATGCAGAAGCTCTTGACGTTGTAGCCAAGCTCTGCAAGGGAGGCCGCTGCAGCCCCTCCGCCCAACCCGGTCCCAACGACGATGACTTCGAATTTGCGCTTGTTGGCCGGATTCACCAGTTTGAGTTCGAAGCGATGGCGGTCCCATTTTTCGGCCAGCGGGCCGCCTGGAATCTTGGCATCTAACATGATAGGCTCCTCTTGCTTAGGCAATCAGGGAAACATACACCGGGATGAAACCGAAGCCGACACCGACGATGAGGCTGAAGAGAATCGACAACAGGCGGATGGCCGGCATGTATTTGGGGTGGTTGGCGCCGAGGGTTTGAAAGGCACTCCAGAATCCGTGACTGACATGGATGGCGGCCACAACCATAACCAGCACGTAGAGCCCGACATTCACCGGATTCCGGAAAGCAGCAGAAACGATTTCGAAAATCGTTCGGGTTGTCTTGTCCACGAAATGGAACTGAAACAGATGGAAAAGGACGAAGGCCAACAGAATGAGCCCTGTGTAGGGCATCGTAGCCGATCCGATCGTTCTGCCGCCAGCAGCGGCATTCACTTGATAGCGCTCGGGCCTGGCGGTCCAATTCTGGTAGAACAGCACCAGCCCGCTGATGACATGCACCAGGGCCAATAAGAGCAGACCGAACTCCGCAACGGTCAGCAGCGGGCCGAGTGAATGTAGATGGCTTGCATACGCGTTGAATGCATCCTTCCCGCCATAGATGAATAGATTTCCGGCGAGATGGGCCGCCAGGAAGCCGCAAAAACAAAGGCCGCTGACAGCCATCATGAGCTTCTTGCCGAGTGAAGAGCCGAACGTCTGAATGAGCCAGTTCATTCCAATGTCCTCCTGTTCCGATGGCATGTTGAGAATTGATGCTGTGACATCCTGAAAAATTTTACGTTATAAAATGAATGAAGACGATGTCAAGAAAAACCAGTGGGCAGCGTGGAGAGAGGAGTTTGTAAGGGGGGCTCAACCAGTTTCCGCTGCTTCGCAACGCATCACCCGTCTTCCTGCTGGAGGCACGACTTTTAAGGAAAATCGGTGGTTGGCGATTTTTTTAAATGCCGGGCATCAGCGGGGTGGCTGGGGAAGCCTTTTGAGCTTGCTGCGAAAACGTGTTTGAAGCCGCCGGATATCGTTGGATCGGACGGACGTACTGGATCGAAATATCGATTGAAAAGCAAG